>CAMDQC010000121.1 GCA_945905735.1 Prosthecobacter debontii | reverse complement strand
AAACTCCAACTCGCCAAACGCATGGCCCGAGGCTTCCGCAACTTTGAGTTCTTCCGAGCCATCTCCTACCTCAAAGCCGCCTCTCTCAACCTCAATCTCCCCTCCCTCAAACCCTCATGATTTTACCCACTCTAAACAGCGATGAGCCGAAGATTCACTTACATTTCACACTCAGACGGCGGATTTGCTGCTATGGTGAGCGGACAGATGCAGAACGAATCCACCATTGAGCCGACTCCAAAATCAAGTGCCCAGCACTCGGTGACGACGGCTGCTTTGTTGGCGACTTGGCGGACGATGCGGCGGCTTTTCATCCTCGTGATCGGGCTCACTGTCCTGCTGATCGGCGTGGCGATGGTGGTGACTCCGGGGCCTTCGATTCTCGTGATTCCGCTCGGGCTGGCGATTCTCGGCATCGAGTTCGCGTGGGCGCGGCGGTGGCTGGCGAAGTTTAAGAGCTACCTGCCGAAGAAGAAGCAGCCAACAGCGTCTCAGCCGCTCGCAGCACAGCCGGGCTCTGAATCTTCGCTGTCGGTGCCCCTTGCATCTTCGGGAGAAAGCGGCCCAGCGGCGTCTCCGGTTGCGCTGCACTGAGGACGATGGCGCGCTCGTGGCGCGGTCGCCAGTGGAATGGGTTCGTAGGGCCAAAGAGGGCGATCTGCGGCTGGCGAAATGCGGCGGCGAGGTGGACGACGGCGGTGTCGCAACTGATCGTAATGCGTGCGCCCTCCACGAGCGCGGCGAGGGTCAGTAGGTCCGGCGGACGGACGAGCGGCGCGCCGGAAATCTGCCCCGCGTGTTGCAGCTCGAAGGCGTCCGGGCCGGAGGTGAGGATGGGCGTGAGGCCGAGCACTTTGAGCCCCTCGATGACTTCGCTCCATCGCTCGGGGAGCCAGTATTTCTCGGGCCGCGCGGTGCCGGGATGGAGCAATGCGTAGCTGCCGGAGATGCCCGCGCTGGCGAGAAGATTGCGCGCTTTTTCCTGCGCGGGGTAGGGGACGTGGAGCGTGGGCGCGGCGTCGGCAGAGGTGATGCCGAGCGGGCGCAGGAGGTCGAGGTAATGGTCGCAAGTGTGCGCGAGGCGGACGGGCGAATCCACGAACTCGTGATACGCGAGACGGCGCAGGAGACGCTTGCAGACCCAATGGAAAGTGATGCGGCGCGGCGTGCGCGAGAGCCAGCCCATGAAGGCCGAACGGTCGCTGCCGGTGAAGTCGAGGCACACGTCCCAGCCCCGCTCGCGGATGCGCTTCCACACGGCGGAGTTGTTTCCTTTTCGCGAAAAAGAAAGTGCTTCATCCACGCCGGGCAGTGCCGGGAGCAGTGAGGCGCACGGCCCATCGGCGATGAGCGTGATGCGTGCGCCATTCGCTTTTAATGCGGAAAGAACGGGCGTGGTGAGGATGAGGTCGCCGATGCGTTTGAGCTGTAGGACGAGGACGTTCATGGCTTCAGCCGCGCATACGCGGCGAGCAGGCGGGTGCGGAAATGCGCCCAGGTAAACTGCGCGCACACACGCTCGCGTCCTGCCGCTCCGAGCTTGGCGCAGAGGGTGCGGTCGGCGTGCAGGCGCTGGATCGCGGCGGCCAGTGCGTCGGGATCGTTCGGGGGGATGATGAGGCCGTTCACGCCATCGAGGACGACATCGCCCGCTTCCCGCGTGGTGATTTGCGGCAGTCCGCAAGCCGCTGCTTCGTATGTGCATTTCGCGCTGCCCTCGCACTCGCTGGGGAAGATGTGGACGGCGGCAGCGCGATACTCGGCGGCGACATCTTTTACAAAACCCAGCGCCTTCACATTCGCGGGCGCATCGTGGAGCAGCGGCGCGATTTCGTCGTGGACTGCGCCGATGAGCCGCAGTTCGGCATCGGGCAGCGCGAGGCGCTTCCACACGTCGAGTAGGTGATGCACGCCTTTACGTTTGATGAGCGCGCCGACGAACACCGCGACGAATTTCTCCGGCGGCACCGCAGGCGTGAACCGCTCCACATCCACCCCGCGCTGATGCCGGAAGAGCTTCTCGCGCGGCACTCCGGCGGCGAGGAACGTCTCCTCCGCCTTCTCGCTGAGGACTAGGATCAGGTCGGCCAAATCATACTCTTCGAGCGTCTGCTGGCGGGGGATGAGCAAGCCGTTCTTCCAAGCCGCCCAGCCCTGCAGCGCCGCCGTCTCGCGCTCCGTCTTGGTGAGACGCAGCGGGAGGTCTTTGCCCTTGTGCCGGTGCCAAGTGGGAATCTCGATGAGCGACGGGATGCCGCGCGCCTTCGCCACGCGCAGCGAGCGGGCGCACTCGCCCGTCCAGCCATGAAAGACGCGCCACTCACCACGCCCAAGTGTGCGCGCCGCCGCACGATCCAGCGCGTGCTTTTTCGCCCCGTAATAGTGCTGACTACCCAGCCCACTCAGCAACCGCACCGGATGCCAGCGCAGTGTGGCGATGCGGGCAGAGGGCAATTCGCTGCGGTTTTCAAAAGCCAGCGCCTTCCACGGCAGTCCCGCATTTTCCAGCGCCCGCAGCGATTCCAGCGCGACGGCATCCAGCCCCGCACCACCGATGCGGGCGCTCGTTGCATAAAGGATTGGTGCGTTTTCGTTCAAGTTCACCGAGTGCGATGCCGGATGCCGCCCGCGTAGGCAATGCCGCTTTTGCTCCAAACCTCGCTTGCCGACTTGGAGCGCCCTGCTACAACGCGCGGCCTTATGGGAAGACAATGGCTCCAAGCTAAACGTGAAGTCGCCAACTTGAAAAAAGGTCAAGTTGTCGGGAAACTCGCCAAGGAAATCTCCGTCGCTGCAAAGCTCGGCGGGGCTGACCCGGAGTCGAACGCGCGCCTTTTTGCTGCCATCGAAAAGGCTCGCCGGAACTCGGTGACGCGCGACGCGATCGAGCGCGCAGTCAAGAAGGGCGCTGGGTTGGGAGATGAGAAGATGGTGATGGAGCACATCGTCTTCGAGGGCTACGCGCCGCACAAAATCGCGCTCATCGTGGAGGTGCTCACGGACAATAATAACCGTACTGCGCCGGAGCTGCGGGTGATGTTCAAAAAAGGCCAGCTCGGTGCGCCGGGGAGCAATAAGTTTCTGTTCGACCATGTGGCGCTGGTGGAGGCGCATCACGCGGATGCGACGAAGGACATCGAGGAAGCCGCCATCGAGGCAGGCGCGCAGAATGTGGAGTCGCTAACGCACGACCAGAATGAAGACATCCCTGCTGGAGCGCACGGCGCGCGATTTATCGCGGAGCGTGGGGATTTGGCGACGGTGTCGAAGTGGCTCAGCACAAACGGGTGGACCGTGGTGACGAGTGAGTTTGGCTACATCGCGAAGAACTTCCCGGAGCTGTCCGAGGAGCAGCTCGAAGAAGTCGGGGAGTTCCTGCAAGCGTTTGAGGACCACGACGACGTACACCGGGTGTGGGCGGCGCTGCGGTAGAGGCGGATTTGTGAATTGTGATTGGTGAGTAGTGACTGGTCGCAACAGGACGCTTGCGACAAATCACATCTCACTAATCACCAATCACAGCGACGACTACGCCGCAGGCTGCCCCGGCAACTGGACGTGGATGACGGGTAGCGGGTAACGGATGATGAGCTGGTCGTCCAAGTAGATCTCGATGTGATACACGCCGAGTGTCTTGAATTGGATGTTGGTGAAAAGGTTCACGTTGGTGGCCATAGCTTCCATCTCTTTAAGGCGGAAGGTGACGGAGCTTTCGCCGAGGATTTTTTCGTCGGGGGCGAGCATCTTGGCGGTCTGCTTGAATTCGCCGACTCCGTTGCACCATCGAGTCCATAGGCAGAGCTTTAGGAAGCCTATCGGAATTTGCGGGGCAGGGACGGCGTTGATGACGCCGACGAGCGTTTGCATTCCGGTAATTTCACGGCGGATGTCTTCGCAGAGGACGGAGGCTTGGCAATTTGGGAGCACGTATTTTTCGTTCACGCGGGGTGATTACGTGAGCGCGCTGGCAGCGTCAACGATACGCGGGCGGGAATGCTAAATATCTTTCCGACGTGGCCTTTGTCCCGCTATGCGTGTCGTTGTTCATGAGCCGAGCTACCGAGCAATTTGAGATACAGACGCGATTGGCGATTGGCGACGCTGGGTTGGTTTACCGCGCCGCCGATAAGGCTGGGCGTGTGGTCGCTTTGAAGCTCTTGCTTACGGAGGGCCAAGTGGCGCATCCGCTCGATGTGGAGGCGTTGCTCCGCGATGCGCCGCAACTTCAGACGATCTCAGGGGTGAATATCGTGCAGCTTCTCGATGCGTTCCCGGATGAAGACGGGACGGTGCTCGTGTATGAATGCGCTGAGGGGCATCGCGGCCTGGACGTGCCGGCGAAGCGCCCGATCAGCGCTGCACACGCGGTGGACATTGCCGCGCAGCTCCTTTCCGCGCTTCGCAGTGGCGAGCGGCAGCGGTATCCGCACGGCGATTTGAAGGCGAGCGATACGGTGATTATCGATCTTCCCGAGGGACGTCCGCTGGTGATGGTGCTGGATTGGGGCCTTGCAAATTACCGGCCTGAGCTTTCCCCGGAATCCTACGCATACACAGCGCCGGAGCGCTTCGCGGGCGAGCCACCATCGCATGTGGCGGATCTATTTTCTGCGGGCGCAGTGCTGTATTATCTCTTCACGGGGAAGCGCCTTTTGCCGTGCAGCACAAAGGAGGAGTTTATCGCCGCCTGGCCGAGTCTGGATGTGAATGCGCTCGGGATGTTGCGCCCGGAACTGCCAAAAGGACTCATCGAATGGGTGGCGAAACTTCTCGCGCCAGACCCGGCACTGCGTGTCCCTTCCGCCGTGGCAGCGCTGGAGAGTCTCGCTGCGCTCCAACCACCGCTGCCGCCTGCGGTTCCCGAGAAAATCCGCCCGAAAATCGTGCGCACTGCGCCACCACAGCCGACAGTTTCGGGGATTCGCCCGGCACCGCGTCCGACTCCCACTCAGACGGAGACTCCGCCTTCAGCGGCAGAGCCCGTCGATACAAAAAAAGTGATCGCGGAAGCAAAGAGGGAAGTCGCCCGCCTCGCACAAAAGCGGCAGATGCTCTCGCTCGCCTCGATGCTCCTGCTGTTATTTGCCTGCATGGGAATGGCGGGAGCGTTCTTGTGGAAAAACAGAACCAAAAAGCAGGCTGATAATCCCGTCGATCCGCCCTCGCGGCTTGGAGGCACCAAAGCCCCGGATCCCGCGCCGAAGAAAGCCGATCCGCCAGCCCCACCGAAGGCAACTCCCGCTCCCGAGCCCCCGAGCTATTTCGCGATTGATGGGTTCGAGTATCCGTCGGGCGGCAAGGTCGCCGGGATGACTGGCGGCACCGGTTGGGCGGGGCCTTGGACGGTGAACTTCGACGACTTAGCAAAGGTGGAGGCGGGCTCACTTGCTTTTGCCAAAGTCCCGACGGTGGGCGAAAAGGTCATCTTAAGTCCCAGCCCGAAACCCGCAGCTCCCCCCGCGCCACCGCCACCGCCAGACTCAACGGATCTCATTTTGACGCGCTTTTTACCCCCGAAGGCGGTGACTGTGGACCCGAAGAAACCGACCGTCTTTTTTTTCCGAATCACCCTCCAACATTCAGACGCGCCCTTCGGCCCAGAGAGCGAGTTTCAGTTTAACGCATTTGACCCTTCGGACGTGAAAAAGCCCATTCGCACGATCATCGGCGACCAAGGCGCGGGGTTTGAAGTCTCGATGAACGACCGCAAAGAGATCAAAAAAATCCCAAACGGCAACAAGCCTCTGTGTGTCGTGCAGCGCTTCGAGCTAAAGCCAGAGCCGGGCGGCAAGTGGACGCTGGAATCGCGAGTATTCATCAACCCTAATTCCGACAGCGCCGTGCCACCGCTACACGATTTGGAGTTCACGAAGAAGGGGCTCGAACTGCCGAAGCAATTTGGCGTCGTCCTCCGCAAAAAGCCCACGCCCACGACTCGTATCGACGAAGTGCGCTTCGCCCACCGCTGGGTCGGCCTATTCCGCTGAGCGGACTCTCAACCCTCAACTCTCATCTCTCAACCAACAAGCGGCATTTGCTGCGTGAGGCAATGGAATGCCCCGAGGCCCCAAATAAGCTCGCGGCAGTCAATGGGGATCACCTTCCGGTCAGGAAACGCTTTCTCCAAAATCGCCACCGCCCAACGGTCGTTGGAATCCGCAAACGTCGGCAAGAGCACGACCTTGTTCGCGATGTAAAAGTTCGCGTAGCTGGCAGGGAGTCGCTGCCCATCGCGCATCATCTTGTGCGGCATCGGGAGCTTGTGGACATCGAATCGCGAGATCGGGCCGTCGTCGCCGGGAGTGGCGTCGTTATCGCCTTCCTCGTCCGCGTGGTCGGACATTTTTTTCGAGCTGCCCTTCGCGGTGAGCCCGGCGAGGTAGTCGAAGTTCGCCTTCAGTGGCTCGAAGTTCGGATCGCCGTGATCTTCCTCAAATGCACAGACGATTTCATCCTCGCTGACGAATCGCGCGATGTCGTCGATGTGTCCGTCCGTATCATCGCCCTCAATGCCATCGCCGAGCCAAAGGATTTCCTTCACGCCCAGCCAGTCGCACAGGCGTTGCTCGATCTGCGCCTGCGAAAGATCGGGATTGCGATTTTGGTTTAGCAAGCAACTGCGCGTCGTGAGCAAAAGGCCCGAGCCATTCACATCGATCGAGCCGCCTTCGAGGATCATGCCGGGATATTCCACGGGCAGCCCGAGTTTTTGCGCGATAGCGGTGGGCACGTAGTCGTCGTCATCGAACGGCGGGTATTTCATCCCCCACGCATTGTAGTCCCAGTCGAGCGTGAGCAGCTTGGGCTCTTGCTTGCGGGTGACAAAAATCGGCCCATGGTCGCGGCACCACGGCTCGTTAATGTGGATGTGATGGAACGTGACGTGGCTCGTCTTCGCGCCGATTTTCGTGAGGATTTTCTTCACATCCGTCTCGTGCGCTGCGTCGCAGACGTTGATGTGGACGGGCTCGGAGTCCGCCAGCGCGTGGACCATTTTCGCCAGCGCGGGCATCGCTTTATCGTAGGCGCCCTTGCCGGGAAACGAGATACCCTCGCGGCGCGGCCAACTCAGCCAAGTCGCGGCGTGTGGCTCCCATTCAGCCGGCATTCTATATCCGCGCGCGCTTGCAGGTGGTGTCGTATTTTCCGGCGTCGTCTGAGGCTCGGCGTTATCTTTCGTATCAGTCATTTAAGAACGCACATGGATGGCGTGAACATTTGATTTCCGCAACATGGGAAAATCAAATGAGCATGATTCGTGTCGTGCGACACGAGACGCCGAAACTTTTTCTCGCACGGCAATCGCCGTATTTTTCCGGGGGAAGTCCCCTTACACCAAGTCGTCTTCCGCCGCGTTCGTCACGCTGCCGCTGGTCTGATATTCCGTCACGCGCGTCTCGAAAAAGTTCTTCTCTTTGCGCAGGAAGATCACCTCGTCCAACCACGCGAAAGGATTTGTCTTCACGTTTGAGAGTGTCGGCAGATTCAGCCCCGCAAGACGTCGGTCAGCGTTGTATTCCACATAGGTCAAAAAGTCCGCCTGCGTCATTCCCACGCCGTCTTCCGGCAAACAATCGCGCACAAATTCTTTCTCCAGCTCGACGCCTTCGCGCATGAACTCGACGAGCTCTGCGCGGAACTCCGGCGTCCATAGATCTGGGTTTTCCGCGATCAGTTGCGTGAGGATGTAGCGACCGAGCTCGATGTGGTTCGATTCGTCGCGCAACGTGTATTGGAACATCTGGCCGATGCCCGTCATTTTGTTCTGCCGGTGCAGCGAGAGAATCATCGCGAAGAGAGCGTAGAATTGCGTGCCTTCCATCACCTGCGTGATGCCGAATATCGCCTTTGCGAACTTCTGTTTGTTCACCGTCTGCGTGAGATCGATCCCCATTTTCAACTCGGGCATCTGCCGCGTGATGAACGCGTTTTTGCGCTGCACGCTCGGGATGTCGGTGAACTTCGCCGTCACCTCATCAAGGTCGATGTTTAGCGAGCCGATGATGTGCAGCAGCGAATCCATGTGGATGGACTCTTCCGCGATGTGCCGCAGGGAAGCGTGCTTCAGCTCTGCTGCCGTCAGATTGTCCTCAATGACGTGCAGCACGGAGTCGCCCACGATGCCTTCCGCTGCGGAGAAATAGCCCACGCCCATCTCGATAATCCACCGCTCTTTGGGCGAGAGTGCGCCTGTATTCCATTGCTGCGAATCGCGCGTCATATCGATGACATCGGGCTCCCAGTGGTTCGCCTTCATCTGCTTATAAATGCGATACGCGTCGTGGTACTTCAGCGGCAAAATGTTCAGCTCCGCGCTGCGCATCCCGTTGATGACTTTCTTCCCAGCCAACCGTGCGCGGGCCTTCGTTTTATCCAGCCGGAATGTCTTCGAGCCCATCGTATAAACGACAAAATCTCCCTGCTCAGTGGCGACGATTTTATCGCCAGAAAAGGTGAGAGCATCGGGTTCAGAAATAGCAGCAGTCATTGGAAGTTGTTTATTGGTTTAAAAAGATAACGAAACCACACTATATGGTGGTTTCGCGTTGGAGCGACGCTTGATGTAGCGGTTAAGCGTGCGCCGTCAAGCCAACGCCATCAGCCGTCCAAAGAAATGTTTCGAGGGAAGAGTTCCGCCACCCGAAATCCCGTACCGATGCGGCTATTCTGACCGCAGAGGGCCTTACTCCTTACGGCAGCGGGCGCTTTACGCCCCGGCGGACGAGTTCCTCTTCCACTCGCGATGGTTCTGCCACGGTATCACCGATTCGACCCGCGAGGGCACCTTCGGTTTCCTGAAATTGCGCCTGCCATTTTTCCGCGAGTGAAAACGCGCGCGCAGCCTCGGCGCTGTGTTGCGCTGTGATCTTCTGCATCCACGCCCGATAGGCCTTCGGCCCGCCTCCGTCGAATGTCGCCATGTGAAATTGCGAATACAATGACGCGATTCGGCGGGCGACTTCCGGCGGGTTCGGGTGATTGAGGGCAGAGGCCTTTTTGTAGCAGAGGTATGCGAGATTCAGGTCGCCCCGATTTGCCAGAAAATCGCCCATGACGAGGAAGCCGTCGGCAAATGTCTGGTCGTTCTCGAGCAAGCGCTGGAGCCGGTCGAAGCGATCCGGCGCGTAGTCCATCTGCTTTGCAGGCTCTATAGTGGTGAATCTTGGATTGAACGCATCCGCGTAGGCTTCGCCTAAAAAGTTCTGCACAGGTTTTGCCTTCGGAACCGATGCGGTCTGAACGCGGAATTTGAGATTAAGAAGATACCAGTCACCCAGCCCGAGGTGGCCTTCGGGCTTGATCGTCAGGGCCTTTGAAATCCAAGCCGCCGATGCTGCGAAGTTCCCCCGCTTCTTTTCCAAAACGCCGAGGTTCGACATGGTGAAATAGTCTTCCGGCTTCTCGGCGAGGTTCTGCTGGAGGAGACTCTCGGCATCTTTCCACCGCTCCAGCCGGATGTATGCGACCGCAAGATCGTTGCGCTCTTCAAATGTGGGAGCCGCCTTTGCCGCGAGTCGCCGAACCCGTTCGCGATAGTATCCTGCCCCGTGATGCGGAAACTGCCCGGTGATGAAATCATACAAACTTCCCTTTTGCTTCGCCTCGTCACGCAGCGTGTCGCTGTCCCACGCGCAGGCGATGCCCCGCTGAAGTGGAGCAACTGCGAGGCAGAAGGCTAGGAGCAGCGCGGTTTTCATGCAGGAGTTGTATGCTCCGAAAACTCACCGTGCAATCGGCGATTAATCCAAGTTCGGCAGTTCGCGGAGGCTGACTTCGCATTCATGCGGGTTTCGGGGCGGCGGACGTCTTTTGCGTTCTTTTGAAGGTGAATTACAACGCATCCCCCCGTGCGCTTCCGAGTTGGAGTTGTCCCGGCAGTTTCACGCAAGCGCAACCCGGTTGTAACGCACGCCTTTTAGAAACGCTATGTGTTGAACTACGGAATTACAGGAAAAATTTGCGCATCCATTTTGATTGGGAGGGACGTGTCGTGAGTCCAAATCCAAAGCAAATCCTCGTTGCCGATGACGAAGCGGATGTCGTCGCGCTCGTCTCGCAAAACCTCATCAGTGCAGGATTCCAAGTCATCAAGGCATCAGACGGAAATGAAGCGTTGGAAAAGGCGCGGCGGCTCGAGCCCGCGCTCGTGGTACTCGATTTAATGATGCCGGGGATGTCCGGCAATGATGTGCTCCGTTCTTTAAAAGCAGACCCACGCACGGCGGGGATCGCCGTCATTATTCTCACCGCGCGGAAGGAAGAAGTGGACCGCATTGTCAGTCTGGAACTCGGCGCGGATGATTATGTGACGAAGCCATTTAGCCCCCGCGAACTGACGCTGCGCGTAAAGGGCATCCTCTCCCGACGGGGCGCGATGCCCGTGCTGGGTCGGCATTCGGCTATCGGCGGCGTCTCGCTGGATCGCGACGGGCATGAAGTGCGAGTGGACGGGAAAAAGGTGGAAATCACCGCCGTAGAGTTTCGCCTTTTGAGCGCGCTGTTCCGGCAGCCGGGCCGTGTATTTTCCCGCGACGAGTTGCTGGTTGCCGTGTGGGGCACCGACTCGGAAATCGAGATTCGCACCGTGGACACGCACATGCGTCGGCTCCGCGAACGCCTCGGCAGCGCAGCCGAACAAGTGCAGACGGTGCGCGGCTTTGGCTATCGCCTGAGCGAATAAAAAACGGAGGCAACCTTGCGAAATCATATCCTACAATCCCGGCAGAATCTCAGGCTGCGAAATATGGCGATTTGGAGGCGGCGCGATGCCGTGCAAGCCTCATTCTTGCTACATTTTCGCGGTGTCACCTCGTTCACACACAACTGTCAAATTCGGCTGCAACAAGTCACAGTAAACCCTTTGCCGAAAGCGAATTTCATTCATATATGTTTCAGCGAACCAAGCGCGGCGTTCGCTGTGTTTGGCTCATCCAAAAAAACCTAAACACATACATCTAATGAACATCCAAAAAATCGGAACGACCGCGCTACTGGCACTCGCCGGGGTCCTGCTCGCTCCCACTCACTCAAACGCAGCGCTCGCTTACGCGGACGGCGATTTGATCCTCGGTTTCCGGGGCGCCACACAAAGCTACGAGGTCAACATTGGGCAGGCCAGCAGCCTCCTCAGTGCCACCACCCCCGTCACCCTCAGCATCGGTAATATTAAAGCAGACCTCGACGTGCTCTTCCCCGGCTGGGCGACCAGCAGCAGCATCCTTTGGAGCCTCTCGGGCACCAAGGCTGTCGCCGGTGGTGTCTTTACCACCGCACGCACCACCTTTGCCAGTCGCGCTCAAAACGTCGCTGGTGGCGTCCTCGGCACGCAAGACTCTACCGCGTGGCCTCGCCGAAGTCTCGCGGGCCAAGGCACACCGACGAATGAAATGGTCGAACTCGCCGCCAAGTTTGCGGTCGGCAGCAACGGCACGCAGATTGAGTCCACCAACAGCTCATTTGCACTCATCCAGTCAAACAGCGAAACCAACAGCTACCGCAGCTATATGCCCGGTGGCGACCTCGGGAACTCCACCTCCTCTGCCGCGTTTAAAGAGTTCGCTGGCGGCATTGAGGCGAACTTCGGCCTCGGAGCAGACAATGCATACCTCGACCTCTACGACATCCGCGTAGGTACAAACGGAGCCCCGTCCGACTTCATCGGCAACGTGTCCATTGATGGCACATCGGGCGCTGTCACCTTCACCCCCGAAGGAGTGCCAGAGCCGACGACCGTCGCATCGCTCGGTGCCGGTTTGGCCCTGCTCATCTCCCGCCGCCGCCGCCAGACTGCTTAATCACTCACCCACAAACACAAACACAAAACAATCAGAACAAAAACAAACATGAAAAAAACCATCCTCGCAGCCACGGCTGCATCACTCATGGCGTTCTCGGCTCAGGCTGACACCGTCATCCACATCACAGGCTCCTCAGCGTTCCGCAATGCGACCATCACTGCCATCCAAAACGTGATGGGCGGTGCCGCAAACGTGAAATCGGCCTACAGCTCATCGAGCGGCAGCGGCGTCACATCCACGAACCGTGCAATCCTTCAAGGCTCCATCGCCAGTGTCCCAGCGGCAGGCGTAGTGACCGTGAAGTGCTCATGGTCCGGCTCGACCGGCGGCATCAAGACAGTCGTGCAAAACATTGCAGTGACCACTTGGCCATCCATCACAAACCTCAGCGCCGCAGTCAACGGAACACCCCTGGCGTTCACAGACGCCACGATGTCCTACGCGCTCGATACCGGCACATTCCCAGCCGAGACCAGCCTCGCGGACGTGACCATGGAAGACTCCTCGCAAGCAGCCACAGGCTTCACCACCGTGTCGCTTGTTGAGCAGCAAGTCGGCATCATCGCCTTTGAATGGGTCGCAGGTAATGACTCGCCGTCAACACTGGACAACATGACGCCGCTGCTGGCGCAAGCCGTCCTCTCGGGCGGTGCGCCGCTCTCGCAGTTCACCGGTAACCCAGCGGATACGAAGTACGTCTATGTAATCGGGCGCAACTTCGACTCCGGCACACGTCTCTCCTGTCTCGCGGAGACCGGCGTCGGTGTATTTGGCGGCGTTCAGCACGTCCAAGGCACCGTCAGCGGCACCGTTGGCACAGCAGGCAGCTCCATCACCACACTGAAGCTCTATCCCGCAGAGACCGTCCTCGGTCAGGCGTTCGGCATCGGTCAATCCGGCTACTCCAGCGGCAGCTTTGTCTCTGACCTCTTGGCGACTCCGGGCTCCAGCACCGCAGCGACCCCAGCCGGCGCAGACCAACTCCTGTTCGGCAATGGATACACCGTCGGCTACATTGGACGCGCAGACGCACAACGCGCCACGAAGACCTCGGCCATCGCTGGAAACACCGCCCACCGCATGAAGTGGAACGGCTACTCCATCGCGAACGGCCCAATCGGCTCGAACGGCGTACCAGCGAGCTACAACGATAACCTCATCACTGAGGGGCTCTATTCGCTCTGGGAATACCAGAACCTCGCATACCGCAGCTCCTACGGGACGACGAGCCCGAACGGAAAAGCTGTAGCAGACGCGATTGCAAACCGCATCCTCACCGTGGACGGAGCCCTCAGTGGCACGCTCATCAGCACGATGAACGTCTCGAAGGCCGTCGAAGGCGGCGTCATCACCCACCTCTAAATCGTCTTGCTAAAAGACAGACGCGAATAGCGAAAGTCAGCCGACGTTGGTTATCAGCATGGCCAGCGTCGGCTCTTTCGTGTTCGGTGGAAAAAGAAGACTATGACCAAAAAGCTCGCACTCACCGCCGCAGGCACCCTCGCACTCGCAGGGTTCGCAAGCTATGCCTACGTCACCCTCGTCCCGCCCGCCGACCCGCCCACGAAGCCGACCGCACGGGGATTTTTCTCCCCTGCAAAAGACACCCCCGAAGCCGTCGCCGAGCCATTGCCGGAGACCTCATATTTTACAAAAGGAAAGCCTCCCACGCCCTCCCGTCCGCTCCCCGATTCTGTACAGCCCGCGCCAGCCGACCCCAGCGCCGCACCCGCGCCGACTAGCGAGCCCGGCATCGCATTTCGCGAATCGCACAAACGCCCCGTCAATTTCGAGGCCCGCCCACAAAGCGCGCCAACGCCTGCATCCCCCGCCTCCAAAACGCCTCAGTCGTTACTTACGGGAGGAGGGAAAACGAAACCGGCCCTCGGAGAAGGGCAAAAGCCGACTCCCTCCACAACGCCCGAGCCCACCCCGGCGGCCCCAGCCGTTTCAGTAGCCCACGCGACTCCAGCAGCCGCGCAGCCGACCGCGCAAGCCAATGGAGCAAGCCCCAGCGCCCCCAAGCGCCCGAGGGCCAAAAGCCCATTTACCTACGAAGAAGAACTCTACCGCGCTCAATACGGCTGGCAGGCATTCGCAGAGAGAATGCGCGCCGCTGCGCTCAACCCCGAGCCTGCTGCGGTGAAGTAGGCGGTTGCTCTCTATCACCGCTTCGCCACAAACGCCTTCGCTCGCTCGATTCCCTCAGCGAGTTGCCGCTGCGTCGCACGGCCATTGATTAAGAGGTCTTTCAAATAATTTCGTCCCGTCGCCTCGTCTTGGTCCTTGCTCAGGGTGAGCCACATGCAGGCCAGCACCGCATCCGCTTCTACGCCCGTGCCCTTGTCATACATCCGCCCGAGATTCATCTGCCCGCGGGGCTCGCCGCGTTCGGCGGCGGCGCGAAACCACGTCACGGCTTCTGCGATGTTCGGTTCCATCCCGAATCCGCTTTCGCACATCACGCCCAGCGAGTTTTGCGCTGCGGCCTTCCCTTGTTCCGCTGCCTGCTTCAGCCAGCGGGCTGCTTCGGCGTAGTCTTTTGTCACTCCATCAGTCCCTTTCAGCAGGAGGTCGCCGAGGCGCAACTGCGCGTCGGCCTGCCCGGCCTCCGCAGCGAGGCGATAGAAGCGGACTGCTTCGCCCATGTCTTTCGTCGTCGCCTTTCCGCTCGCATACATCCAGCCCAGGTTCGTCTGCGCGACGGCGTCGCCTTGCTTTGCGGCCTCCGTGAAAAGCCGCATCGCCTCTGCCTCATCGGCGGCGACGCCCTGCGCCCCGATGTACATGCCTCCGAGGTTCGTCTTTGCCTTCGCATGGCCCTGCGCCGCAGCTTTGCGGAAATAGTCTGCCGCTTTCGCAAAATCCTTGGGCGCACCATCGGCCTTAAAGTAAGCGCGCCCAA
The DNA here is from genome assembly GCA_945905735.1 of Prosthecobacter debontii. Classification (GTDB taxonomy): domain Bacteria; phylum Verrucomicrobiota; class Verrucomicrobiia; order Chthoniobacterales; family Chthoniobacteraceae; genus SXWH01. The sequence goes on along the minus strand of CAMDQC010000121.1, from coordinate 1,637 downwards.
CGGCATATTGCGCTTCCGCATCCCCAGCGTCCGCTTTTTGCGTCTCCGCTGGGAGATCGAACTGCGTCTCGGCGGCCAACACCGATGCGAGGAAATGGAACGACAGGATGGCCACGTAGGCGAGAGATTTCATAGGCAAGAAATAGCAAGCGCTCGAACTTAGGGCACGTCACATTTCCGAAGCGGATATGTTCCGAAAGTAAGGCGCTGTCTTATTTTCGGCACCCACACGTCACAGTGTGTAACTTGTCGTTTCTTCAACGTTGGGGGACAAGTGGAGCGTTCTCTTACGACTAAAACGACAACGCAAAAATTCCATGACGATCTCAACAAAACTAAGACAGTTTCTCAAGGCTGCCGCTTTAACGCTCGGCCTTTTCTCAACCGTGCCATCCGCGCACGCAGCTTTAGCATATAACGATGGCGATGTCTTCGTCTGCTTTCGTGCGACGGGCGGACAAGGCGCGCTCAAGGACATCATGATCAACGTAGGGCCGGTGTCGCAGTTCATCGGCGTCGGCGCTGCATTCACCGTCAATCTGGGAGCGAATGCGCTCAGCGACCTCAATACCACCTATGGCAGTAACTGGAGCACCCGCGCCGATGTGCGCTGGAGCGTCAGCGGCACCCAAGTCACTGCGGGCAACGGAGTCGCCAATCGCACACTCTTCGCCAGTCGCCGTGAGGCGCTCCCCGGCGTGCAATCTGCGCCGTGGAAGACGGGCTCGCTCAACGCGCAAAACCCTGTGAGCACTGGGCGAATCGTCCCCATGACCGCGAAATTTGCCGAGGGAAATACGAACATCGACCAGACGGAATCGGGCTCAGTCGCAGTGATTCAGGATGCGACGAAGTCGAACAGCTTCGCGTCGTTCATGCAGGAGAGCACATCTTACCAGTATTTCACCACGGGTGGCTTTGGCATTGAGAACACGTTTGCAAACGGGACGAACAACTCAGTCCTCGACTTCTATATCATACAGCCACAATCCCCCGCAGTGGATGCACCCCTGCGCGGAGCCTTCCGGCTCGATGACAGTGCGACGCTTACATTTTTTCCCACCATCACCTCTCTCGCCACGCCAGCGCTGGCTTTCAGCTCCGCTGTCTATTCCGTGAATGAGGACGATGCATCCGGGAAAGTCACGTTCACCATCCAGCGCAGTAACAAGCTCGACAGCGCGGTTACGGTAAACTTCAGCACCGTGGAAATCACCGCGTTTGACGGCGTGGACTTCACCGGGCAGACAGACACCGCCGTGGAGTTTGGCATCGGCGAGACGAGCAAGACGGTGGATGTGGACATCATTGATGTCGCCGGCTTCGCGGCAAACCGGACGTTCAAAGGAGTCATCACCGTTCCACCTGCGAGCGGTATCGCGATAGACCCGAAAGAGGCGACCGTCACCATCGTGGATACCGACCCGCTGCCCTCCTCGCTGGTGCTCAACGCAGCCACCTACTCCATTGCGGAAAATGGCGGCACGCTCCCCGTGACCATCACTCGCTCCGGCACGACGACGACTGCGGTCAGCGTCACCTTCAACACCACGAACGGCAGCGCGCTCGGCGGCACCGACTTCACCGCGCAAAATGTGCAGGTGGATTTCGCGGCGAATGACCTCACGAAAATCGTG
>CAMDQC010000120.1 GCA_945905735.1 Prosthecobacter debontii | reverse complement strand
CTAGTTCGAATAATGCGTTTGCTTCCAATGGTGTCTCCTTTGGGTAGGCGTTTTCCTCTCCCGCGTCAGCGTAATTGTTCCCCCAAGAATCCGGCCCAGTTCATCAATGCCGTTCCTCTCTGAATCCCACTCTAAACAGCGGGGAGCCTTTTTCACTTTCAGAAAAAGCCACGTATCGGACTGCTCGGCGGGGGCGTCTGTGACTTTAAGTTGGTTGAGCACGCGCTTCACGCCGGGCATGGCGGCGACGGTGTTTTCGGCGAGAAATTTGTGCGATTCATCGGTCACGGTTCCGGTCAGAGTGACTTCGCCGTTGTCGGCTTCGACTTTGACGGAGTCGCCTTCGAGGTAGGTCTTGAACACGTAGGATGCGTTGGCGGCGTTCTCAATTTTTTCGTCAGCTTCAGTCGCTTGGAGTGGCGCGTTTGCGAAGAGCAAAGCGGACGCGCTGATGGCGAGGATACAGCGTCGTTTGATAGATGGATTTTTCATGAGGCAAAATGCTACGAGATCGTCTTTGTAGGGTGTATGGGGTGTTTCCCTACCGCGGCTAGAAGCTGCGTTCTGCGAACAGGCGGGATTCGGCGGCGAGCCAGTGCTCAAGGTCGCTGCCGTGGTGAGAGCCTTCGCTCTCAAAGTTCTCGTAGGCACGCGCGGCGATTTCTTCGCGGGTCGGGGCTTCCGCTACGGGGGATGCGTCGGCGAGTTCAGTGGTCATGGGTTTGGAGCGTTTGTAGGTTTTCATCAGGCCGCGAACGTAGTGCTGAGATATTGCTTCCGGGATGGGGTGAAACCCTACTTTCGAAAACGAAAAAGGCCGCAATCCACCGGACTGCGGCCTGTGGTTTTGTGTACCGTTTAGAACTTCACGCGCACGCCGACGCCGAGCAGGTGATTCAGGCAATTGTCCACGACGATTGCGTCTTGGAAAACGAGGGCCTTGTATTCGGTGAAGATGGACACGCGATCATTCACTTATCTCGCAGGTAAGTGCGCAGCGTGAAGTCGCCCGATGTGCTCTGCGCCTCAGCGTCGATGCGGCCGTAGAGCCCCTCGCCTGCCGCCGTAAACTGCACGCCGCCGGTGGTCGGATTCTCGTAGCCGAGCTTCAGCCCGCGAAACCAGCCATCCTTGGATTCGTAGTCGTTTTCGAACCGTCCGAAAATGAGATACGACCAACGGCCCCTCGCGCCGCGATTCCTCTCCGTTATGAAAACAATGAAAACACTCATCGCCATCACCGCACTCTTCACCGCCGCGTGCGATTCCAAGGTCGAATCATCCCGCAAAGACGCACTCGAAACCAAAGCCGACGCGCTTGAAAACAAAGCCAAGGACGTAGCGAAAGACGCAAAGTCCGACGCCGCCGCGCTCACCAAACAAGCCGAACTAGACGCCGCGGCCGCAAAGGCTCTCTCAAAAAGGACCGCCGAGGAAACTGCCGAAAGCGTCCGCCTCTCCGGCGAACGTGCTGCCGAAGCGCTGCGTAACAAAGCGCAGGAAACGCGGGAGCAGAAGTAGAAGCGAAACAAGCAACGGCGACATTCTTGTCGCCGCTCCCTAGGCTTCGTCACGCGCGAAGAATGCGCCCAAAAAGAGCCGACCTCGCTTTCGCAAGGTCGGCTTTCTCTGCGTCAGCTCAGGCTGCTTTCGCTTTGGCTACTTTTGCCTTTCTCACCGGCATGCCCAGCGCCTCGACGTTGCACGTCGTCTTCGCCAGCTCCGTGAGCGATTCGTTGGCTCGTTTCTCTTCTTCGAGAATTTCGCCCAGCAAGTCCGCCGCTTCTTCATTTCCCAGCAGTCGCGCCCATTCTTGCAGGCAGCCATACGAGGCGATTTCATAGTGCTCAATTTTTTGCGCAGCGCAGACGAGTGCGGCGTTGATGGCTGGTGAGTCCTCGAAGTCGGCGGCGATTTCTTCCGCTTCCTCCAGCAGCCCCACGGTCGCTTCGCACGTCTGGCCTTTCGGCTTGAGGTCAAAGCATTCGAAGACTTGCTCCAGCGTCGCCACGTGGCCTTCGGTTTCTTCGAGGTGCGATTCAATCGCCGCCTTGAGTTTATTGCATGTCGCAGCTCTCGCCATATCCGGCAGGGCTTTGAGTGTGCGCTTTTCGGCGTCGTAGATGTCCGCCAGTTCTTCTAAAAAGAGGTCGTTTAGTGTTTTCATGTTTAGTGTGCTTTTCAGGACGAACCCTGCGGCCGAGTTGCCTCGGCCACAGGGTCGTTTCCCCCAAGTTTTCTACCGTGCCGAATCGGCGAATTCGGGCGCTTCTTTGCGGTGAGTGGATGCCCCTACTGGCTCGGGCGTGGATGCCTCACTGGTCGTCGCGATGTCCTCCGCATCTTGCTCTTTGTAGATCTCCTTTGCCCTTGCGATCTGCGCGTTGGTTTCCGCGTGGACGGAGACGAGGTAATTGCCGGTTTTCAGCTTTCCCTCGTAAATCCGCGCTTCGATTTCTGGGATGCCCAGACCGATCAAGCCGCCGAGGACTCCGCCAGCCGTAGCTCCGATTGCGGCACCGCTCAGCGCGAGCATGAGCGGTCCTGCGGCGATGAATGCGCCAATGCCGGGAATGACGATTGCGCCGATGCCCGCGAGCAATCCGATGGCTCCCCCAGCGAGCCCGCCCGCCGCTGCTCCCGTGGCTGTGCCCTCGGGTGCTTTGGTCGCTTTGACATGGCCGATGTCGTGGTCGGAATCCGTCTCCGGCATGAGCACGGAGATTTCGGAATATGCGAAGCCTGCGATGTGCAAGCGGTCGATGATGCGCTCTGCATGAGCGCGTGATTTGGTGATACAGAATACGGATGATTTAGACATGTGTGTGATGTTGTTTTTGTTTGTTTAAGCCGGGAAAGTTTCCCCGCCTCACTCACCATTCGCGGCAGCTCGTGCGGCTGGTTGTATCCATATTCCCACCACCCAGAGGCATGGGCACAACACCCCATATCGTCGCCCGCTTATCCGCACAAAACTTGCGGCCATGAAACTACTCTCATCACTCGCCATCGCGGCCACCATCACTCTCACCTCTTGCACCAGCGGGCCCAACGCCCGCACCGGCACAGTCATCGGCGCACTCGGGGGAGCGGCCGCAGGCGGCATCATCGGCAACCAAAGCGGCAGAGGGCTCGAAGGAGCCGCGATCGGAGCTGGCCTCGGCGGGCTCGGCGGCAACGTCATTGGTGGCGCACAAGACCAACAAAGTAAATTACCGATCTACCAATATGAAAACACTCTCACTCGCAGCCCTCACCATCGTCGCCATTCTGTCCTTTTCCGGATGTGAAACCACCGATGAAACGTATGTCGTGCCGGCCCCAGCGACGACGACCACCACCACGGAAGAAACCACGACTACGACGCGGCGTCCCGGACAAACGATACACACACAAACCACGCAGTCATACTAGAGACACCCGCTCTCCACAGAGCACTTAAACACCTATGAAACGCCTATTTTCCATCCTCGCCGCCACGCTCATCGCGGGTATGGCGCACGCTGCCACATTCTCCGTCGACTTTTTCCACGACCGCCTCGAAGCCCACGGCGACTGGCGCGAAGTCGGCGATTACGGCTACTGCTGGCAACCGCGCGATGTGGGAGATGATTGGCGGCCTTACAGCGATGGACGCTGGCTTTACACCGACGCGGGGTGGACTTGGGATTCCGATGAGCCCTACTCGTGGGCCGTGTATCACTATGGCCGCTGGGCGCGCGTGGATCGCGTCGGCTGGGTGTGGGTGCCCGGCACGGAATGGGGTCCGGCGTGGGTTTCGTGGCGGCGCAGCGAGCGGCATGTGGGCTGGGCCCCGCTGCCGCCCGAGGCGACGTTCACGCGCTCCGTCGGCTTTAGCGCAAGGGTGGATGTGGATTTCGACATCGGGCCGATGAATTTCAGTTTTGTGAATGTGAGGGATTTTGGCTCGCGCCGCCTCAGCCGCGTCATCATCGCGCCGACGCAAAACGTCACCATCATCAATCGGACGACGAACATCACGAACATCAGTTACGTGAACAACACAGTCATCAATAACGGCCCGCAATACGACGTCATCGCACGAGAAAGCGCACAACCGATTCGACGCATGAAGCTCGATCGACACGAGGAGTTCGAAGGCAACCTGCGCGCCGTCGAAAAGGGCGACTCCCTGCGAGTAGCGGCTCCCACATTTGACGCGAAGCCCGCCAGCGCGCCGCGTAAGGTCGTCGCAAAAGTGGAAAACGCTGAAATCAATCGCGGATGGAAACGCGCTGGAACGGATGCCGAAGTCGCCAAACTGCGGAGCAAGATCAAAGACGAGCCAGTGCGCCCCGTGCAGCAGAGCCCAGATGCCGAGACACCGAAGAAGGCACCCAAAAATGCCGATGTCCCACCTAAGGAAAAGCCCGAGAAGTCAGTAGCCGAGAAGCCAGCAACCGAGAAGCCAGCAACCGAGAAGCCAGCAGCCGAGAAGCCAGCAGCCGAGAAGCCGAATCCGACGAAAAAACCAACCGCGAAGGAGCAAGCACCGAAACGCGAGCAGCCCAAAGCTGACCCGCCGCAAAAGCCCAAGGCCAAACCCGCAGTCATCGCCAAACCGGCGACCGCTGACGAGGCGCGGGCCGCCGCCGAGAAAGAGAAACCGCCCGTCCCTAAAGCCGAGCCACGTAAAAGCAAACCACCCGAGGCACCCGTCCGCGAAGAGACGAAACAGTCAAAAAAAGTGCAGCCTGGTAACGACGCACCGGCTCGCAAACTCGCACCGGAAGCACCCAAGCTTCCAGACCCAAAACCCGTTGCCAAAAAGCCCGTTACGCCCGAGTCCACGGCCACCGCACCAGCGAAGGGCAAAGGCAAAAAGAAAGACAAAGACGACGAAGTGCCCGCAGAAGAAAAACCTTAACAGTGAAAACACCAATGGAACCCATCACCGATCTCAAAGACAAATTCACCGACGCTGCTCACAGCCTCGGCGAAGACGCCACCGCCGCCGCCAAGCGCGCACAAGCCCAAGCCAAAGAAGCATGGGAGTGCGCACAAGAAGAATCCCGCCGCGCCGTGCGACTCAGCTCACTCTACGCCCGCCGGCACCCGCTTTCCACTGCGCTCGTCGCAGTGGGCGTAGGCGTGGTCATCGGCCTACTCATCAACAAACGCCGCGAGCCCGAGACGCTCGCCGAGCGCTACCTCGCCGAGCCGCTGCAGCAATCTAAAGGTCTGCTGCTCGGCCTTCTCGTCGCTGGCAGCGCGATTCTTAAACGCACACTCTCCTGCGCCACCTGCGCTGCAAGCGACCTCGCCGGAGACGTGAAAGACGCGCTCAAGCCGGTGAAAAAGGCGGTGGAGAACGTCATCAAGTAACCAACTACAACATCAAAAGCCGGAGTGAAGCGTGAGCATCACTCCGGCTTTGTCGTGTGCCGACCGTTACGGAATCAGTCGTTCGTATTCGTCGTGAAACCCAATCCAGAACTACACAAGACAACCTTCTTTAATTGCAGCGATCCTTGGCGGGGATTCGCCTTCAGTAGCCCGAAATTTTTATCGGCTAACTCCCGGCCCCGTGGAGAAAGTCGGCGATAGTGAAACCAGAAATCCGTGTGTGCCCTGTGTATCACTGTGCTGGACAATTTCCTGACGCATCATCAGCTAGGGCTTACTAGCGCAGCGCGTCAAATCTTCCCCAGCAGGATCAAAATGATGACCACGATGAGAATCGTGCCCAATCCGCCGCTGGGCCGGTAGCCCCATTTGCTGCTGTGCGGCCAAGTCGGAAGTGCGCCGATGAGTAAAAGAATGAGGACGACGAGTAGGATGGTATTCATGCCCGTAGTTCGGCGCTGGCGGACCGCTTGGATGTATCGAAATTCAACACAACCAACCTCACCCCGAGGCGCGATACCTTTGCGACATGCACACTTCTAATCACACATCAACGCTCGCCGACTGCGTGCGCGATGAGCCGATGAAAGCACTCGCCATCACACTCGGCGCGGGGATCGTTATCGGGCTCCTGCCGCGCAGCGTCATCCGAGCGGCGCTCAGCCTTGCCGGACCATCGCTCGTCTATCTCGGCGTGACGAAAGTGCGCGACTTCTGCGCTTCGCAAGACGCGGACATTTTATGAAAAACCACCTCATCCTCGGCATCATCCTCGTCGTCGCTGGCGCAGCGATTCTCGCTTACCAGCAGTTCAGCTATCGGTCGCGGGAAACCGTCATCGACATCGGCCCAATCAAGGCCACAGCGGAAACCACGAAGACTGTCCCACTGCCGCCCATCCTCGGCTGGGTCCTGCTCGGCAGCGGGGCACTCGTGCTCGTTTTCGGCTCTCGGTCAAAAGCGTGAAGCTTCCAAACCGCACCGTCGCCGACATCGAGGAATCGCTCGCTTCGACACATCCACCCGAGCCACCACCGGCGATACCTGTGTGAACTATGAAAACACTCATCACCATCGCCGCCCTCGCTACCACCGCCTTCCTCGCGCAGGCATTCGAGAAATCCATCCCCGATAAAGTCCGCGATAAAGCGGAAGCCGTCGTGGAGAAGACCAAGGAAATCGCACAAGACACAAAGGACGCGGTCAAACGCACCTCCCGAAAAATCGCTCGGACCTCGTGGTGTACGACCAAAGAGTGCCTCAGCAACGAAATGCCCATTTATCGCGGAGCAGCGACAGTGACACTCGCCGACCTCGCCCGCGAAATCGTCGTGCTAAAGTCGCAAACTCCCGCCGATGCTCCACGTTATTTCCGCACGCGAATCCAGTCGCTCGACGAACAACTCGAACTGCTCAACAACCGCCTCTCCATCCTTTCGCTGGAGCAATTCCAAGTCCGCACCACCGGCCCGTGCATTGATTTCGACAACTGCGTCGCCGACCTCGAACAAGCCATCGGCCAAGCGGAAAACGGGACGGCGGTGCTCAATGGAAGCATCCTCGTGCTAAAGTAACCCACGGCGAGGCCGCGAGCATCAAGCGCGATGGGCCGGGAATCGGGAGGGACTACTGAGCGACTGACGCGAGAGTAGCTCAATCTCTGCCGGCTTATTCTGAGGGGAGGGGATTACTCGCCACATCGAGCCCCAGCCCCTCCTGCTTCGCCTTTGCTGAGTCGGAAAATGCCTGTTCACCGCCGATCCATCGGTTTAGTGCCTCCGGATCGCTCAAAGCCTCATACAGCGCGCTGCTCAGATCATAAGTCGTCCGGTCCATCCCCGCCTCGATAAATGCAAAGGTCGAACCATCAGCCGCCGCAGTCATTGATGCCTTCACGTCTGGGTTATGGCCGCCGCGTGCCTTCAAGTCGTTCGGGTTTTCAAAAGCCCGCTCGCAGATGTTCACATCCGTCGAATGCCCGATGCGGCAAACGCTCGGCCTCCCCGGATGCACGCTGCACTTTGCATCCTGCAACATCGGGCACGCCCGCACGGTGCGCAGATGCTCCGCAAGGGAGAGCCCCGCAACCGCCTCCGCGTGTGCCTTCGCCCGCGCCACCAGCGCCACGCGCGCCTCCTCCGAAAAGTGTTCCGTGATCCACGCCGCCAACGCAAAAATCTCGTGCGCCCGCGCATCAATTTTCGCCAGATGGCAGCACGCGGAACAGCCCGCCCGACAATCAACCTTCACCTCCAGCCCCGCAAAAAGCTGCGCCTCCAAAGAATCCAGCCGCTCCTGTGCACGGAACGTCGCCCAATGGATGTCACTGAGCTGCTGCGCTTGCTCAAGGTCATCCGCCGCCGCATCCCGGAAAGTCGTAGCTAAATGGAGCAAATCTTCACGTGTCATCGCCGCACGATGTTCATTGTCCCGCACCCCGTCAATTCACAGCTATCCATTCCTCGTGAATGGCGAGGTTCCATCTTAGGCTACGCGCCGAAGCCCATGCGCCCCGAAGTCGGCTCCATGGTGGAGAGGCGGTCGGGGGTTTTCATTTTGGCGATGTGTTCGCGGAGTTGCTCGATTTGGGTAAGGACGGACGCGGCGAACTCGCTGTCGAGGTCGGCTTTGCCGGATTGGGCGCGGAGGAGGGCAGCGGAGAGGAACGCTTCCTTCAAATACGCGGGGGTAAATCCTGCGCTGCGATGGGCGACATCGGCGGCGAGCTTGGGTGCATCGAGGCTCGGGGTGATGTGCGGGGCGAGGGCTCCACGACTGAGGAGCGTCTCGCAGTAGCGGCGGCGCTCGGGTTCTTCGGGGAGGCCGAGGTGGAAGACGCGGTCGAACCGGCTCGGGCGCTTGAGGAGGGCTTCGTCAATGCGTCCGGGGTGGTTCGATGAGGCGATGACGAAGAGCCCCTCGTTGTCGCCGAAACCGTCGAGTTCGTTGAGGAAAGCGGTGCGGTTGTAGTCGGTGACGAATCCATCCACGTCTTCAAACACAAGGATGCAAGGTGCGAGGCGGCGTGCGCGGCTGAAGATGGCTCCGAGCGCGTCTTGGTGCGCCATGTCGCGCACGTCGCGGACGTAGAGAAAGGGGAAGTTTGGCAAGGCGGTGGCGACGGCTTTGCACACCATCGTCTTGCCTGTGCCGGGCGGGCCGATGAGGAGGACGCCGCGCCGCCACGGGAAGCCAAGGCGGATAAATGCGTCGCGCTGTTCGGCAAAAGACAGCGCCGTTTGCTGGATGCTGGCGAGGAGGTCGGAAGGGAGGATGAGGTCGCTCCACGAGACTTGGCCCAGCTCGGCGTCGAGGTCGGGGGCATTGTCCCAGCCGCCGCTATAGCGCAGGGAGCGACCGATGGGGCGCGTGGTGTAATCGCTGAGCGCGGATGCGAAGCTGGCGACGACGTTTTCATCCACCGCGATGCAGACGACTTCGCCGCTGCTGCCAAAGCCGGGCGGGACGACCAGCTCGATGGTATCGCCCTGCCAAGTGACGGACCACCAGCCGAGATACGGGTGGATGCTCTCGCCTTCGCCTTGCAAAAACTTACCCGCGAGCTGGCTCTTGAAGCCGGTGGCGCGCTCTTCCATGAAGCGTAGCGTCTGCGGGCGATTCGCGTGGATGATGGTGACGGAGCACTTTGGCAGCGCCTTGCGAACTTGGGCGATGAGGGTGCTGGCCGAGTTGCCGTAGTTTGCCTCGGATTGCAGCGCGGCTTGCATGGCCGCTTCGCGCCAGTGTGTTTCAGACATGGGGATTAGAGTCCGGCGACTTCGTGGCCTTTGCGGTAGGTGCGTTTTACGAACTCGTTGGCTTTGGCGACGTTGGTAAAGTTCAGCGCGGGTCCGTCCCATTGCAGCAACTCGTTGGGGAAACGGGAGGCGACGCTGCCGAGGAGGACGGCCTCCGTCATGGGGCCTGCATAGTCGAAGTTTGCGTCGCCGTTTTTGCGGTTGCCGAGTGCTGCTTCGATGAACTGGTGCCAGTGGTTGTCGCCCGCGACTTTGTCGTAGGATGCGCCTTTGTTTTTCTCGCCGATGAGCTTGGGCATTGCGATGTGGGGGAGGACCATGATGCCCTCGGTGCCGAGAAAAATGCTGCCTTGGTCCGGGAGCTTGCCGCTTTCCGCGATCAGGTCTTGCACGTCTTTGGGCGGGCGCTGGTCGCCGTCGTACCACGTCACGCGGACGGTCTTATCGGCGGTGTAGGCGGTGCCGGGGAAGACGTATTCCACGATGGCGTCGGTGGCCCACGAGTGATCGTTCGGGGCGGCTCCGCGGCTCTTCACGCTGACGGCGGAAGTGAGGGCTAGGGCTTTGAAGACGGGGTCGTAAATGTGGCAGCCCATATCGCCGAAAGTGCCCGTGCCGAAGTCGAGCCGCTTGCGCCAGTTGCCGGGGTGATAGAAGCCGTTGCCGATGAACGGGCGCTCGGTGGCGACGCCCAGCCATTTATCCCAATCGAGTTCGGCGGGTGGGGTGTCGGTGGTGGTGGGCATCTTGCCGTTGTCGCCCCACTTTTTGCTGCTCCATGTGTGGACTTCTTTGATTTTCCCGATGGCCCCGGTCTGCACGAGCATGACGGCGGTGCGGTACTCCGTGGAGCTGTGAATCTGGATGCCCATCTGGGTGACGAGCTTCTTTTCGCGGGCGACTTCGGTGAGGCGGCGGCATTCGTAGAGGTTGTGGGTGAGCGGCTTTTGCCCATAGACGTGGACGCCGCGCTGGAGCGCCGTCATGCCGATGGCGGCGTGCATGTGGTCGGGCGTGGAGACGTTGACCGTCTGGAGGTCCTTCTCCTTTTCCAGCAGCTCGCGGAAGTCGGTGTAGATTTTGGCGTTGGGGAACTTTTTGAGGAACTCGGCAGCCTTCTTCGCGTCCACATCGCACGCGGCGACGATGTCCACGGACTTGTGGCCAGCGATGGATGATGCGTCCGCCATCGCCATACCCGAGCAGCCAAATGAGGCATGGCGGATGCGAGCACTCGGCGCTTGCGCGCGGAGGCCAGTGGTCACCCACGGCGCGACGATGAGCCCTGTGGCGAGTTGTTGTAGGAAGGAGCGACGAGTGCGTTGAGTTTTCATGCGCGGGCGGTTTATACAGCCGCCGCACGATGTGCAAATGAAGAATCGCGCCGCGATTACACGTCGCCGGACATTGGGAGCATTTTTAGGTGCTTCTCGAAACAGTCTGGGCAGATGCCGTGGCTGAAATTGCTGCCGGTTTGTTGGGATATGTAGATTTCGACGCCCTGCCAAAAGTTCCCGTCGTCGCGGATCTTTTTGCAGTACATGCAGATCGGGATCAGGTCTTTGAGAACCTTGATTTGCATGGTGAAATCTATGATTCGCTCGGCGACGCGGAGCCGCATCATGATGCCTTCGCGGTCGAGCGGTTTGGTAAGGAAGTCATCCACGCCAGCCTCCATGGCCTTGCGGAGATTCTCGCGCCCGGTGTGGATGGCGGTGAGGAGGATGAAGTAGGTGTAGTCGGTCTTGGGGCGGGCGCGCACTTTGTTGCAAAGCTCCAGCCCATCAAGCTCGGGCATCATCCAATCGCTGACGATGACGCGGAAGGGCGATGCGTTAAACAGTTCCCAAGCGATGGTGCCATTGGCTGCGACGACGACATCATGCCCTGCGTTCTCTAGCGTGAACTGGAGGATTTTTGCGGATACAGGGTCGTCTTCAGCGATGAGAATCTTCATAAAGGGGTATTACATAGATCGTGTTCCAAAGCAATGCGGACCAAGTGAAATTCGCGCTCCAGGTCCGCAAGCATGAGCTTCGCGGCCTCCAAGTCGCCAGCGATTGCGGCAGACTCTAGGCGTTCGCAGGCACCGAACATTCGGCTTGCGCCGAAGTTGGCGCAGCTTCCTTTCAGCATGTGGGCGCCGCGGCTTAGGTAGCCGGCGTTGCCCGTGCCGATCGCGGAGTCCGCGCCGTCGATGACTGGTTGCGTGTTGTCTAAAAAGATGCGGATGAGCCCGGATAAAACGCCATTTCCGGCCTCGTCTTTCATAGTGCGGAGCTCGTCGAGCGCTCCGTAATCGACGGCATTTTTCCAGTTCAATGCGCCGGTTTTATCATCCCGTGAGGCGATAAAGCGTGCCAATGCGGCTGCAAGTTCTTCGGCCCGTATGGGCTTGGACAGGTAGTCGTCCATTCCAGCCTTGATGCAGCGTTCCCGGTCGCCGGCCATTGCGTTTGCGGTCATCGCGATAATCCATGCGCGGTGTGCGGTTCCGGCCTCCAGTCTTCGGATTTCGCGGGTGGCATCGTATCCATCCATTCGGGGCATTTGGCAATCCATCAGGATTACCTCGTATGCAGTCTTACGGGTAGCAGCAAGGACAGCCCCGCCGTCGAACTCGATATCCACAGTATGTCCGAGGCGCTGCAACTGAAGGCTCATCACCTTTTGATTCAGCTTGCTGTCTTCGCCGACCAAAATGCGGAGACTTTGCCCGAGCCTCTTCGTCTCCGCTGCTGCCGGGACTTCCCGTGGGGGTTGCACCAATTCATTCAATCGCGACAGGCGGATCGCGGCGCGTAGTGCTGCGCGCTTAGCGGGCTTGGTGACGTGGGCCTTGATTCCCGCCGCCCGCAGCGCTGAGAGGTCTTCGGTTTCGTCGAGCAGCGTCAGCGCGATCAGATTCACCTTCGCAAACCTCGGATCGCCGTGAATCGCTCGAGTTAGCGCAAGGCCATCGATATCGCTGGGGTGGAGATCGAGAATCGCCAGGTCGAACGCGGGGCCACCTGTCGTAGTCGCCGCGAGAGCGTCCATCGCAGCCGCTCCTGTGGGAGCAGCGGTAGTCTCGACACCCCATCCGTGGAGTAGATGACAGATCGATTTACGTACGGCTTCGCAATTATCCAGAACTAGCGCCCGAGTTCCTGCGAAGATGCCCTGCGAATCGGCCTGCGCCGCCAATGCCGACGAGCGGCGGAAGCGTGCTGAAAACCAAAACGTCGAACCCCGCCCTGGCTCGCTACGGACGCCGATTTCGCCGCCCATTTGCGCTACCAACCGCTTGCAGATCGCAAGCCCAAGGCCGGTGCCGCCGTAGCGCCGCGTCGTCGATCCATCGGCCTGCACGAATGCTTGAAACAGTTTTGTGGCTTGCTCGTCCGAAACGCCGATACCGGTATCGGTGATGTTGAAGCGGAGGAGGATTTCGTCGCCGGCCTCCTCGACGAGTTCGACCTGCACAAAGACGTATCCTTTTCCTGTAAACTTGACCGCATTCCCTACGAGATTTGCCAGCACTTGCCGCAGGCGGCCAGGGTCACCAGAAATGCCGTGAGATAGTCCGTGAGGGACGATGGAAGCAATATCGAGCTTCTTCTCTACGGCGTGTCCCGCGAATAGATCGAGTACGCCCTCGACGACCTCCTGCGGATCAAAATCAATCTCCTCGAAGTTCATCATGCCCGCCTCGATCTTTGAGAAATCGAGGATGTCGTTGATGATTTTCAACAGCGCCTCCGCGCTATCCGCAATCGTCTGCGTGAAATCGCGCTGACGCTGCGGCATCTCCATGTCGAGCAGTAGTCCCGTCATCCCGATGATACCGTTCATCGGGGTACGGATTTCGTGGCTCATGTTCGCGAGGAACTCGCTCTTGAGTCGGGCCGATTCGATAGCGGCGGCGTGCGCCTTTGCCATCGCTTGTTCCGCCTCTTTGCGCGCGGTGATGTCTTCGATGGTACCTTCATAATAGATGATCTTTCCTTGCTCGTCGCGCACGCATCGCGCGTGCTCGGAGACCCAGATGATGTTTCCACTCTTCCGGAACATCTGAGACTCAAACTCCGAAACGGAGCCGGTCTTTTCCATCAGCTCGCAGAACTCGCGCCGCCGTTCCGGAATCACGTAAACTTGGCGCCCGATGTCTTCCACTGAGTTGATGAGCGCTTCCGGTGAAGCATATCCGTGAATCTCGGCGAGGGCCGGGTTCGCGTTCAAGTATCGACCATCGGGCGTCGTCTGGAAAATGCCCTCGATCGCGTTCTCGAAAATCTTCCGGTATTTCTCCTCTGCGGCTCGGATTTCGTGCCCTGCTTGCTTCAGCGCGCTGATGTCCTGCATCGTGCAGCGCAGTCCGCTGATGGCTCCCGAGGCATTGGTCATCAGTCGCTCCGTCACGAGCGCGGGCACAAGCGAGCCGTCTTTTCTGCGGAACGTGCATTGGTATCCCTCGTCCAGTTTCGCCCGCCCGGCGAGCTTGGCGACGAGGGAGTCGTGGACCACTCGCTCTACAACAAACTCCCACACGGGCCGCCGCTCCATCTCGCCTTTTTCATAGCCGAGAAGCGCCAGTTCCGTGGCGTTCACGCGAGTGATGCGGCCTTCGATATCGAGCTCGTGGTAGGCCACCGGTGCATCGTCGAAGAGATCGCGAAACTGTGATTCGCTCAGCTTCAATGCGCGCTCGGCTCGGCGTTGCTCCCGGATGTCCACGCCGATTCCTCCAAGGAGCGTGCGCTCGGGCGTCACGATCGGGAACTTCACCACCAGCCACTCGTAATCCTTTCCGGCTCCTGTCGTGATGACTTCGATCTGCTGCGCAGCTTTGTTCGTTTCGAGGATATTGCGGTCATATTCCACGACCCTGCGCGCCGAGTCGATGGGGAGCCAATCGAAGTCGCTCTTCCCAATCATCTCCTCTTGCGACGTGTCGAAAGCGTTCGCCATGACCTCATTGATAAACAGCATCCGCCCTTGGTCGTCCTTGATGAAGCACAGCGTTGGGCTGTGGTTCATAAATGCCAAGAAACGCTCTTCCGAGTCCTGTAGCGCCCGCTCCGCATAGCGCCGCTCTGAGAGGTCGAGCCATGACGCGATGAGTACGGAGCGCCCGCTGAGGATCATCGGCGTCAGGGCCACCTCGACAGGAAATTCTTCGCCATCCGCACATCGCGCGATCCACTCGTATCGGAAATGTCCCGCTTGATTCGCCAACCCCCAAAGCTCTTCGCGCTTCACGCTCGAAAGCGTGCCATCGCTTTGCACGGCAGGTGCCAATTCGTCCACCGACACCGCTAACAACGCGAGCTTCGTCTCAAAGCGCAGCATCTCTACCGCAGCGCGGTTGCAGTCAACGATTCGCGTTGCGTCAAAAATGAAATACCCAGCCGCCGAATTATCGAATAGCACACGGAACTTCTCCTCCGAAGACAACAGTGCCGACACGTCGCGTGCAGTCGCGAAAAACTTTGGATGCCCTTCCGACTCACTGGCCACGCGTGTCAGCGTCACATCGAAAGTCACGACTCGCCCATCGCGCATCTGGCTGGTGGCTCGGAATACACCGACCCCGCCCGAGCGAGCGGTAGCAAGAGCCTCGCTTGCAGCATGGCGACATTCAGCGGACCAAAGGTCAGGCCAAAGAATCCTCGTATCCGGCTCCAGTCCGGCAGCCTGGAACAACAACAACCCTTGAGAATTCACGGCGGCGATAGAGCCCGACTCCTTCAGGGTAAAAAGCGCATCGCTACTGCTCTCGAACACCTGTCGGCGTGAATCCTCTGAGCGAGCTAGATCCTCTGTCATCTCCGCCAGCACCGCATCACGAGTCCTCGCTTCCTTTCTCAGAATGCGGAGGGAAGCCCCCATAGCGCTAACGACCACAACTCCGCCCCCGAGCATTACCCATTTTAGCGAAGTCTCTGGCACGAAGAAACCCGCCGCCATCATGGCGACAATCACTGCGATACCGGCGATGCCGACGCTGACGAGACTGCGTTCTGTTTTCTGGTTCATCCGGGGCTGACTTCGGAAGCCACTTCCAAAAGCAGGAAATAGACCGGTTGGAAACCTCGATTATTCATGGTCTCACGCACCGCTTCCCCTCTGTCGTCCGCAGCATCAGCTGAGCGAAATCAGCGCGCTCATGGGCAATACACGTTCCAGAGTTGTCTTTCAAATCAGCATCGCTATTGGCCAGCACCACGGTGCGGGAGAAGTTGGCGCTGTAAAACTGGAGCCGAGATAGGCTTTAGCCCAGCACCCCGCCGAAGTGCAGCGCGAGCAGCAACGCAGCAAGCGCGACCCGGTACCAGCCAAACCCCGTGAATGTGTGGGACTGCACGTAGCCCAGCAGCCACCGCACCGCGAAGACCGACGACACCGCCGCCACGACCGAGGAAATCAACAGCGGCCCCCACTGCATCGGCAGGACTTGCTTCACCATCTCCGCGCCGTGTCCCACCTCCAGCACTGCGCCGTGAGCCTTGATGGACTCGAGGATTTTCAGAGCCCCCGCAGCGCACAGCGTCGGGATGCCGAGCAGGAACGAAAACTCTGTCGCGGGACCACGCCCGAGGCCCATTACCAGCGCCACGAGGATCGTGATCCCCGAGCGCGAAGTGCCGGGGAAAGCGACTGCCGCCAATTGCGCGGTGCCTATAGCGAGAGCGATAGGCCACGTCACCTCCACCACGCTGTCACGCCCGCGCAGCCACCGCTCGACGACTATAAAAAGAACCCCGCCCACGGCCAACGCCACCGCGATCGGCAGCAGAGTCTCCGGTAGTCGGAGGTTTGCCTTTTTTAAGATGAGTCCGCCCACGCCCGTGATGAAAAAGGCGGCGAGCAACTTCACGAAATAATCCCGAACCACCGGCTCCCTCCAGCGCCCGAGCGTCACCAGTCGATCCTTAAAGAGCGGAAGCGCCGCCAACACCGCGCCGCACTGGATCGCGACATTATACACCTCCGTGCGAAAGAACGGACCCGCCTTCAGGAAGTGCTCCGCGATCAGCAGATGCCCTGTGGATGAGACGGGGATAAATTCCGTGAGCCCCTCGACGAGGCCGAGGATGATTGCGACGAACCAATCAGACATTGAGCGTGCGTATTAAACTGCCCGCTCGCCGTGCTCCTCCGTGCGGATGCGGATCGCATCCTCGACGTTGAAGACGAAAATTTTCCCATCCCCGATCTTCCCCGTCTTTGCCGTCGCGATAATCGTGCGGACGACTTCGTCCACACGGTCGTCGGCTA
>CAMDQC010000119.1 GCA_945905735.1 Prosthecobacter debontii | reverse complement strand
CTTCGAGGGCGACGCGGGCTTTAAATGCGGCTTCGTACCGCTTGCGTTTTTGTTTCATTTTGTGGTGGTTCTTTGTGTTGTGTTTGAACACGCCTCCCACCGCCATTTTATAGCTTAGCCCCTGGCCCGAATTTCGGGGTCCACCTCACACGTCGCCGTCGCTCATCCGGTCCCAGAAATACTCGTATTCCATGAGCATGTGCGCGCGGCGATGCGAGCTGTCGTGGAGGAACATATCCACGCGCTTGGGCAACGCGCCTTTGGCGATGAAGTCTTCCACTTTTCCCCGCATGGGGACGAAGCCGCTACGCAATTCCTCGGGGATGAGGGAGCCGTGCGGGCAGTCTTCCATCCACTCGATACTGTGGAGTTTCGAGGTGGAGAGATGCTCGTCGGCGAGCGCCTTCAAAATGAATGCGGAGGACATGCCGAGGAAGCCGCCGGTTTCCACGACGACCATCGGTTTGCGCCAGCGAGTGAGCGCGTAGAGCAACGTGCAATCGAGGAGGCCCATGGGGCTCTTGCTTCCGGAGGCGTGGCGGCGTTTCACCATTTCGAGGGCGAAGGGGTCTTGCTGCATGGCTGCTTGTTGCCGCCAGAGTTCGTTCCAGTTGAATTTGTTGAGGTTCATGGTGCCTGCTGGCGTAAGCGCGGCGCGCGTTTCTTGCAAACAAGATCGCCGCGTTTTCTACTCGGAATAGCGGAAGTCCACGCTGGCGAAAAGCGTCTGGAACACCTGTTCCCACGCGCCTTCGCGGTCGCTGCGCGCGTTCGCGGCGAGGAAGGCGATGAGCTTCGCACGCTCGCCAGGGGAAGGCGTGCGACCGAGCGTGAGTTGCGTCGCTTCATCGAGCAACGCCGCATCGGGAGCCTCGCGCTTCAGCAACCGTACCGCAGCGGCGCGGGCGCGGGCGGCGACCCACGGATGGTTCAAAAAGAACAACGCCTGCGGTGCAACGGTGCTCGTCGTCCGCGCGCCGAGAGTCGCGTTGATATTTCCAAAGTCGAACACCTCAAACAAATCGAGCCGCCGGTTGCGAAATGCGGGCGTGTACACGCTCCGCCGCACGTCCTGAAACTCGTAGCGATACTCGATGTTCTGCGCGCTCGTGTCGTTCGCATCTATGACTCCCGCTCCCGCGATGTTCGGGCCGAGCACTGCGCGGTCGAGCTCGCCGCTGGCGATGAGCATCGCGTCGCGGAGCTGCTCTGCTGCAAGCCTGCGGCGCGGGTAGTGAGAAAGGAGACGATTGTCCGGGTCGCTCGTGGCCGATGCGCCTGCCGACTGCTGGCTCCACGTCCGCGAGGTGACGATTTCTCGCACGAGCCACTTCACATCCCAGCCATGCGCCATGAACTCCACAGCCAGCCAATCCAGCAACTCCGGGTGCGAGGGCATCTCGCCCGTCGTGCCAAAATTATCCACCGTCCGCACCAGCCCTTCGCCGAAGAGCCAGTGCCACACGCGGTTCACGAACACACGCGCCGTCAGCGGGTTCGCCGTGCTCGTCAGCCAATCCGCCAGCTCGCGCCGACCGCTCTCTTTTGCCGGGAGCTTCATCGGCTGCGCGGCCACGGAGAGAAAGCCGCGCGGCACCAGCTCGCCGCGCTGATGCACCACGCCTCGCACGCGGATGTTTGTATCGCCGATGTCTTCCTGCTGCTCCTTCACCGCCATCGCCAACGGACGCTTCGGGCCGCTCTCCGTCAGCCGCTTCATCTCCGCCGCTAACTTTTTCGCGTCCGTCTTTTCCGCATTCCCCGCGTCGCTCTCCGCGATGAACTGCACTGCGTCGGCGATCACGAAGCCCTTCGTCCCTTCGTTCGATACGAGCACGTAGCCCGCGCCATCTTTTTCAAAGCGGAATGTCCCCAGCGAAACAAACCGCCCATCCAGCGGCGGCGGCACCGACTCATCCACCGTCACCTCCGCTTCCCCATCCGCGTGGAAAATGTGGACCGGCACCTTGCTCGCGCGGTTCTCGCCGGGGACGTAGGCCAGCCGGACTTCGTAGCGCCCGGCAGCGGGGAACTTCGGCACAAACGTAATCGTGCTCTCGCCCTTCGCCATATTCGTATCCGTGCGGTAGCCCTTGCCGATGTAGCCCACGATCCGCTGCGAATGCTCCCACGTCCCCACGGCCTTCGCGTCCTCATCGTCCACCACGATTCCCGCGAGCGTAGTCGCCTCCACATTCTTCGTAGCCACGGTCTTCTTCCCAGCAGCCAGCTTCGCCTTCAGCGCCGCGACCGCCTCCTCGTGCGAGCGCAGCGCCGCCTCTTGCTCCGCCGATACCGGCAGCGGCGCATCCACCCAGCGAGCGACGTTATCCGTGTAATTAAACAACGTCCGAGTGCTCGCGAAAATGCCCGCCATCGCGTAATAATCCCGCTGCGAGATCGGGTCGAACTTGTGGTCGTGGCATCGCGCACAGCCCACCGTCTGCCCGAGCACGGCCTTCCCAATCGTATCGAGCTGCTCGTCAATCACGTCGAACCGCAACTGCTGCTTGTCCTGCTCCTCGTAGTTCGTCGGCCCCAGCGCGAGAAAAGCCGTCGCGGTCAGCAAACGCCCGCGCTCCTCCGGCGATGGAGCCGCCAGCAAATCCCCCGCGATCTGCTCCCGCAAAAACCGGTCAAACGGCACGCCGCCATTGAACGCCCCGATCACATAATCCCGATACCGCCACGCATCCTTATACAGCAACGTCCGCCCCCCGCCCGACGACTCCGCGAACCGCGCCACGTCCAGCCAGTGCCGCCCCCAGTGCTCGCCAAACTGTGGCGACCCCAGCATCGCATCGAGCGTCTCGCCCGACGGCGGGAGCCCCGTCACATTCAGCGAAAGCCGACGCGCCAACACCTCCGGCGACGCATCCGCCGAAGGCCGCAGGCCCGCCGCCTCCAGCTTCGCCAACACAAAATAGTCCACCGCATTGCGCGGCCACGCCGCATCCTTCACCGGCGGCAGCGCAGCCTTTCGCGGCGGCACAAACGACCAAAACTTCCGCCCATCTTCCAAAGACATCCCCGTCTGCTTCTTCGCCACCGCCGCACCCTCGCGCGGGTCCGGCGCACCCATCGCCACCCACTGCTCCAGCACCGCGATCTCGGCAGCGGGCAACTTCCGTTTCTCCGGCATCTGGAGGTTCGTGTCCGTGTAGCGCACCGCTTTGATGAGCAGACTTTCCTCCACCTTCCCCGGCACAATCGCCGCGCCGCTATCGCCGCCCGCCTGCCAGCCCGCCCGCGAATCCAGCGCCAGCCCGCCCTTCGTCTTCTTCCCTGCCGTGTGGCACTCCAAGCACTGCTCCGCCAGCAAAGGCCGCACACGCTTTTCAAAAAACTCCACGCCCTCCGGCGCCGCCGCGAAGGCCGAGAGCGATAGGGCGAAAACGAGACTGATAGAGCGTGCAGGCATTGTTGTATGAATCACCGAACCACCCCGATTATTGCATCAGAACTGGAAGTAAATGAACTGCTTGTAGGCGACGACTTTCCAGTGGAGCGCCAAAGCCCAGCCTCCGCCGAGGAGTAGGGAGAAGAGCCAGTCGGGAATGACTCGCCACCATTTTGCCAGCAGGCCGCGGGAGTTCAGCCAATGAACAATCGTGAGGCCGCCGAGGATGACCCAGATGAAGTTGCCGCACACGTTGCGCTTGGCGTGGTCTTTGAAAAAGACGAGCGATTCCCAGACTTTAGCGGTGAGTGCGAAGCCGCTTTGGTGAAGGTGGATGGTGGCGGGCTTACCGTCGGCTCCTGTGCCGGTCCAGGTGTTTGTTTTTGCGTCGTGTGCGAGCAGGGCGACGGTCTTTTTGTCGTCCGTCTTTGCAAATGGGTAGGCCATCGGCTTTTCGCTGTCGTCTTTATCGAGGCTCTGAAATCCCGCGCTGCTGCGGCTGAGCAGCTTGGCACCCTTGTCTGTCGCGTTTGGTTTATCGGTATAAATGTCGTTCGCACGGAACGGAATCCACGTCAGCAGCACCCAGAAAAATGTGAGCGGGACGGCGATGACGTTCATCACCTTGCCGATGCCCGCCGCCGCTGCCGTCATGCGTGCCCATTCGCGATGGACGATGAGCGCGAAGCCGTGCATCGCGCCCCATACGACGTAGGTCCACGCCGCGCCGTGCCACAGCCCGCCGAGCACCATCGTGAGCATGAGGTTACGGTAGGTGAAGAGCTTGGAGCCGCGATTTCCGCCGAGGGAAATGTAGAGGTAATCCCGCAGCCACGAGCTGAGACTCATGTGCCATCGCCGCCAGAACTCGGTGATGCTGTTGCTGAAGTAGGGGAACGCAAAGTTCACGCAAAGCTCGTAGCCGAGCAGCCGGGAGACGGCGATGGCCATGTCGCTGTAGCCGCTGAAGTCGCAGTAAATCTGCCCCGCGTAGGCCAGCGATGCAGCCCATGCGCTATAGGCGCTGTGCGTCTCCGGCGATGCGAAATACGGATCGGAGACCTGCGAAAGCGTGTCGCCGATGCAGGCTTTTTTCACGAAGCCGATGAGGAAGAGCGCAAGGCAGCCGCGCACGTCCACGCTGGACCATTCCACCTTTTTCAACGTCTGCGGGAGGAACGTCATCGCGCGCACAATCGGCCCTGCGACGACTTGCGGGAAGAAGGCGATGAAGAACGCGAGGTTCAAGAAACTGCGCTCGGCGGGGAGCTTCTTGCGATAGACTTCGAGCGAGTAGCTGAGGCTCTGGAAGGTGTAGAAGCTGATGCCGTAGGGCAGGAAAACTTTCAGCGGTTCCCAGCTCGGCGTGAGGCCCAGCCATGCGACGACGGCGCGCACATTTTGGTCGAAAAAGCCGTAGTATTTGAAGAAGCCGAGCACGCCGAGATTCACGAGCAGACTGGCGGCGACCCATTGCTTGCGCCGCCGGTCGGTCTTCGCGTCTTCGATGCCGAGGCCGACGTAGTAGTCCATGATCGTGCTAAACCACAGGAGCGACGGGAACCACCAGCCGGGCGGCAGATCGCCCCATTTTCCCGCGAAGAGATTCGGGAAAAACTCGGACGGATTGCCGATGAAAAAGCAGCCGTAGAAAACGTGGCTGCACACGAGCAGCCAGACTTTGCGCGCCGTGTTGGAGCGCAGCAGCCAGTTCACGCCGAAGATGATGGCGAATATCCAGAGGAAGCGGAATTCGACGAAGAGGATGGGTTTTGCGGGTTCGATGGCTGCGAGTGTCATGGCTGCGGTTGGAGCGCGGCAGCAATCTGCCGGGCGATAAGGCGTGTGTAAATTTCCGACCCACGGACGTTGAGGTGGCCGGGGTCGCGGCGGTTTTCGGGGGCGTAGAGTTCGGGGTAGCGGGCGGGGCTGGAGAAATCGAGAAAGGCAATATCGCCCTTCGGCACGAAGACGGCGGGCCGTGGAAATGGCGATGACACGAGCACGAGCCGCGCGCCCAGTTTCGTGGCAAGCGCCTGCTTCCACGCGAGGGAGGCTTGGCTCTCAGAGTCTTCCTCATCACGCGGCGGCGGGGACTTGAGCGCGGCGGCGACATCCTTTTCGTAGGCACGCAGCGCGGAGCCGCTCATGGGCGGGACGGCCTTTGGGGGGCGGTAGCCGTCCGCGCCGACTTCGCGCGCATCGTCGCGCGGCGGCTGGCCGAAGAGCATCGCGGTGAGTTGTTCGTTGCCCTGGCCGAGACGCCCCGCATTCCACGCCCAGTGCTGGATGTGCTCAGGAAATTGGCGCAGCCTTTTCCACACGCGCGACGCTTTAGGAGCCGCCCAGCAGTTGCGCCACAGCCGCGCCATCCGCGTCGCGTCGTGCCAATAGACGGCGCGCGCAGTGCCCGCGTCATCGTCAAGGATGCCGGGCTCCACGGTGTTGCACTCCACAAGCAGGAGCCGCACGGGTGCGGTGCGACTGGCGAAAGCGCGCTCCATCACGAACTCGTCTTCCGGCGGGCGCATCCCATCGCCGGAGAGACTAAAGGAGTTCGTCTTCACGCCGAGTGCGGCCATTTCCGCATCGAAAAGTGCGGGGATGATCTGCCGATGCACGCGACTGGAGCCGATGAAGAACGTGTCGTATTCCGCACCGTGCGCCGCCAGAAAATCGAGCTTCGCGCCAATCTGCGGCGGGCGCACCGATGGCACCGCAGACGAGAGCACGGCGGCGATGAGCGTGAACCCGGCGATGAATGTGACGACGTTCAGCGCTTTCATAGCTGACGTAAAATCCCCTCCACGATGAGCCGCGTGTAAATCTCGGACCCGGCGCGATTCGTGTGCCCTTCATCAAGCCGATGCTCGGGCGTATAAAGCTCGGGGAACTTCAGCGGATTCGAGAAATCGAGCACGGCGGCCTGCTCCTTCTCGCCGTCCGGCAGGAAGCGCTTCGTCATGGGATACGGCGGGACGACGAGGATCATCTTCGCCCCGGCGCGCTCAATGATACGGCGCTTTTCCGCAAGTTCCGCCTGGCTCACCCACTCCGAGCGCTCCGCACGCGGCGGCGTCTTGCGCATGGATTCCACGTCGTCTTCGTAGTCGGCGAGTTTCTTGCCGGAGAGGTCGGTTCGGAGGGGAGGATCGGTATAGCCATTGGAGCCAATGACCTTCAGCGGCTGCTTCGTGTCGAAGAGTCGCGCCGAGAGGAGTTCGTTGCCGCGCCCTAGCTGAGTCACGTTTTCAAACCAATACCCCGTGTGCTCCCAGAACTCGGGGAACACATCGAGCCTCCGCTTCATCGTGTCGGCAAAACCACGTTTCTTCTTGTCCGAGTAAAATGCGAACTGAGCCAGCGTGCTGAGCCGTTTCCAGTCGTGCCAGTGGACGGCGCGCACGGTGCCCGCGTCCTCGTCGCGCACCTCGAAGCGGATGTTGTTACACTCGACGATGACAAATTTCAGCGGCTTGCGACGCAATGCCAGAGCCTTCTCCAGCACATAGGTGTCCTCCGGCGGACGCATCCCATCAATGCCGAGATTGAACGTCCGCGTGGGCTTACCCGCAGCCGCCATCGCCGCGTCGAACACCTTCGGGATGATCTGCCGATACGTGCGGCTGGAGCCAATCGCGAGCACATCGTAGTCGTCGCCCGCAGATGCGTACCGTTTCAGCTTTTCGGTGACCGTCGGCACGTAGCGAGGCGGCGTCTTTTTTGAAAGCACTGCGGCCACAGCGATGAAGCCGACGACCATTGCGACGATGTTGAGAAGAGCCCTCATTTGCGTTTCAGCCAGTCGGCGAACTCCGCCGCGAATATCCGCGTGAACTCCTTCGCGCCCGCAGCGTCCAGATGCTCGGCGTCGTATCGCTGCTCGGGCAAATACAGCGTCGGGTAAGTCTCCGGGTGGTCATACGAAAACTGCGCAACATCCGCAGGCGGCCAATCCTTGAAGCGCTGCTCCGTATTGCAAACAGGAGCGACCACAAACACCGGCACCGCCCCGTGCCTTCGGACGAGCGCGACGATTTCCTCCAGCTCGGCGCGGTAAGGCGCGGGCATCTCGATTTGCCTCGTTGAAGATTGAAGGCTCGCCAGCCCCGTGCGGAACTTACCCGCCTCCTCCGGCGACAAAGGGCGCGCATCCAACGGCCCATACCCGGCGTGTGTAATCGTCGGAGATTTCCTCGGCTGCACGAGCTTCAACTGGAGCTGCAACGGAGCCTGCCCCTCGCCCACACCGACGGTGCGCCGCACCAGTAAGCCCGCATGGTAAAAGGCGGCATCCATCCGTTCCGAGAACGGCACTTGCGAAGCGGCGACGAACTGTAATGTCCGCCACGAATGATGCCAGTCGTGCCACATCACCGCACGCTCGCCGTATTCGTTTTTCGGCAGCACGGGCGTGAACTCCATTAGATCGATCACCACCCACCGAGGCCGCACAGACGTGTGTTCCAGCAGCTTGCGCAGGACATAGAAACTCTCCGGCGGGAACATCCCATCCTGCCCAAAATTGAACGACTTCACCGAGTGCCCCTGCTCCTTCAAGACCGCGTCGAACTGCTCTGGGATGAAGTGATGCTCCACTCGGCTAGAGCCGACAAAGAGCAGCGAATACTGCGCGCCCCGCTCGGAGATGTGCCGCCATTTCCGCCACAACGAGCCGCCATCTGGCACCGTGATATTCCGGGTTCGGATCGCACCCACAGCAAAGAGCGCGACGAGAAACAAAACGACGTTGCGAACGCCTGCGATGAGCCGTCGAACGCGGAATGGCTGTGTCTTTTCAACAGTCACGCGCAGCAGATGTAGGTTGGGCTCTCGGGCAATTTCACGGCGCGGGAGCATAGGAATCCCACCCCGCGCGGCAAGCGGAATGGCTATCGGTCTGCCCGTCGTGATTTCATCGTGGCAATCTCTCGGCGTGCTCGCTAAGAACGCCGCCAATGCCGCCGCGCCGAACTAGCCCGAAGACTCCTGCCACTGGGAAACGCCCCATCGTCCAGTACACCCACGACGCCGAGACGCGGGTGAACAACCCGCCCGTCGGCCTCGTGGACTCTGCGAGCGATGCGCCGGTGCCGCGCGAGAAGACCTACGCCTACGACCCGCACCTCGACCCGCAACTCGCGTGGGCGGGCAAGGCCGAGCGCACCAGCTTCGAGGTGCCCACCGTCTCGCTGCACGTCCACGAGCGGATTGACCCGCGCTCCATCCTCGAGGCCGTGCGGAAAAAGAACGGCTCGAACTACGAGCAGGAGGAATAACGATGCCACTGGATTCCATTGAGATTTTTGACATGACGGAGGGCCTCGATTTCGAGGTGAAGAAAGCCGCCGGGCGCGATGGACAGGGGCAGTTGCCGGAGAGTTTTTTTCGACTTACTCCGCGATGGCGAACAGCGAAGGCGGGGTGGTCTTGCTCGGCGTGGAGGAGACGGCTCCAAGCGTGTTTCAGGTCGTGGGGGTCGGGAATCCCGAGAAGGTCATCAAGGAGCTTTGGAACAGCCTTAACAATCGCGAGAAGACGAACATCAACATCCTCACCGACTCGAATGTTTCGACGCGGATGATTGAGGGCAAGCGAGTCATTCAAATCACGGTGCCGCGTGCGACGCGCCAACAGATGCCGGTGTTCGAGGGGAAGGATGTTTTTCGAGGAACGTACCGTCGGCATGGGGAGGGCGATTACGGGTGTGATTAAAAGTGGAATGGATCGAAGTCGCGGCAGCGACAAGGAGCGGCGACATTCCTGTCGCTGTCCTGAAAGCGCGAAGCGCCCAATTTCGAGCACCGTGCAGTTTCCCAGAGCCGTGCGTATCTGATTAGGCGCTTCGCGCTATGGGGACAGCGACAAGAATGTCGCCGCTCCTTGTGCGCTTCGCGCTATTCCACTTTTAATCACACCCGTCTTGGGCGTCCTCCCAAATCCAACTCTGCCACAGCGGGAATATCGCATCGTTTATCCCTGGCATCTCGGTCAAGCCCGCATGAGCGCCAAACCCGACCATCTCATCCTGAACTCCCCCTTCGAGGAGCCGCGCGAGTATTGGGAGTATGTGCGGGAGACACGCGCATTTCGTGTGGCGGAGGGGCGGCGGAAGTCGGGCTATACGATGGCGACTCCGAACGCGAAGGGGTTCGATGACCCCGGCGTGTTCAAGGAAATCCCACTCGTGAACGCGATCCGGCCCCGTGTGGCGGCGTGGCGCGCGGCGGGCTGGCCGGGCGTGACGGGGACGACGCGGCGGCTGCTGGAGCATTGGAGCGATGCGACGACGCGCGATGGACTCCGCTTTTTCTACTGCCAGATGGAGGCCATCGAGACGCTGATCTGGCTGCTGGAGGCGGACGCGGCGGAGCGCGTGGGCATCGAGGTGCCCGGTGACGGCGGGGCGTGGGCGCGGCAGTGCTGCAAGATGGCGACGGGCACGGGCAAGACGCTGGTGATGGCGATGGTGCTGGCGTGGCAGTTCCTGAATCGCGCGGCGTATCCGCAGGACGGGCGCTTTGCGCGGCACGCGCTGATCATGGCGCCGGGCATCACGGTGCGCTCGCGGCTGGAGGTGCTGAGGCCGGATGCGGAGGGGAATTACTACGAGCTTTTCCAAATCGTGCCGGGGCCGCTGATGGAGATGCTGCGGCAGGGCAAAGTGGTCATTCGCAACTGGCAGTCGCTCTCGTGGGACACGCCGGAGAAGCTGCGCAAGCGCCGGAGCGTGGACAAGCGCGGGGCGAAGAGCGACGAGGCGTATTGCCGCGAGGTGCTCGGCGAACTCGCGGCGTCGCGCGACTTGCTGGTGCTCAATGACGAGGCGCATCACGCATGGCGCATCCCGGCGGAATTCAAAGGGCGGCGCGAGGACCGGGAGCTTTTCGACGAGGCGACGGTGTGGGTGGGCGGGCTGGATCGCATCCACCGGGCGCGCGGCATCGCACGGTGCTACGATTTTTCCGCGACGCCTTTCGCGCCGAGCGGGAAGCAATCTTACGAGGAGGCGCTGTTCGGGTGGATCGTGAGCGACTTCGGGCTGAACGATGCCATCGAGTCGGGGCTGGTGAAGACGCCGCGTGTGGTGGTGCGCGATGACTCGGGGCAGTATTCGCAGGACTACAAGAGCCGCCTTTTTCACATCTACGCGGACGAGGAGGTGCGCGCGAACATCACGCGCGCCGCCGAGCCGCAGGAGTCGCTGCCGGACCTCGTGATGAACGCCTACGCGCTGCTCGGCGCAGATTGGCTGGAGACGAAGAAGCGATGGGACGACGCGGGTTCACCAACGCCGCCAGTGATGATCACGGTGGCGAACCGCACGGAGACAGCGGCGCGGATTGCGTTCTCATTCGAGCGGCAGAAAGTGCGCGTCGAGGAACTGTGCGCGCGGGAGCGGATACTGCACATAGACTCGAAAGTGCTGAACGAAGCGGAGAGCAGCGCGGAGGTGGATTTGCCCGAGCCGTCCGATGACGACGAGGCGGTGCCGAAGATGACGAAGAAGCAGCAGGCGGAATTGCTGCGGCGCACAGTGGACAGCGTCGGCCAGCCGGGGAAAGCGGGGGCGCTCATCCAGAATGTGATCTCGGTCGGGATGTTGTCCGAGGGCTGGGACGCGAAGACGGTGACGCACATCATGGGGCTGCGCGCATTTTCCAGCCAGCTGCTGTGCGAGCAAGTCGTCGGGCGCGGGCTGCGTCGCACGAGCTACGAGCTGGTGAACGGGCGATTTGAGCCGGAATACGTGAACATCTTCGGCGTGCCATTCACGTTCATCCCGCACGAAGACCCCGGCGACATCAAGCCCCGCCCGCCGAAGCCGACGACGCGCGTCGAAGTGCTGCCGGAGCGGGGCGCGCTGGACATCGCGTGGCCAAATGTCCTGCGCATTGACCGCGAGTATCGCCCGCGCCTCGACGTGGATTTCGCCGCGATGAAACCGCTGACGCTCGACGCCTACAAGACCGTGCAACTCGCGGAACTCGCGCCGATGGTCGCGGGCAAGCCGAACCTCGAACAAATCACCGAGGTGGACTTGGAGGCGCTGGCTCAGAAGTTCCGCAGGCAGCGCGTCATCTTCGAGGTGGTGCGCGATCTTTACGACCAGCTCACTCCGAAGTGGAAAGGCCCGCGCGAAACGCTCATCGGGCAACTCGTCGGGCTGACGGATCGCTACCTCGAAAGCGGCAACGTGCAGGTGGACCCGCCGCTCTTTTACCAGGACCCGCTGAAGCGCCGCATCATCTACACGCTGAATCTCCGCAAGATCGCGCAGCATTTGTTCCGCGAAATCCAGTGCCACAACACGGAGCAGATCGTCCCCGTGCTCGACACGCGCCATCCCGTCCGCCGCGCGAGCGAGATGCTGACGTGGTTCACGTCGCGCCCGTGCTTTCCCGCGAAGCGCAGCATCGTGAGCGTCGTGGTGCTCGATAGCGGATGGGAGGGCAGCGAGGCGTTCCACCTCGACCACGACGAGCGCGTGGCGGCGTGGGTAAAAAACGACCACCTCGGCTTCGAGATTTTCTACACGCACGAGGGTGTTGTCCGCCGCTACCGCCCGGACTATCTCGCGCGGAGGACGGACGGCATTTTCCTGATCATCGAAACGAAGGGCCGCGTGACGCCCGAGGTGCTGTCGAAAAAAGCCGCCGCTGAGGAATGGGTCGAAGCCGTGAACGCAACCGGGCGCTTCGGCGAATGGCGCTACGCGCTGTGCGAGAAGCCGCAGCAGGTGCTCGATTTCCTATGACGCAGCCAGAAGTTGCGCATTCGCCCGACTCTACGGTTTCGCAGCATCCTCCGCCATAATCGTGATTTGCCCGGTGCCGGAACGGCGGATCGACTTGATGAGAAAGCCACGCGCTCCGTCGCGCGAGAAGGTCGTATCTTTTGCGGGAGGCTGGGTGCCCGATGGGAAATCCACAACGATCATCGCGCCTGTCGTCCCTGCGACCGTAGGGTCGGCATCACGGTCTCGCAATGCCTCGCTTGCACGTAGGGCGACGCGCTGGCCGAGTACGCCGGTGACGACAAATTCGCCGCTGATTACCATCTCGGCAGATGGGTCGAACGAGTCCACCAGAGCGCTCGCTTCCTTTGTGGTTAGCGCTTGCCGCTTCACCGGGGGCATCGAGAGCACGACCGGCTTCGGGGGCTCAGGCTCAGGCGTCGGCAGCGCGACAGGCTGCGGGGCCGCGCGGACAATCGGGCGCGGAGCAAGCGGGAATCGCTGCGGCACGGGAGTGGGGGCGACAGAAGTGATGATCGCCGGGCGCGGCGTCGGCGTGGCCACGACACTCGGCGTGCTCCGCTGCGTCCGCGTAGGAATCGGTGTGGGCGCGGGAGCTGGCGTAGGCAAAGGCGGGGCAGCCTCGCGGATGACTTTTGGCGTCGCGACTTCCACAGGAGCGCCGCCGGGCGAAGTGGAGCGAAGAGCGATGATCTGGCTGGGCGCGGGGCGTTCCGCTTCACCGCTGGCGAGAATTTTTCGCCGATAGGTAGCGTAGTCGGCCAAGTCCTGCTGAAAGCGCATTCCTTGGATGATCGGGAAGGTGCCATCAATGTTGATGGCGTTGTTCGGGTTCCCTCCATACTTCGGGTCTTCCAAATCCTCGGGGCTCTTGAGTGTGAAGCTGCCGCGCGCGTCTTTGAGCTGAAAAGCACCGTATAATAGCGGGACGACCGTGAACTGCATCTGCGAGTCCGAGATACGCTCGCAGTGGATCACGGCGGCCAAATCACGCGAGCGCTCCAGCGTGATCTCGCGCCCTCTCGGCAGCAGGCTCAGGATCGTTCTCGTGCTCGCGCTGTTGGCCGGGAAGACCATCTCCACGAGCACCTGCGGGTAATCTTTCGCCTGCGTGAGCGCCACGACGCCGCTGGGGAAAAAGTCGCCCGCTTTCAAAAGATGCGCCTCCACGACTTCAAAAACTCCCGTCACATACGGCACCGATTTTTTGTTTTCCCGGTAGTTTTTTAGATACATCCGCAGTAGCTCCGCGTTGTTCTCCGCCATCTTCTTTTTGCTCATCGTGCCAAAGCCGAGAAGCGACTCCGATTCCGCTTTTGGCACACGCTCCAATAACTGCTTTGGCGAAAGGAACGTCCCGCGCGGCGGGTCTGTCCGTCTGCCTTTTCGGGCGGGATCTTCTTTTTTCACCGGGTCGCTGATGATTCCAAATTGCCAAGGCGACTCCAGCTTTTTGAGCTTCTTCAAAAACCGGTAGCAGCTCGGCAGCTCCGGGTGGCCGATGACGTAAAAGGAACCAATCCAGCTCGCCAGCGCAGCCCCCGTCAGCAGGAGCAAAACAACCGTCCATAGGAACGCCCCACCGCCCCGCTTTTCGCGCGTCGAATCCTGAACATCAAAGCCGAGAAGCCCGCGCGCCATAGCCTCAGTGTGCCGCTTCCGCTGCTGGCTCGAACGACGTGCCACAGCCGCACGAGCGCGTCGCCTTTGGGTTTTGGATTCGGAAGCCCGTGCCCGCGAGGTCATCGCAATAGTCCACCGTCGAGCCGTCGAGATACTCCAAACTGGCCGCGTCCACGATCACCTTCACCCCATCACGCTCTGCCGCGGAATCGCCCGGCTTCTCCGCATCGAGCGACATCTCATAGCTCATCCCCGCGCAGCCCCCGCGCTCGATAGAGATGCGCAGACATTTTTCCGGCTCCCCCTTTTCCTCCAGCATCGTCCGAAGTTGGCGAGCAGCATTTTCTGTAAGCGTAAGCATGGCGCAAAACATACCGCCCATCCCGGAAAGCGGAAGCGGAAACCTCACACCTCAAAACGGTGCTTCACCATCACTTCATCGCGGTGGGTTCTGCCGGTGAAATTGACGGCGACTTTTTGGCCGTCGTCCTCGATTTCTACCCAGCCGAAGCAGCCTTCGTCGAAGCGCGGGGTGTAGAAGCTCTCGCTGTAGGGGCCACCTTTATAGCTGCCGCCTTGGTCGAGGGAGGAGCCGTGGAGCACGGGGATGCGCAGGGTGCGCGTGCTGGAGTAGTCGCTGTTGCGCCCGTCGTCTGCGGCCAGCATGTGGGCGTCGCCGCAGAGGATGCAGAGGTTGCGGATGCCTATCGCGGCCATGTAGTCGGCAAGCTCGCGGCGCTCGGTGGCGTAGCTCTGCCAGGAGTCTGCGTCGCCAGTGCCGATCCACGGCACGCTGCTGGCCCAGAAGACGAGGGCGTGGTCTTTGGCGGCTGCGCGAAGTTCGCGCTTGAACCACTTCTTTTGCTCCGGGCCCATCATCGTTTTCTCGGGGCCGTCGGGCGCTTCGTCCGGGGAGCGTTGGCTGCGGAGGTCCGTCATGATGAAGCGCACCCGCCCGATGGAGAAGGCTTGGTAAATCGCCCCGTCGCGCGGCCCCGTCGGCAGCGTGTACACGGGCGCGTATTCGCGATAGACTTCGCACGCGATGCTCCGGCCCGGCCCGCGTGCGTCGCTGTCGTTTGGGCCGAAATCGTGGTCATCCCACACATAGGCCAGCGGCACGGAGCGATAGAGCGCGGCCTGGGTCTGCGAAGAGAGCACGGTGTCCCAAGCGGCGCGGTAGTAGCGTGGATCGGGGCGGGAGATATTCGTGTAGTGCATATCGCCGAGGTGCAAAAAGACCGCCGGACGCCGCTCTAGGATCGTAGTGAAAACCGGGTGCTCCGAGCCAGTGGCGGCGCAGGAGGCGAAGGCGAAGTTAAACGACCACGGCTTCTCCGCTGGTCCCATCGTGCGGATACTCCCGGTGGGGAAATTTGACGGACGTTCGTCAATTTCCAGCGTGTAGAGGTAGTCCGTGAGCGGCTCCAATTTACTCACGCGAAAGCGCGCAACGTTCACCGGCACGGGCGGCGAATCGGGGCCAAATACGAGCGGCTCGCCGCCAGAAGCCTTACGCACGACGAGTCGGCAGTCTGCGCCAGCGGGCACCTTGGCCTTCACGATAGCCTTGGTATCGGTGACGGATCCGATCCACGTCGTAGGCCGCGCCCATACGCGGGCGGGCAGTCGCATCTCGATGCGCGGCTCGTCCTCCGCCAGCGCCGCCGCACCGAGCCCGGCAGCGACGGTGTGGATAAACTGGCGGCGATGGATGGGCTTTGGCATCGGGAGGGGTTGGGTCGTTTTAATCCTGAATCGCCAGCAACTCGCCGACCGAGATTTGCGCGTCGGGGAATGCGGCGGGTGCCGCATGATCACTTTCGCGGAGGATGATCGTCGTGCTGTAGCCGGTGAAATGGGGGGCGCGGTAAAGTTCGAGCTGCCGGTCGTGGAGGTTCACGATCCAGACTTCGGCGATGCCCGCTTTTCCGTAAATAGGGAGCTTTTCCGAATGGTCGAAGTCCAAAGACGAGTCCGCCACTTCGATGAGCAGGAACACGTCGTCAGGGCCGGGATGCGAGCGAGTGTAAGAGTCCGCACGGCGCTTCACGAGCATGAGGTCTGGCTGCGGCTCGTTGTTCCGGTCGAGCCGCACAGGGCTCTGCGCGCGAACGGTCCAGCGCTTCTGATTGAGATTGGAGAATAGTTCAATGAGTCGATCAACGACTCCCGAGTGGAATGGACCGATGGGCATCATATCTACGATCTGCCCGTCCAATAACTCCACGCGCGCCCCGCGCGGGATCACGCCAACTTCCGCCATGCGATAATACTCCTCAACCGTGAAGCGATGATGAACACGAACAGACATGGCGGGACGGTTGCAGATTTCCCCTTGCGTGGCAACTCACGGGTTTTGGCGACAAGGAGGACGTGAGTTTCGCACCTTTCATCCAGCCACTTTTCTATGCAGGAGTGGCATTCGCTAGTTTCCAGATATTCCTCTACGCCAACGATGTAGCCTAAAGGCGTCCCCCATGCCATCTCTAGGGAAACGCTGAATAAAGCGAAAGTCCCTGTAAAATAGCGGGACAGCGGGCGATAGAGCTGATAGACAAGAGCATGGAAAAGCAAATGAGTTTCGCGGCAGCGGAGTACAGCGAAAAAAAGAAAACCACCCGGCGGGAGAAATTT
>CAMDQC010000118.1 GCA_945905735.1 Prosthecobacter debontii | reverse complement strand
GCTGGACTTCCGCACGGAGCACTTCCGTAATGGGCGTGGTGAGCGAGTTTCTGCGCGCAGTGACGACCGTTTCCGGCAGTACGTTTTCGGCGAATGTGGTGAACGCGGCGATAGAGCCGCACAGGATTAATTTGGTTTTCATGATGTGTGTTTGCTTATGGTTTTGCGGTCTGCGCAGATTCGAGCGGGCAGACACATTTTGCGTGTGATTTGGTAAATGC
This sequence comes from Prosthecobacter debontii, assembly GCA_945905735.1. GTDB lineage: Bacteria > Verrucomicrobiota > Verrucomicrobiia > Chthoniobacterales > Chthoniobacteraceae > SXWH01. The sequence continues at coordinate 16,260 of CAMDQC010000118.1, read as the reverse complement.
TCTGGGGAGCAACGGACGGTTTTCGGATCTCCATTCGGGAGACGGCGCAGTCGGGCCGGTCTATGAACATCACGGGCGAGAAATCACCCGCAGTGAATGCGCTTCCCAGGCGCGCGGCTCGGTCTGCTGCCGTCCCCCGGTGGAAAATCCGGGTTCTCCGCGCGGCCCCGACACGGGTTTGCGCGGAGTGAACGGTCGAAATGGGCGGGCCTTATCCGAGATTCAGCGGCTGCAAATGCAGCCGAACGCGCCGCGCAAGAAACGCGGCTGAATGAAATCCGGAAAAGGGTTCGCCCGACTACGCCAAAGGCGGCGGAGTCGGCGGAGCATCCGCGCGCACCGGCGCCGAGCAGATAGAATCCGGGAGATACGAAAATGGTTCACTCACCGGAATCGGGAGCGCGGTTTCGGACGGGTGAAGGACCGTCACCTCAAACAGCTTCGCACCCTTCGGCAGCACGCCTGCCGGTGCCTGTTCGGTTTTGGCCCCCTTGCTGACCACTTTGCAGATCTCGCAGGGGTGATCGCCATCAAAAGTGGTCTTTGCCGCGGCCACAAATCCCATCGTCTGCGAGCGGTCCACGAGCATCTTCGTCCACGCAGTCCCCTGCAAAATGAGCCAATGCGCGCCACTGAGATAGATGGCGCAAGCAATGGTCAAAGCTCGCAGGATGAATGAACGCACGGGCGTCGTGGTATTCCCCCACATGAAGCAGCGCAAGGGAAATCTTGAATCCGAATGACGAACCGCACGTCGCCGCGAAAGTTCGTCGTTCCCCCTAGTTCCAGATGAACTTCTTCAGCCGGAGTTCCTTCACTTTCGCCTGTGCTTCGGCAGCGCGTGCGCCGGGGATTTTGCCGAGCTTTTCGTAGAGGGTGAAGGCTCCGCGCCAGTTGCCGATGCCTTCGAGGATGCCGGCTGCATCGAAGCCCGCTTTGTAGAGCCAGAAGGTTTCTTTTGCGCCGGTGGTGGCGGTGTCGAGGAGGCGGGTGAGTAAGACGAGTGCTTCCTGCTGCCGTCCCAGATCAATGAGCACGCGGCCTTGGCGATAGACGGCTTGATTATGCCATTCGGGGCCCGCGTCGGGCATCGCGGCGAGCTGTGTGTAGGCGGCGAGTGCGGCTCCGAGTTTGTCGGGTGCGCCTTTGGCGATGCGGACTAAGTTGTCGCCTTTGGCGCAGAGGGTGGCGTGGCGGAGTTCGAGTGGGGCAGGGGGCTGGGCGTCGAGGATCGTCTGGAAGATGACGGAGGCATCTTGGTCGTTCTGGTGCTGGATGAGCCCTTGCTGGAAGAGCGCGTGGTAGCGGAGCGGGCCTTTGCGCTCGGCGACTTGGGTGAAGAGCGCCGTCGCACGCTCGGTGCTGCTGGCGGTCATGAGCTTGGCCGCGCACTGGCCGGCGAGAAAGAGGGCGCTCTCGGCATAGCCGCCGTCGGGATGCTCGCGGGCGAGTGTCTCGAACTGGGTCTGTGCATTGGCGAAGTCGTTCTCGTGGAAATAGACCTGCGCGAGCTTCATGCGGACTTCTGCGAGGAGCGGGGACCTGGGGCGCTCGGCGATGAAGTTGCGGGCGAGGCTTGTCACTTTCTCGATCTGTTTTGCGTCGCGCGGTTGCACGGCGTCGGCGGCGAAAATGGCGGCGTATTGGTTGCGCTCGGCTTGCCCGCCGGTCGTATCGGCGCTCTCTGCGGCGGTGGCTTGGGCGAGTTCCTCGGTGGCTTGGGCGATGTTGCCGCTGGCAAGTTGTAGCTCGGCGAGGACGAGGTGCCCTTCTCCTCGCCGTGGATGGGCGGGGTAATCCTTGAGGAATGCGCGAAGCGTGGCGGGGGCCGCTGCGTCTTGCGCGCGGGTCTGGGTGATGGCGGCCTCTAGCACGAGTTCGCCGGTGAGCGGATCGCCGCTGTGGTTGACGGTGAACTCGGCGAGCCGTGCTTGGAAGCCGGCGAGATTTTTGAGCCCGAGTTCCGCGAGTGCTGCGTTAAATGCCGCGCCTTTTTGCAAGCGGGGAGAGTGCTCCGCCGCGAGGCGGAAGTAGGTGACGGCGAGCGAGGGGTCGCTCTTTTTATACGCCACCATGCCCATGCGCATCTCCATCAGGGCGGCGCGCTCTTTATTCAGCGCGGTGCGCTGTGCGCCCTCCAGTGCCTTGAGCGCTTCCTCCAAGTCTCCGCGCTCTTCGGCGAGGTCTGCCTTTAGCTCGTGGACGTAGGTGGTGAGCGCATTCTTGTCTGCGGGGAACCACTGGAGGAAGTTCGCGCACGAGGTGACGGCGACGAGCTTGCGGGTCTTCTCCCGCGACTGCATCCGGGACACGTAGAACTGCGCCAGCGCGCCGCGGCGGGGGAAGTTCGTGCGTTCGTCGCGGTCCGCCATTTTGTGCAGCTCGCCTTCGCGCGGGTTGCGGTCCTGGGCGTTGAGCTGGTCGAGGCGTCGGAAGATCATCTCGATGGCGGGGTTCTCCGGGTTGTCCCACAGGAACTTCTCCAGCTTCTGTGCCGCGACTTCGCTGCCAAGGCTTTTGATGTGCAGCCGGGCGTCGGTGCGGGCCAACTCGACGGCGGCGAGCAAGTTTGGCGTGAGCCCCTCGGGCTCGGTGACGAGGTGGTCCAGCGCGTCGAGCGCGGGCTGGTGCTGCTCGTTGGCTAAAAGGAGACGCGCCCTTACGTAGTCGCGCCACTTTGTGTCCGAGGGAGTCTTCGGCTCAATGCGCCGGAGCAAATCTTCCACTTCATTCTTCCGCCCAAGCTCCGAGAGCAGCCCCGCGTGCCGGAGTCGCAGGGCGACGCTCGCCTTGCCGTCGCTGATCAATTTCTCCAGCACCGCCACCGCTTCGGGTGTGCGACCCAGCACTTGCAGCGACTCCGCCTGCCCGATGGCAGCGGAAGCCGGTGCGTCGTTCGCCTGCGCGAGGTCCTCGTATAGTGGAAGCGCCTCGCTCCATCGCCCCATGGCGGCCAGCGCGTGCGCCCGGAGGAGTGCCGCCTTTTTCCCTGCGAGTGGCTCCAGCACCGACAGGGCGTCGGCTGGTTTTCCGGAGCGCAGTTGCGCCTCGCCTAGCAGCAGCGACGCAGCCGCGCGGTCTGCCACGGGGAACGCCGCGTCGCGCATCGCCCCCGTCAATTCCTCGCGTGCGACTTCCGGGATATACTCGTCCAGCGCCCGGCGCGCGGAATCGAGCACGGGATGCCCCGCGGCGGCGGCAGAGGCCAGCGCGAGGCAGAAAAGCGGGAGCTGATACGGATTCATCACAGCGCGACTGCATACCGGGTGGAGCGGGCCGCGTCCACAGTGAGAATCGTTGAACAGACTTTTAAGCGTTGCCAGTCCTCGCCGGGGCAGACTAAACGACGAGCCATGATCGCAGGCATCGCTCTTCTTATCGCAGCAGCAGTTTACCGTCTTCTTCCCGTATTGCTCGGAGTCACAACCGAGCAGTCGAGCTGGCTGCCCGGCTTCTCGCCCATCGCCGCCATCATGCTCTGCGGCGCAGCGTGTCTGCCGCGTCGTATGGCCATCGCCGTCCCTTTTGCCGCTGTGCTGCTCACCGATGTCGTGCTAAATATCCACTACGGCTACGCTCCGCTGAACCTCGGGATGCTCGTGAACGTCCTCGCTTTCTCCGCCATCGCCGCGCTCGGCTGGCAGCTTCGTAACCGCACCGACGCGAAGACCATGCTCCCCGCCGCCATCGGCACCGCGCTCTTCTTCTACGCAGTCACCAATACCTACGCATGGTTCACGCTTCCCGCCTACGCGAAGACCCTCGCTGGCTGGCTGCAAGCCCTCACCACTGGCCTGCCCGGCTTCGCGCCGACGTGGACTTTCCTCCGCAACGAACTCATCTCCAACCTTCTCTTTACTGCTCTCTTCCTCGCCTGCATCCGCCGCGCCGAAGCCCCAGCGCACGAACGCGCGCCCGCTCGCTGGTAGGAGATGCCTACCTACGTTTACGAACTCTGCGAAGGTGACTGCAAAGCGTGCGGCGGCACCTTTGAGATCAACCGCCCCATCGACCGCGCACCGCTGACAAATTGCCCGCTCTGCAAGAAGCCCGTGCGCAAAGTCATCACCAACGTCAACACCCCGAAAGTCACCCGTCCCGTCGGCCCCGCCGAAGCCCGCAACGCCGGGATGAGCGTCTTCAAAAAGGTCGGCAACGGCGAGTACGAGCGGCAGTAGCGGTCGCTCCTCCCGCTAGAGCGCGACGTATCGCTCGTAAGTCATCGCCTCGCGCAGCCGTGCGGCGGCAGCGATAAAGCGGGCGATCTGCTCCCAGATGCGCGGGTGCGCGATGTCCACGGGATGGATGGCGATGCGCATCAGCTCCGCACTTTCCAGCCGGTGGAAAAGGGAGACGTTCCAGGCGAGGCTCACGGCTCGTCTCCACGCGGCGCGGACGCTCCAGCAGAGGCTCTGACTCTGCCACTCGGTGCCGTGCTGGAGGGCCGTGACGGCGCGCAGTCGTGTCGTATAGCCGATTCCCAGCTCGCGGAGGGCGCGCTCGCCTTCCGCGCTGAGCAGCCATGCGGGGGCGATGAACCCGCTCGGCTCCACGCCTATCGCGCGGAACTCCTCCCGCGATTTCGCCACCAATTCGAGGGCGGCGGTGTGCTCGATGTCGAAGAACTCCCCTTCGCCCGCCGTGTAGTTGCGCGTGATGATTCGGGCCGCCAGCGATTCCCCGGCGCGGGTCGCTCGCTGGTGGGTGTAGCCGTGCATCACGGCTTCATCGCCCGCAGCCACACGGGCGCGCAGCCATTCACAAAAGGCGGCGTCTTTTAGAAAATGCCCGCGCCCGTGGTGGTCCGGGATGACGAGCAGCGACACGGGCACATCGAGCGCGGCGAGGATGCGCTGGCACGGCTCCCATGTGTGCGGGGAGACATCGTGCAGCGAGACGACGAGCGCGCGGCGCATCACGCGGGGAAGCTCGCCAGCACTTCCTCCCGCGTCGCCACGGCGGTGCCGGCTTTGGCCACGACGATGCCGCTGGCGTGGTTCGCGATCTCGGCGGCTTCTTCCGGCGCGGCTCCATTCGCGAGGGCGGCGGTGAGGACGGCGATGGCCGTGTCGCCCGCGCCGCTGACATCGATGACTTCCTGCGCGCGAGTGGGGATGTGGTAAGGCGCGCGGCCTTGTGTAAAGAGCATCATGCCCTGCTCGCTGAGCGTCACCAGCACATGCTCGCAGCGCCATTTCTCCAGCAGCAGCGCGCCCACTTCCAGCAACGCAGTGTCGGCAGTCGCGGGCTCCACTGGGTCGCTCACCGAGCGCCCCGCCGCGCGGAAAGCCTCGCCGCGATTGGGCGTCACGCACGTCACATCGTGCCAGCGGATCGCGTTGCTTGGCTTTGGGTCCACGGAGATAATCTTCCCGCTTTGCCGGGCGAGGGTGATCAGCTCATCCACGAGCGATTGGTCCAGCAGCCCCTTGTCGTAGTCTTCCAAAATGATCGCGTCCAGCGAAGGCAGCAGCGCCGTGAATTGCGCCATCACCTGCGCCCGCTGCGCTGCCGTGAAGCCGCGCCTTTTCTCCCGGTCCACCCGCACCACTTGCTGCCCGCGCGCCACGATGCGCGTCTTGCGGATGGTCGTGTAGTCCGGGTCGAACACCACGCAGCCGAGCTGGATGCCGCGAACCTCCAGCAGCCCGCGCAGGATGTCCGCATCCTGCCCCGTGCCCGCGAGACTCAGCAGATGCACCTGGTCCGCAAACTCCCGGAGATTGCGCGCCACATTCGCCGCGCCGCCCGCATTAAAAGTCTGCCGCTGCACCTCCACAATCGGTACCGGAGCCTCCGGCGAAATACGACTGACTTTCCCCCAGATAAACTCATCCAGCATCATTTCCCCGACGACGAGGATGCTGCGGGCGGGCGATAGAAGTTGTTCGGCACGGGTGCGATTCATGGCGGGAGGAAACCCGGCAAACGCGAAGTTGCCAACTGCGGATTGCGCCTGCACACATCGGCGATGCAACTTTTCGATGCCCACCTTGACCTTTCGATGAACGCTGTGGAGTGGAACCGCGACCTCTCGCGCCCGCTCGCCGACGTGCGGCGGGATGAGGCGCACCTGACGGATAAGCGCGACCGGGGGCGGGGGACGGTGACTCTGCCGGAGATGCGCCGGGCGGAGATCACGATGTGCGTGGCGACGCTCATCGCTCGGGTGGAAATGAACGCGTGGAGCCCGGTGGCAGGCTGGCGCTCGCAGGCGCAGGCGTGGGCGATCACGGAGGGGCAGCTCGCGTGGTATCGGGCGATGGAGGAGGCGGGCCTGATGCGCTGCATCCGCACGCGGGCGGACCTCGATAAAGAGAGCGATGCGCTGGGCTATGTGTTGTCGCTGGAGGGGGCGGATTCGTTGGTGACGCTCGCCCATTTAGAAAGGAGATACGCCGCCGGGCTGCGCGCCATCGGCCCTGCGCATTACGGCCCCGGCGTGTATGCGAATGGGACGGATGCGAGCGGGGGCTTCGCGGAGAAGGGGCGGGAGTTGCTGCGCGAGATCGGGCGGTTGGGGATGATCCTCGATGCGACCCACTTGTGCGACCATTGCTTCTGGGAGGCGCTGGGCCTTTTCTCCGGCCCGGTGTGGGCGAGCCATCATAACTCGCGGGCACTGGTGCCGCATAATCGGCAGCTCTCGGATGAGATGTTCCGCGCGCTGATCGAGCGCGGGGCGGTGGTGGGCGTGGCGCTGGATGCGTGGATGATCGTGCCCGGCTGGGAGCGAGGGAAGACGACGCCGCAGAGCAGTGGCGTGGTGCTGGCGCATTTGGCCGACCACATTGATCACTTCTGCCAACTCGCCGGGAACGCTGCGCATGTCGGCATCGGGAGCGATCTGGATGGTGCGTTCGGCACGGAGCAGACGCCGCAGGATTTGGAGAGCATCGCGGATTTGCAAAAGCTGTCGGGCATCCTCGCGGGGCGCGGATATTCTACGGCAGACATTGCGGGGATTTTCGCGGGGAACTTCCTGCGCTTTCTGCGCGCGGCGCTGCCGGAGTGAGGGGCGGTGTTTCCTTCAACAATCTGCAATCGGAGTTCATCAATCGACATTCCTTCACGGTTCAAATTGTTGATTGATGAACTCCGATTGCTGATTGCTGAAGGTGGGGAACTACAGCGTCCCGACTTCCACCACTGCGGCGGGGTCGGTGAGGGCGGCGTGGAGCTGCTCGATGGTGCGCTGCTGGCCGGGGAGGAGGAGGTCGGGGCGGATGTCGTGGAGCGGTTGGAGGACGAAGCGGCGGAGGTGGAGCCGGGGGTGGGGGATGACGATCTCATCGTTGGCGAGGACGAGGTTGCCGACGTAGAGGATGTCGAGGTCGAGGGTGCGCGGGGCGTTGCGGGGGCGCTTGGATGGGCGGCCCATGGTGGCTTCGATTTGCTGGAGGGCGTCGAGGAGTGTGTGGGGCTGGTGGGCGTAGTCCACTTCGAGGACGGCGTTGAGGAATGCGCCCGCATCCGGCCCGGTGCCGACGGGCTCTGTCTCATAGACCCGCGAGGCGAGGAGCGGCCCGGTGACGCCGGGGAGCGCGAGGACGGCGTCGCGTCCAGCGCGCAGGTTGTGCAGGCGGTCGCCGAGATTGGAGCCGAGGGCGATGCCAGTGCGCATTACTTCAGCCCAAGGACATCGCGCATGTCGTAAAGACCTGCCGGTTTCCCGTGGGCCCAAGTCGCGGCGCGGATGGCTCCACGGGCGAAGATGTCGCGGCTGCTGGCTTTGTGCGTGAGTTCTACGCGCTCGCCGAGTGCGGCGAAGAGGACTGTGTGGTCGCCCACGACATCGCCGCCACGGATGGCGTGCATCCCGATCTCGCCCTGCGTCCGCGCGCCGACATCGCCAAAACGCCCATGCCGGACGTCGTCGTTGTATTGGAGCTGGCGGACTTCGGCGAGGGTCTCGGCGAGCATCTTGGCAGTCCCGCTGGGCGCGTCCTTTTTCATCCGATGATGGGTCTCGGTGATCTCTAAATCGAAGTCCGGGCCGAGGATTTCCGCAGCCCGCCGGGTGAGCCATAGGAGGGTGTTCACGCCGGTGGAGTAATTGCCGGAATAGACGATGGAAATGTGCGCCGCTGCTTCGCGAATGAGGGCTACGCCAGCGTCGGAGATGCCGGTGGTGCCGATGACGAGCGTCTTCTTTCCCGCGACGCAGGCGGCAAGGACGCCCTCCAGCGCGGAGTGGTGGCTGAAGTCAATGCAGGCATCGGACTGCGCGAGCCCGCCGAGGAAGTCGTCGCCCGCATCGGTGGCGGCGGAGACGGTGGTGTTCGGGAACTCTGCCGAGCAGGCGATGAGGGCGAGGCCCATACGACCACGGGAGCCGTTGATGTGAAGTCGGAGCGCCATATTTAGTGGCAGCCGCAACCGGTCCCGCAGCCGCCTTCGCTGCTGTCGTTCGGGCCTTGGAGCCCTTCGACGCTGAAGCCGATGCCTTGCAGGGAAATCTGCTCGCGCACGCGGAGGAGCAAGTCGGTGACGGGGGTCGGTGGCTCTTCGGCGCAGGCGAGGGTGATGCGGAGCTTCTTGCCGGCTGCTTGCGGGAGTTGCTCTTCCATTTCGCCATCGAGGACGAACGACATGTAGGCGTTTAGCTTCTCTTGGAGCTGGATGAGTTGCGAGTCGCCGCCGTTCCAAGGACGCGGCTCGAACATCACGAGGACAAACTCGCCCGTCGCCGGGTCCACGCCGAGTGCATCGAGCACGGCGGGATTTTGCACGCCATTGGCCACGGCGGCTTCTTCGTTTTGACAGCAGTTTTCGGATTCACAGGATTCGCTCATCCGCGAGCAATGCCGTGGCTGGGCGGCGGTGTCAAAGGAGTCTTCACGCGATGTGGGCGAGATCGGGCATTGCAAGTGCCGGGGCGGCTGGTGAAGGCCCGCGCGGAAGTTCATCGAAGCCGTCGGGTGCTACCCGCCTTTCCTCTTGCGAGAGCGGCTTCTGCGGTTACTAGTTCCAGTTACTTGCCTGCCATGACTCCGAGAATCAACCGTCTGAACGCCTTCGTCTTATTTGCTTTCTTAGCGTGCGTTGGTGGTGTCCGCGGCGAAGCGATCCTTCAATACTTCAACACGTCGTGGAAGGAGATCGAGCGCCGCATCCCAGAGGTCGCCGAGGCGGGCTATACGTCGCTGTGGCTGCCGAATCCGTGCAAGGGCGCCTCTGGATCGTATTCGGTGGGGTATGATCCGTTCGACCGGTTCGACCTGGGAGACCTGAACCAATCGGGCACTGTGGCGACCCGGTACGGGACTAAGGCGGATTTGTTGCGGTTGGTGGAAGTGGCGCAGCGGTTCGGAGTGCGCGTGTATTTTGACAACGTGATGGCCCATAATGCAGGGCCGCTCGATAATGTGGCTGCGGGCATCCTTTTCCCGAGCATCCCGGGTTTTGTTCCGGAGGACTTTCATCTGATCCGGAAAAGCGGCGGCGGTTGGCGGAAGGCGAGTGATAGTATTGATTACAACGACGAGTGGCAGGTGTTGAACCGCAATCCTTTCGCATGGGACATCGCTCAGGAGGACCCGAACACGAGCTTTGATCCCGTGGGGCAAGTGGAGGGGCTGGATTACCCGAAGTGGGTCGGAGTCCGGCACCCTGGCAAGACGTGGATTTATCCTGATACGGATTTGCCGGGCGTCACAGATGGGGAGGGTGTTGTCTTCCGGCCGTTTGCGAACAAGGAGCCTTACGTGGACACGAATGGGAACGGGCGCTTTGACTGGACGGACACAAATGGAAACGGTCAGCACGATGTCGGTGAGGCCAGCGAGGCGTTCACGGATACCGGAGTGGACCCGAGCGTCCCTTCGCGCCAGACTGCGTCGTGGGGATTTGGAGACGGGCGGTACAATATGGGAAATCCGGTGGCTGAGGACGTGAACGGGATGCTCATCCGGTCAATCCGCTGGACGATCGATCAAACGGGCTGCGATGGATTCCGGCTCGATGCGGTCAAGCATGTGCCGAGTTACTTCTTCGGGCTGCAATCGGGCGCGAAGGATCCTTCCAGCGCGGGCTTCCTCGGGAATGCGCAGGCGCAGTTTAATCTCACACACGGATACTCCGATTGGTCGAGCCACCGGAACTCAGCCTACTCGACGGAGGCCGTGAGGGATGACCTGATGCTCTTCGGCGAACACCTCGGCGCGCCGCCAAATCCGAACGGGTATCTCGACGCGGGAATGCGAATCGCGAACGATGACTTCGTGAACAACGTCGGCGGGTTCGCGGGGATCGGGTCGAGCATGGTGAACTACGATCAGCCGGGCCGGTTTACCTTCGGAGTCGATGGCGGAGTGATGTACTGCCTGAGCCACGATAACAACCACATGTCGGGCAGTGAACGGCCTTCTGCGCATCAGTACATGCTCACTCGCGCGGGAGTGCCCATCGTTTATACCGACGGCTACAACATCGCTGGTGGTCCCGATTATTTTCCGAAGCCCTCTTACGTTCCGTTCCTCGGTCAATATGGCCAGAATTACGTGACTGGCTCGCTGGCGCTGCGGCGTGATTTTATTCGCGGCGATCAATATCCGCGCTGGTCCTCGCAGAATGTTTGCGGGTGGGAATTTCGCGACTACCGCGAAAATCTCAGCATGTCCGCTGCGGACGCGATGACGCTCGTGGTGGTCCACGCCCGCAATTACATCGGTGGGCAGCAGATGCCGTTTGGTACGACATTCCCCGCCGGTGCGCGGCTGAAAAACTACTCGCCGAGCGGTGGCGCATTTTACGTCAACGTGGGCAACGACAGTTTCCTGCGGGGCGATGACAACAATATCGTGATCGTGCCGAGTAATGGATACTTCGCATTTTCGTATGATACGCCGGAGCTGCCGAATGTCTGGCAGGGCTCGGGCACGGTGCATCCCGTCGATATTTTCGTGAACGGCGTGCAGGCTCCGACCATCGGCGTGCAGCGCAAAGACGGCGCGAATGGCGACCCTGCGTACAACTACACGGCGCAGATTCCCGTCGTTCGAAGCGGGACAAATCTGAGCTTCATCGCGCGGGCCGACGGCTCTGCCGAAAACATTCTCTTGGCACTCGATGGTGGCATCGATGTGAACTCGCAAATCCCGATCGGACCCACCGGCGCGGAGAAGCGCGACAATGCGCCGGGCGCGGTGACGGATCCATTTCTTGGGTTCGAGCAAATGCAATACGTGCGACGTGTGGCTGAGAAATTCGCCGCGCAGGATGTCGCTCGAAATGTGATCGGTTCCCAAGGCTCGGAGACGTGGCGCGCGACGATTGGCGCGGGCTTCGATGTCGGCTCGCCGAATCTCGGCGGCGGAGTAAATACGAGCACGAGCACGGCAGTTTTTGTGTATCACAACCCCGCGCTGAATCGCGATGGCGTGACGACAACGCCGCAATTTACACCGCAGCCCGCGTCCGCTGCCGGACAGCCAATCACCGTGCGAGTGAAGACGGGCTATCAGTTTAATGTGAACCAATCGTGGCTCTACTACACCACCGACGGCTCCGCGCCGGAAGGCTCTGCTGGTGTTTCTTCGGGGACGACGCAGGTGGTTTCGATGGCGTTTGAAAGTGCGGGCGCAGACGATCCGGGGGCGCTCAACACAGATTGGTGGAAAGGCACAATCCCCGCACAAAACTCGGGCACCGTGCTGCGCTACAAGATCGGCTCGCTGCACAACAATGCGGCCAGTCGTTTCCCTTTCAGCGCTGCGGATGTGAACGTGAAGAAACGCATGGAAACGGTCTTTCAAATTCCGAACTTCAACGCGACGACCTGCACGGTCTTCCCACACAACGACAAAGGCGAGCGGCGCACGGGATTAAGCGAGGGCTTTCACTCGCTTCGCACCCGCTCTTTTCTGAACCACACGGGAAAAGCGTCACTCTACAAGACGAGCACGCAAACGTTCTACTACGATACTCAGCGTCCGACTGGTGCGGTGCTCTTTCCGACGGAGAACGCGACCATCGCGGGGACGGCATACGGCTTCGTAGTGCTCACGGATGCGAGCACGACGAGCGTGCAGTTTAACATCCTCGACTCCAGCGGCGCGAACGACTCGGGGCCGAATGGGAACGGTGCGGGTAATTGGGCATCGGCCACCGAAGTCACGCCATCTCAACTCGGCACGTCGGGATACGCCCGCGAGTGGCGATTTGATTACAAGAGCCTCCCGACGAGTCTCGATGCGATCGTGAGCGTGCGTTTGCGTGAGGCGTCATCTTCCAGCAGCAATGCGATTACGGATGACAGCGTCGGATGGTTCACCACGCTTACACGCAATGTGCATACGGGCTCTAACGTGAATCTCCACATCGCGTTTCCGGTCGCGGACGGCACGGTGGTTGATTCGAGCTACTTGGCTAAAGTGTATTTCGACAAGAGCCTCGGCACCGCTGTCACCGATGCACAATTGATCAGCGAATTCACGCTCACGCTGGATGGAACGCTCATTCCGCGCTCAGGCTACAGCATCATTCGGGATGAGACCGGGACCGAAAGCGCGTTGGCGTTTCACTTCCCGAATTTCTACACGGGAAATCCGGATGATCTCCACGAACTCCGCGCCACGCACCAGCGTGGGGATATTACCCTGAGCGACACGCGCGATGTCAAAGCCGCGCCCGGCGCAGTCATCGACAGCGATGGCGATGGCCTGCCGGATTATTGGGAAAATCAGAACCATCTTGATCCCAACAACCCAGATGGAGACGAAGGAGCAGAAAGCGACAAAGATGGCGACGGTGTCTCCGCAATCCTTGAGTTCCTCGCCGACTTCAATCCTGCGGATCCGAATGACGGCCAGCTTCTCACGCCGATTATCTCGCCCGTCGGGGCTACCAAGCGGCTGCAATTTCCCGTCATCCCGAACAGGCGCTACCAAGTGGAGACGACGACGAACTTCGCGAGCTGGGTAAACGCGGGCGCGAGTTTCACGGTGGGCAGTGCGAATCCAGCCTACTTGTGGACGGACCCTTCCACCGCGACTCCCAACCGCTTTTACCGCGTCCGGATCAGCCTACCTTAAATCGATATGAGCAAGAGTTTTATCGTCGTCGCCCTCGGGTTGCTCGGGCTTTCGCTGGAGGCGTCCACATTAAAAATCAGCGCAAATTCCAGCGCACGGCTGGCAGGTGAAGTGGAAGGCGATTACGCATCGGCGCATGTCCACGTCGATGAAGTCGCCGGCGACACGGTGCCATTCACCATCTTCTTCGACCCGCAGACCCTCGGGGTTCAGACGTGCGAGGTTTACACGAATTTGAATCGCCGGGATCGGGCCGGTGGTGATGCGGATGCAGACGGGGTGGAAGACGGCATCAAGCCCCCGGCGAATGTGCCAGTGGGCAGTGATGCGCACTATTTTAAAGCATACCCGATGACCGGAGTGAGCGGCGGCTATATACTCACGCTCAACGCGAATAAGACCGGCGCGTATCGCCTCACGGTGCGCTGGCGATTGACGTCGGATTCGCCGGGAACCTACCGGTATTACAATAACGACGATGCGGGCGGGAAACGGGACTACGCGATCGTAGTGAGTCCGAAAAAGGCGCGCGACATCATCATGTATGAGGTGAACCCGCTGACGATTATCGCCACCGGCACCGGTTCGTCCCAGCGCGGGACTTTTGCGGACCTTGCGAACGGACTGACCGGCGGCGCAGGCACGCCACGTTTTAGCCTCAATTACGTGAAGGAACTTGGCGCGAACATGCTGTGGTTTCAGCCCATTCATCCCAACGGAATCGCGGGCCGGCAGACGGACTCTGCGACGGGGCAGGCGTTTGAGGTCGGATCGCCCTACGCGGTGAAGAACTTTTTCGAAGTGATGCCGCTCATGGCGAAAGCGTTCACGCCCGGCGGCACACCTGCTGCGAACGACACTCCTGCGGGCCGCGGGCAGGCGATGACGGAGTTTCAGACCTTTAGCGCGGCGGCGGATGCGGCGGCGGTGGACATCATGCTGGATGCGCCGTTTAACCATACGAGTTACGACGTGGAACTCGCAGCGGCGGGCCAGACGTTCTGGGGAAACGGAGGGAGTTCGGCGGCTTCGGAGATTCGCAATGTGGAGGCGCGCTTCTTTTCGCGAACCGGCGCTTATGACATGCGGGCGTCTAGCGCGGGCAACATCGCCATCGCGCCCGACCGCATCGCGGAGTTTGCGTTCTCGGATACTTTCGATGTGTATTTCGGACGGTACGCGGCACTCGTGTCCGGCTCGACGGGCGGCCCCCAAAGCACGGGAGATTTGTTCGATTCCACAGTCGGCAGCGAGTCGTCGAGCGGTGGTGGCAACGGTCACTTCGACGCGGTGACGCAAAACGTCTGGCGCTATTTCGCGGCGTACGTGGACTTCTGGCTGACGCAGACCGGCTACCCCGCGAACGCTGCTGGAGCGTCGCTGAATTCGACGGTAGGGATTGACGGGCTGCGCGCCGATTTCGGGCAGGGGCTTCCGCCGCAGACGTGGGAATACATCGTCAACAAAACGCGCTCGCGAAAGTGGAACTTCGTCTTCATGGCCGAGAGTCTCGACGGCGGCGCAGTGACTTATCGGAGTTTGCGGCACTTCGATATCTTGAATGAGAACATCGTCTTTCCGTTGCACGAGGCGACGACGACGAGCGCGTTTCGCACCATCTATGAGGACCGGCGGTCGGCGTATGGTCAGGCGGGCGTGCTCTTAAATACATCCAGCCACGACGAGGATCATTATAATGACCCGTGGCAGGCGTTGGTGCGGTATGCAGTGAACGGAACCATCGACGGTGCTCCGCTCATTTTCCCAGGGCAGGAGCTCGGGCTCAGCGGCACGATCGTTCCGCCAAGTCATACCAATGGGACGGGCACATTTGGCTACGACCGCTACGAGATCAACGTCGGCAAGCCGATCCCGCACTTTAAGAAATACAACTCCCTCATGCCGCTGTGGCGTCAGACCGACCCAGCGCATGGGAACTATAACTACGGCATCGCGCAGCTCCATCCGGTCCATGCCGCAATCGGCCAGGCCCGGGCAGGCTCCAAAGCGCTCCGTTCATCCAACCGCTACTTCCTCGATCGGACGGGAGGGCAGGGCAGATACGAGGAGATATTCAGCGTAGCGAAGTACGAAACGGCAAACGCATCGCCCGCAAACTCGGATGTGGTGTTCGGGTTCGTGAACTTAAACCGTAACGCGGGACAGGACCGGACGTTCAATGTGAACATCACGCAGAACAGCACGAATCTCTTCGGCATCAAAAGCGGACGCACCTACAACGTGCGCAACGTCGCGGCCTACGCCGGCGTGGACTCCAATCGGCGCAATACTTTGCTATGGGGCGCGGGGCGCACGGGCAGCGATGTGCTCGCGAGCGGTGTCCGTGTCATCATGAATGCGGTCCCGACGGTGAACGCAGCATGGACGTCCGCACCTTACGAAGCGCAATACCTCAAACTGATCGACACGACCGCGCCGACGGCGACACCCACACAGCCGACAGGCCCGAACATCTTCGCATACTCGATCGGAAGCGGCGTCACTTTCACTTGGCCTGCAATAAACGCCGACAGCGAGGGCATCGCGCCTTCTTACCGTGTCAGCGTGAGCATCAATGGAGGCGCTCCTACGAACTTTGTCACCGCGTCTCCGAGCTACACTGTGAATGCGGCTGGGGGCCAGACGGTCGTCGTTTCGGTGCAGGCAGTGAATCCCAACGACCCGACACAAAGCGGACCCGCGAGTGTCGCGTCGAGTTCCATCAAACTCCTTGCCGTTGCTGGCGACGAGGATGGTGATGGGCAAAGCAACGAGGCCGAGCACGCCGCCGGAATGAACCCGCTTAGCAACGCATCGGTATTCAAAATCACCGCGACTTCGCGCCCGACAGCGACTTCCGTCACCGTGACGTGGGCGAGCGCCGCCGGCAGGAATTACGAAGTGTGGGCGACCACGGACCTTTCGCTACCGTTCGCGAAAGTCAGCGGGGCGGCTCCGATTTCCAGCGCGGGAAGTTCGACAAGTTATACGGATCTTTCAGCCGACGGCCCGACGAAGTTCTATCAAGTGAGGACGGCACCGTAAGCGGGGGTGTGATTAAAAGTGGAAGAGCGCGAGTGGCTTGGGCGTCTCGCCCATGAAGGAGCCACACTCATGGGCGAGACGCCCAAGCCAGTGCGCCTGCACATAACCAAAGAAAGAAGGTGAAAGACCTGACCACAGAAAGACATGAAAACTGGAGAAGCCGGAGACAACTGCGGAGCAG
>CAMDQC010000117.1 GCA_945905735.1 Prosthecobacter debontii | reverse complement strand
TGCGAACAACGAAACCGGCGTCCGACAGCCCATCGCAGAACTCAGCGCGATATGCAAAAAGCGCGGCGTCTTCTTCCACACGGACGCGATCCAGACCTTCGGCAAAGAGCCTCTGCCGCCACTCGGCGCGAGTAGTTTCGACGCCGTCTCGCTGGCTGCACACAAGTTCTACGGACCGAAAGGCGTCGGCGCGCTGTGGCTGCGCGGCGGCATCAGCATCGACCGCACGGCACTCGGCGGCAGCCACGAGGGCGACCGCCGCGCGGGCACGGAAAACGTCCCCGCCATCGTGGGCATGGCGACTGCCGCGCAACTCGCCATCGAGAGCATGGCGGCAGAAACCGAACGCCTCCACGCCCTCCGCGAACGGCTCTGGCAGGGCGTCAGCGCGATTTCCCCCAGCGCCCAGCGCAACGGCATCGCCGAAGACACACTGGCGAATACCCTCAACGTCAGCTTCCCCGGCCTCGACGGCGAGAGCCTCCACATCAGCCTCGACCTCGCGGGGCTCTGCGTCTCCAGCGGCTCGGCGTGCATGGTCGGCAGTATCCAGCCGTCGCACGTCTTGCTGGCGATGGGCGTCGCGCCGGAAGTCGCGCAAGCCACCGTGCGCTTCAGCCTTGGGAAAATGACCACCGCTGCGGAAATCGACGAAGCACTCTTCCGTATGGGGCCGGTCTTCGCGCGGCTCTCCCGCATCGAATAGCCCTACTTCCTCTTACGCGCACCGGGCTCGGCTTTACCGCCTTCGACGGGCGTGGGGTGAGTCGCCTTCAACAGCGCCTTCAGTTCCGCTACAGTCGCCGCGTGCTCGGGGGAGGTCGCGAGATTCTTCAGCTCCTGCGGGTCAGTCGTATAGTCGTACAGCTCCGCTCCTTTTTCCCCACGCTCCCACTCGGTGTAGCGCCAGCGCTCCGTGCGGACGCTGTGGCCGGGGAACGCGCCCCGCTGCACTTGCGTAAATGCGGGGCGCTCCCAGCGGGCGGCGGGATCATCGAGCAGCGGGCGGAGGCTGGCACCTTGCAGATTCTTGGGCGCGGGGATGCCAGCGAGGTCGGCGAGCGTGGGGTAAAGGTCGATCAACTCGACCGTGCGCGCGCTCACTTTGCTCGCGGATTTCGCGGCGGGCGGGGCGATGATGAGCGGCACGCGGGCGCTCTCCTCGTAGCAGCTTTGCTTCGCCCAGAGCCCGTGGCCGCCGAGGTGATAGCCGTGGTCGCTCCAGAAAACGATGGTCGTATTCTCGCGCAAGCCGAGGCGGTCGAGCGCATCCAGCACACGGCCAATCTGCGCATCCACAAACGAGATGGCCGCGTAGTACGCTTGCTTGGTTTCGCGCGCCTGGTCGGGCGTCACGCCCATGTAGGGCCACGGCTTCGTCGAGGCGAGTGCGGGTGGCAGCGCACCCTTTTCAAAGTCCGGCGCGATGGCGGGGAGCGTGATTTTCTCCAGCGGATAAAGGTCGAAGTATTTCTGCGGGGCGATGTAGGGGCAGTGCGGCTTGTAGAAACCGACTGCGAGGAAAAACGGCTCGCCCTTGTGCTTCTCTAGCAGCGCGATGGCTTGCGTGGCGACTTTGCCGTCGGTGTGGTCCTCGTCTTTGCCCGTCTTATCCGCGAGGAACGACATGGAAGAGCCCAGTCCGCGCTTGGGCGTGTAGTTGATGAGGTCGGGCTCCAGCGCCGTCTTATCGCGGCCTGCGGGGTTGTAGAACTCCTTCCACGACTGCGGGTCGTCGAGGCCGCTCGTGCCGATGTCGCCGGGGTTGCCGTAGTGGTAGATTTTCCCCACGCGCGCCGTGTAGTAGCCCGCTTGGCCAAAGCACTGCGAGAGCGTCACCACCTCCGGCAGCCCTTGCCGGAAGCGGTACTGCAAATCGAACACGCGCGTCGTATCGGGCCGCAGCCCCGTCATCAGCGAAGAGCGGCTCGGCGAGCACAGCGGGAACTGGCAGTAGGCCCGATCAAAGCGCACGCCCTGCGCGGCGAGCCGGTCAATGTTCGGCGACTTCACCAGCGGATGCCCGTAGCAGCCGAGGTCGTTGTTCATATCGTCCACCGCGATAAAGAGGACGTTCATCTTCTTCGACTCCGCGCACAGAGCGGGCAGACCAAACGCGAGCAAGAAAACGGCGAGACGAGGCAGGAATATCATAGCCCCTTCCATAGCCGAGGCAGAGGGGATCGGGACAACTCTTCCTTTTCCCACGCTCGACGAGATTCTGGCTGGCGTTCATCGGAGTCCAGTGGCAGACACTTCCCTCCATGCGAATCCTCGTAGTCGAAGACGAAGAAAAAATAGCGGTTCTGGTCGTGCGAGCACTCCAGAAAGCCGGTCACCAAGTCGAATCCTGCTCAGACGGCGCGGCTGCGCTCTCCTCCATCTCTAGCAACAACTTCGACCTCATCGTGCTCGATGTGAACCTGCCTGTCATGGACGGCCTTGAGGTTCTCAAAAAGATGCGCGCCGACAAGAACCACGCCCGCGTCCTCCTCCTCACCGCCCGCGACGGCATCACCGACCGCGTCACCGGCCTCCGCACGGGGGCCGACGATTACCTCACCAAGCCCTTCGCGATGGAGGAACTGCTCGCCCGCGTCGAAGTCATCGGACGCCGCGCCCCATCGCCGAACCAAGGCGACATCCTAGACGTAGGTGACATCCGCATGGACATCCGCAAGCACCGCGTCACCCGAGCAGGAGCCATCATCAGCCTCTCGCCGCGCGAGTTTGAGCTCCTGCAAATCTTCCTCCAAGAGCCAGGGCGCACATTTTCCCGCGAGGAAATCTGCGAGCGCATCTGGGAGCGCGAACACGAATACGACACCCGCACCGTCGAGATATTCATCATGCGCTTGCGCAAAAAACTGAGCGAAGACCGCGATGAGAACATCATCGAGACCGTGCGCGGCATCGGCTACGTCCTCAATCCTCCCGCGCCGTAGCGCCGATGCTCTTCCCGCTCCAGTACAAGCTCGGCCTTTACGCATCAGTCGTCTCCGCCATCGCGCTCATGCTGCTACCCACTATCATGCACCGCTACATTTACCACCGGCAGTTGGCCGAGCTGGATAAGGAACTGCAAGACGGCGCGGACGACCTTTTCAAAGACCTCGGCGAGCGCGCCGCCACCGGCACCGACCCGCGCAAGCCTCTCACCCGCGACTTCATCCAGCCCTCCCTCCGCGCCCGCCTCATCCGCATCACGAATCACGACGGATCAGAGATTTACCGCTCTACGAACTGGCGCAACTTCGACCCCCGCACACTCCCCGTCGGCCAGCAGACCGTCGTCATTCAGGATAAAGAAGGGCTCGACCGCAACTGCCGCGTCGTCACCGACAGCAAGGGCAACTTCACCGTCAGCATCGGCACCCGCCTCGGCACCATCGAAGGGATGCAGGCAGACCTCAAGTTCGCCTTCCAAGTCGCCCTCCCCATCGTCTCCCTCCTCGTCCTCGTCGGCTCCTTTCTCGTCGCCCGGCGTGTCCTCAGCCCCATCGCTGCCATGACCGCCGCCGCCGAGCGTATCAGCGTCGAGCGCCCCAGCGAGCGCCTCCCCGTTCCGGATACCAGAGATGAAATCGAGCGCCTCTCCCGAGTCCTCAACGCATCCTTCGACCGCCTCGAAAAAGCCTACTCCGCCGCCGAGCGCTTCTCCTCGGCAGCCTCCCACCAATTCAAAACCCCTCTCACCGTCTTCCGCGCCGGCCTCAGCGAACTCCGCACTTGCGACTACCTACAGCCCACCGAACGCGAAACCGTCGAATCCCTCCTCCAGCAAACCCGCCGCCTCACCACCCTCTGCGAAGACCTCCTCCTCCTCGCCAAGGCAGACGCCGGGCGGCTCGAACTCCTCCCCGAACCCCTCGACCTCATCCCACAAATCCACCGCGCCATTGACGACATGGAAGTCCTCGGCCTCGACAACGACATCACCGTCCAGCACCAACTCCCCGGCACCCTCATCGCCCTCGCCGACCCCCGCCGCATCTCCATCATCCTCCAAAACCTCGGCGACAACGCCGTAAAATACAACCGCCCCCACGGCACCATCCGCATCACCGCCCGCGAAGAAAAAGATACCGCCATCATCTCCGTCACGAGCACCGGTCCCTGCATCCTCCAGCAAGACGCCGAGCGCATCTTCGAGCGCTTCAACCGAGGCAAGACGAACGAGAACGTCAAAGGCCACGGCCTCGGCCTCAACATCGCCCGCGAACTCGCCCGCGCCCACGGCGGCGACCTCCGCCTCGCCCGCTCCGAAGCCAACGGCACCCAGTTCGACCTCATCCTTCCGCTGGTAAAAAACACATGAGCGCCGGACTCGCGTCCTTCAACAATCAACAATCCGGCACCGCTCTCATTGCCGATTGCTGAACTCTGATTGTTGATTGCTGAAGTCTCACCACACATGCACAAAACCATCATCAAACTCACCTGCCCAGACCGCGTCGGCCTCCTCGCCCGCATCACCGCATTCATCGCCGAGCACGGCGGCAACCTCGACGAAGTCCACCAATTCACCGACTCCCAAGCCGGCTGGTTCTTCACCCGCATGGCCATCGAGACAGAAACGCTCCGCCTTCCTCTCGCCCAACTCCGCGCCGAATTCTCCCCCCTTGCCGCCGAACTCAACGCCCAATGGACCATCCGCCGCGAAGCCGACAAAATGCGCATCGTCCTCATGGTCTCCCGCCTCGGCCACTGCCTCGCCGACCTTCTCTGGCGCTGGAAAGCAGGCGAACTCCCCTGCGACATCGCCGCCGTCGTCGCCAACCACGAAGACTTCCGCACCACCGTCGAGCGCGAAGGCATCCCCTTCCACCACATCCCCTTCACCCCCGGCGAGAAAGCCGCCGCATTCACCAACATCGAGCGCATCTGGACGGATGCCGGGGCCGACCTCATTGTCCTCGCCCGCTACATGCAAATCATCCCCCCCGACCTCTGCCACCGCTGGCAAGGCCGCATCATCAACATCCACCACTCCTTCCTCCCCTCATTCGTCGGAGCGAACCCCTACCAACGCGCATGGGAGCGCGGCGTAAAACTCATCGGAGCCACCTGCCACTACGTCACCCCCGACCTCGACGAAGGCCCCATCCTCGAACAAGAAGTCATCCGCGCCGAACACTTCCACGACACCGAAGACCTCCTCCGACTAGGCCGCGACTGCGAGAAACAAGCCCTCGCCCGAGGAGTCCGCTGGCACCTCTCCGACCGCGTCCTCCTCCACGGCAAACGCACCGTCGTCTTCCGGGATTAGTTAAAGTGCGCCGCGACTCGCTTTCACGAGTCGGGTGAATGCACTGCGCTTTTTCCAAGTCCACGCGATGAGCGCCGCGCTGCCGAGGAGGGCTGCGGAATAGGCGGCGAAGTGGGACCACGTCAGCGCCACGTAGGCGGCGTGTTTATCCGCTGGATAGCCGCCAGCCCACGGCGTCTGGAGCGGATAACGGCCCGTCTTTTCTGCGTAATGCCCCACCGCTCCGCCCGTGATGGCGAGAAGGGCGACGAGGACGAAGAGAGCGATGAGGGGCTTAATGAAAAAGCCGGGTTTGATCTGTATCTCACCGCCGATTCGACCAGCGATGGCGAGAGGCGAACCGAGCGCCGCGCCAACCCACCACCAACCGAGGAACGAATACTGGAGGCCGAGCCAGAGGGGTGATTCGGTGGCCACCATCGGGCGGTGGCCAAGGGTGAAATACTCCACACACACCGCCGCCGAGATGGACTCGTAGGCGAAGCCAAAGCCCATCGCCGCGAGCACCGCGTAGAGAATAATTTTTGCAAAATCCATGTGCGCAGCGTTCAGGGATTCGAAGGCTCCTGTCGAGCGAGGAAAGGACGGAAGACGAGCCAGAGCACCACGGGCAGCGTGACGCTGAGCGCCATCGCCCACTTCGGCTCCTCCGTGAAGAGCGCTCCGACAGCCGCATACGTGAAGCCCATCGGCAGCGTCCCACACAACAGCGCGAGCGAGAATGTGCGCAGCCGCATCCGCGCAAGCCCGGCGAGGCAGGCGATGACTTCGGGGAAGACGGGCAGCCAGCGCGAGAGCGCGACGAGCCACGGCCCGCCTCGGTGGAAGAGTGCTTCGTTCTGCGCGACACCCTCCGCGCCTGCGAGCCTCTCGGCAGCACGCCGCCCAAATGCGCGACAGAGCCCGTATGCAAGCATCCCGCTGAGAAACGAGCCGACGACGCTCAGCGCGCCGCCCGCGAACGTGCCATACAAATACCCGGCTGCGGACATCACGCCTGTCGCGGGAATGGGCAGAAACAAGTCGGCGATGAGCAGTGCGATAACCGCGACGCCGCCGAGTTTGCCCCACGAGAGAATCCACTGCCGAGCAGACTCGCCATCAAAGAGTGCCATCAATTGATCGCCCCAGATAAAAAACGGGATGAGGACGAGAGCGGTGAGGATAAGAAAGATGCGGAGAAGGCGCATGGCCGGAGTCAGTGGAGCTTTTTCGCCGCACGCTTGAGCGACGCGGGGACTCGCAAGCCTTCCTTCTCTGCCAACGTGATTGCGCGTTGGTCGAAGGTCCAAAACTCCGCGCACCCAAGCTCCAGCGCCGTGGCGACATGGATGATGTCGTAGGTGCGAAAGCCGAGCTTCGCGGTGTGGCGGAGCGTGAGTTCCTCAGCGGCGCGCACGAGGCGACTCGTGCTGACTGCGGCTGGCTCGTAGATGAGTCCAGCGCGGATGTCGTCGCGAAAGTCCGCATGTGCCGCCGCCGCCTGCTCGGCAGTGACTCTGGGATGCTGCGGCTGTTTGCTGAAGAAAACATACAGCTCCCACGCGTTGGCGACTTCGATCTCGTGGAGCCAGATGATAGGGATGCGGGCGAGCTGACCTTGCTGCACCAGTTCCACCAACCCGTCGGTATCGTCGCTCGCAAACTGCGAGAGATACATCCGGGCGATGAAGTTCGTGTCTGCGTAAATCTTCATTCCCCGCGAATGGCAGCGTCCACCTTCGCGCAGATGTCCGGCGGGATTGGCTCGGACCGAATCCGAAGTCTGCGCGCCCGGAAGTCCGGCCACTCCGGCTTCTTCTCCGACACCGCCTCGACCGGGGCGAGGCGGAACTGTCGCCCGTCTCGATGACGGATGATGATTTCGCCCTCCTTCTCGCAGGTTTCGAGGACGGAGGCGGTGTTGCGGTGTAGCTCGCGAACGGTGACGGTGCTCATGGTGATGTCAGACATAGCCACGCCCCATGTCAGCCGTCAAGCCGACGAGGTGATAGCCAGAAACGCAACGTTTTGGAAAATCCCCTTGTCGCTCGGGGTGCGCTGAATAGTGTCCCCGCCCCGCTCCGGCGGGACCATTATTTTTTCATTATGAGCACATTTATCTGGATTGAATCACCGGCCTGGCAACTCGACTTCTTCGGCATCCCGCACCGCATCCCATGGCCAGAGGGAGCGCCTGTGCCGGATGGGCAGCACGCGCAGTTCGACATGGCGGCGTTGCTCTCGGGCGTCGAGTCGTGCGTGAATGCGGAGCCGGGGCTCATCGGTCCTTGGCGCGGGTTTTTGGCGGCAGCGCAGCACTTTGATGGGATGACCGAGGCGCTGGAAGACCATGAGTATTCCAAGGCGGGCGAGCTGCTGGCGGAAATCGAGAAGCACCACGCGGAGTCGCCGTATTCGCTCTTTCACCAAGCGTTCATCGCTCGGCAGTGTGGCAATGATCAGGAGGCCGTCCGCCTCTACGCAGCGGCGGCGGAGAAAGCTCCGGGCATCCCGTTCATCTGGGACAATCTCGGCACGATGCTGGCGGAAAATGGGAACCGCGAGCAGGCGATTCACGCTTTTATGAATGCGCTGCAAACGAACCCGCAGGACCAAGTCGCGCTGGAGTCGCTGGTGCAGCTCAAGGCGGCGGTGAAGCTGCTGCGCGACCCGAAAGACCCGAAGAGCGCGGTGGTCGTGCCGATGGAGCAGTTCAAGGCAATGGCCGAACAGCAACTCGGGCAGATCGAGCAGCACCCGGAGCAGGTGCTCGCCTTTGGCGAACAACTCTTAAAGGACGGCCTCATTCCCGAAGTCGGCGTGGCTGCGCTGGAAAAGGCGAACGCGGTACAGCCAGACCAGCCGCGCGTGCTCGTCGCACTCGGCGCGGGCTACCGGATGCTCGGCAAATTTGAGGAGAGCAAGGCGGCGTTTTCGCGCTACTGCGAACTCCAGCCGCAAGACCCTTGGGGACCGTTCAATCTCGCGCAGACGCTGAACGCGATGGACGACAAGGAGGGCGAAAAAGCCGCGCTGGCAAAGGCGCTGGAGGTGGACCCGAACATTCAGCAAGCGCTCGGCATTCATTTTGAACTCAAAGGCGAGAACGACATCGAGAAGGAGAATCGCCTCGTCGCGTTCGCCGAAGAGCGCAGCGCGTGGATGCCGCTGCTCATCGCGAGCAGCATGGCACGTGACCGGGGCGATGTGGCCACGGCGGTGAGCTACGTCGCGAAGGCGCACGAGCGGAATCCGAAGGCCGAAGAAGTCCTCCTTCAATACGCCGCGATGCTCGGCGATGCGAAGGACGCCACCACGCTGGAAGTCGTTATCCAACCCGCCGTCTCGAGCGGTCGCTACACGAAGCGCCTCGACTGGAACTACGCGCAATCGCTCCGCCAAGTGGACAAGACTTCGCAAGCCATCGAGGCCCTGCGCCGCGCGCAGATGGGGGACGCTCCGGCGGACTTCAAAGCAGCGGCGGAAAGTGCCATCGAACATTGGACCGGACTGCGCGCACAAAGCGGCGCGGCGATGGAGGTGCACGGCAGCGGCCAACTCCTGCGCCCGCTCGTCCTCGCGCTGGAAGACGGCGACGGCGGCATGATTTTGAACC
Source organism: Prosthecobacter debontii (assembly GCA_945905735.1). Classification (GTDB taxonomy): domain Bacteria; phylum Verrucomicrobiota; class Verrucomicrobiia; order Chthoniobacterales; family Chthoniobacteraceae; genus SXWH01. The sequence goes on along the minus strand of CAMDQC010000117.1, from coordinate 7,661 downwards.
CACGGCAGGCGCTCCCCGCGCAGCACAAATTCCCATGGCGGGCCGACGGTAACGAAGCCCGCGTGAAGCTCCAGCAAGGCCAGACCGGCATCGGCGGCGCTCCCACTTCGCTCGGCACATTCGTCGTGCGCAATGTGACGCCTGCCACGGAAGGCAACACGACGGTAGAATGCCGCGTGGAAGCCACTCCGGACGGACGCCTTACGTTCACCGCCGGGCAAAACGGGCGGAAGCTGCCCGTGGACTGGGAGGCGTAAGAGTTGTGATTTGTGATTGGTGAGAAGTGACTGGCGGCAAGCCACAAGCCACACCTCACAAGTCACAAGTCACAAGTCACCAGTGTCACCTCAGCGCGCATGGCGACTTACCTATCTACGACGAACGCGACATTGGACTGGTGGCCGCTCGCAGTCTTGGGGATTGCGCTCGTCTTCATCGTGCTCGCGATTACGTGGTTTCGCGTCCACGTCTTCGTCGCGCTGGTGATGGCGGCGATCCTCACGGGCGGCCTCGCACACACACAGCTCCCCGGCGAATACGGCACGCTGCCGAAGACGCCGGGCAAAGAGAAAGGCCACTGGGTCCGCGCGGCAGAGCTGACGGCGGAGGGCTTCGGCACGATGGCGTCGAAAATCGGTATCGTCGTGGCGCTGGCATCCATCATCGGCGTCTGCCTCGTCGAGAGCGGCGCTGCGGAAAAAGTGGTGCGCAGCTTCCTCGCACTGTTGGGGGAGAAGCGTGCGAGCCACGCGCTGTTTGCGAGCGGCTACGTGCTCTCCATCCCCATTTTCTTCGAGACGTATTTCATGCTGCTCATGCCCATCGCCCAGTCGCTGCATGTCCGCACAGGCCGCAGCTACATGGCGTTCGTGCTGGCGATTTGTTGCGGCGGGACGATCACGCACTCCCTCGTCGCGCCACATCCCGGCCCGCTGATGATGGCGGAAAATCTCCACCTCGATGTCGGGCAAACCATCGTCGCTGGCATCCTCGCCGGCATCATCCCCGCGCTCGCCGCCTGGTGGCTGGCGCAGAAGATCGCGGCCCGAGTCGCCGCACCGTTGCGCGATTCCGCTGGCGTGCGGGTGGCCGATTTAGAAGCGACGACTGCGCGCCCAGAGTCTGAGCTGCCTTCGCTGCTGGCCTCGCTCCTGCCCATCATTCTCCCGCTCGGTTTAATCGGATCGGTGTCCGTGCTTTCCGTGCTGCAAGTGCGGCTGGACTGGCTGGCCTTCCTCGGCGAGCGGCACGTCGCCTTGCTCCTCGGAGCCATCGCCGCCATCGCGCTCGTGATGCACCAGCGCGGACTGAGCATGGTGAAAGTGAACGCGCTCATCGGTCCGCAATTCGCCACAGCGGGCGTCATTATCCTCGTCGCCTGCGCAGGCGGCGCATTCGGCGCGATGCTGAAGCACGCCGGAGTCGCCAGCGTGGTGGAGTCCGCCGCCGTGCGCTGGGATTTGAACCTCGTCTTTCTCGCATGGCTCATCTCCGCCATCATCCGCGTCGCGCAAGGCTCGGCCACGGTGGCGATGATGACGGCGTCGGCCATCATGTTCCCCATCATCTCCAGCGGGAAACTGCCCTATCACCCCATGTATATCTTCCTCGCCATCGGTTTCGGCTCGAAAATGATCTCGTGGATGAACGATGGTGGCTTTTGGACCGTAAGCAAAATCAGCGGCTTCACGGAAAAGGAGACGCTGCAAAGTTGGACGATACTCGTTACCTTCGGCAGCCTCGTCGGCCTCGTGCAGTGCCTCATCTGCTCGAAGCTCCTGCCTTTCGCGCCGTAGGCTTTTGTTGAATCAAGACGTGTCCCGCCTGCCCGCAGGAGAAGTGCTGAGCGGCGAACAATTCTTCGTGGCCCCGGCAAGGTTTTCTTCCCAAGCGGGCTGGCGGCGCTTTACCGTCCGTGCATGATTCTCGAAAAATTCACCATCGGTGTGGGCGACCGTTTTGCCCATCAAGCCAAGGCTCAACTTCAGGCGTGTGTGCAAGTCTCCAAAGACGGCGCGGACGTCGTCCCCGTGTGGAATAAGTCCAACCGCGAGCACACCTTCATCGGCAGCGAACCCGCATCCGTGCTGGCTGCGGCGCAGGCGGCAGTGGCGGCGCTCGATTGGAAAAAGGGCTGGCATGTGGATGCCGACCACATCCGCATTGAGACCGTGGATCGCTTCCTCGAAGCGTCGGATTTTTTCACCATCGATGTCGCCGACAGCATCGGCCAAGCAGCCGAACCTGCGGACGTTTTCTCCTTCCTCGCCAAGCATCCCGAGCTGATCGGCACCCTCACCATCCCCGGAGTCAGCGCGCCTTTTACCACCACCCGCGAGGAAATCGGGCGCATCACCACGAAGTATCTCCGCGCCGTGCAAGACGCCGGGCGCATCTTCCGCCACATCTCCGTGCGCAAGGGCGGCGACGATCAATTTATCGCCGAAGTCTCTATGGACGAAACCGACACGCCGCAGACGCCGCCGGAGCTTTTAGTGATCCTCGTGGCGCTGGGCGACGAAGGAGTGAAGGCGCAGACCATCGCGCCGAAGTTCACCGGGCGGTTTAATAAAGGCGTGGATTACGTCGGCGACCTCGCACAGTTCGAGCGGGAGTTTAACGACGACCTCGCCGTCATCGCCCACGCCGTCGCCACCTACGGACTGCCTGCGAATTTGAAGCTCAGCGTCCACAGCGGCTCCGACAAATACTCGCTCTACCCCATCATCCGCCGCGCCCTCGCCCGCACCGGCGCAGGCGTCCACCTCAAGACTGCCGGCACGACATGGCTGGAGGAAATCATCGGCCTCTCCGAAGCCGGCGGCGACGGCCTCGCGCTCGCCAAAGAAATCTACGCCTACGCCCTGGAGCATGTGGACGAGCTGTGCGCGCCCTACGCCTCCGTCATAGACATAGACCGCTCGCAGCTCCCTGCCGCAGACGTGGTGAACGGCTGGACGGGCCCGCAACTCGCCAGCGCCGTCCGCCACATCCCCGGCCACCCGGAGTTCAACGCCAACATCCGCCAACTCTTGCACGTCTCGTTCAAATTGGCCGCCAAAGCAGGCACGCGCTACACCGACTTACTCAAAGCCAACGAAGCCATCGTCGCCAAAAACGTCATCGAAAACCTCTACGACCGCCACCTCCACCCGCTGTTCGTCGGGTAGGCAGCCAACCGGCCGACGCGTCTTTTTCAGCGAGCGTCTTGATGTGAGACCACCTGCCAGAAAAAGAGACTAAAGAACTTGCGACTAAAGGAGAATTCGGAGCGGGGCATGTAGATGAGTGATGCAGCGCCGAGGGGAAAACTGACGCTACGAAATCGGCAACCACTCCATCAGCCGAGCAAAGGCTCATCGTTTCCGGTGCGGAGGAAGGGACGCTACCGATCACACTCGCCCATCACGAAATCCAACGACCCGAGAATGCACACGACATCGCTCATCATGTGGCCGGGCAGTATCTTCGGGAGGATACTCAGGTTGATGAACGAGGGGCTGCGGATTTTTAGGCGATAGGGGGTGCCGCCGCCTTTGCTGTAGATGTAGAAGCCGAGTTCGCCTTTGGGGTTTTCGGCTCCGAAATAGACTTCTCCGACGGGGGCTTTGATGCCTTCGGTGTGGAGGATGAAGTGGTGGATGAGTTCCTCCATTTTGGTCATCACGGTGGTCTTTGGCGGGGGGTAGTTTTTGGGGTCGTCGATGAACCAGTTGCCGCCGGGCAGCGTGTCGCAGACTTGGCGGATGATGCGGACGCTTTGTTTGATTTCTTCGATGCGCATAAGGTAGCGGTCGTAGCTGTCGCCGACGCTGCCGATGGGGATGTCGAACTCATACTGCTCGTAGCCGAGGTAGGGCTGCTTTTTACGAAGGTCGTGATCGACGCCGCTGGCTCGCAGGTTCGGGCCGCTGAGGCCGTAGGAGATGGCGTCGGCTTTGGTGATGATGCCGACGTCTTTGGTCCGGTCCACGAAGATGCGGTTGCGGGTGAGGAGCTTGTCGGTTTCATCGACGACGGGGAGGACTTCGTCGCAGAATTTGCGCACGGCGCTGAGGAAGCCGTCGGGGAGGTCGCGGACCATGCCGCCGATGCGCGTCCAGCTTGTCGTGAAGCGTGCGCCGGTCATTTGCTCCATGAGGTTGTAGATGATTTCGCGCTGCTGGAAGGTGTAGAGGAAGACGGTCATCGCGCCGGTATCCATGGCGAAACAGCCGAGGCCGAGCAGGTGCGCGGAGACGCGGGCCAGCTCGCAGCCGAGCACGCGCATGGCTTGTCCACGCGGCGGGAGTTCCCAGCCCATGAGCTTTTCCACGGCCATCGCGTAGGCGACGTTGTTGGCGACGGGGGCTAAATAATCGAGCCGGTCCGTGTAGGGCACGAACTGGTTGTAGGTCATGTTTTCGGCGATCTTTTCGTCGCCGCGATGCAGGAAGCCGACATCGGGCGTGGCCTTGGTGATTACCTCGCCGTCCAGCTCCAAGATGAGCCGGAGCACGCCGTGTGTGGCGGGATGGGACGGGCCCATATTGATGATGAGTTTCTCGCCCAAAGCGTCGCCGTGTCCTTCCAGCCCTTGCTGGGTCTTGGTTAAAGCATCGGGCATTTCAAATTCAACAGTGCTGGCAGCCATATTTTGAGGAGGAAAATGCGGCGGCAAGCCGGGTGCGGCAAGCCATTTGTGAAAAGTTTCACAAGCGCCCAAGCCGGATGAATGCGGCGGCATCGCCACCGTTACGGCTCACATGTCCTGCGGCGGGGTGGAAAAAGCGCGTCCCAGCGTTTAGTGCCAAGTTTTCGCTCGCAATCGCACGGCGTAAAAGGAATCTCCGCCGCCTATAAAATGAGCACATTATCCACACGCGAACTTTACGACCAATACGTGATCCCGACCTACGGGCGGTTTGAGCTAAAGCTGGCGCGCGGGCGTGGCTGCGAGGTGTGGGATGAGGCGGGGAAGCGGTATCTCGATTTCGGCGCGGGCATCGCGGTGACGAGCGTGGGGCATTGCCATCCGCGCGTTGTGGCGAAAATGCAGGAGCAGATCGCTTCGCTCGTGCATGTCTCGAATCTCTATTTCACGCGCCCGCAAGGCGAGCTGGCCGAGCGGCTCGTGCGGCTCGTGGGGGAGCCGGGGAAGGTCTTCTTTTGTAACTCCGGCGCGGAGGCAAATGAGGCGCTGTACAAACTGGCGCGCAAGTTTGGCAATGAGACGGCGGGTGCTCCACGCATCGCCATCGTGACAATGCGCGGCAGCTTCCACGGGCGCACGCTCGGCGGCATCGCGGCGACGGGGCAGGACAAAGTCAAAAAAGGCTTCGAGCCGATGGTCGCTGGCTTTGCCGTCGCGCCGACGGAGGACGGCTACGTCCCTTACAACGACTGCGCCGCCCTACGCGCTGCGGTCGCGCAGCCGGGTGTGGTGGCGGTGATGTTCGAGCCGGTGCAGGGCGAAAGCGGCATCCACCCCGCGACGCCGGAGTTTCTCCGCCTCGCGCGGGAGCTGTGCGATGAGCGCGGGCTGCTGCTCTTTTTCGACGAAGTGCAGTGCGGCCTTGGGCGGACGGGCGATTGGTGCGGCTGGCGGACGATTGCGCCAGACGTGATGCCGGATGCGATTTCATGGGCGAAGGGAATCGCGGGCGGCTTCCCGCTCGGAGCCATCTGGGTGTGCGACCGCGAGCTGACGCTGAACGACGGCACGAAAAAGAAACTCTGCGACCTGCTCGGGCCGGGCACGCACGGGACTACATTTGGCGGCACGCCGCTCGTCTGCATCGGCGCGAATGAAGTGCTCGCCGTCGTCGAAGAGGAAGGGATGCTGGAGAACGCGCGCACCGTCGGAGCTTACGCGCTCGACGTTCTGCGTGGGCTGGCCTCGCCGAAGATCAAAGAAGTGCGCGGCATCGGCCTGATGCTCGGCATCGAACTCGCCGCAGACTTCGCGACCGACACCGACCGCGCGCCGAGTCTGTGGATGGTGGACCGCCTGCACGAGGCCGGCCTGCTCGTCATCCCCAGCGGCACACACGCCCTGCGCTGGCTCCCACCGCTGAACGTGACCCGTGCGCAGATCGACGAGGCAGCGACCATCCTCGCGCAGACGCTAAGAGCGACTTGAAGCCTCGCACTCATGGCTCACCGAACGCCCCCAATCATCATACGGATTGAGCTGCACGCGCACTGTGCCGAGTCCGTTCGGGGCATGGGAAATGAGGGTGCTTTTGGGTAAAATTGCGCGTCATTGTGGTTCGTGTCGTCTATTTCGGAGTGGAATCTATTTCGTTTTTTTCGCCTGACCCGCTTTCCCCTGACCCGCTTTCCCACTGGTGCCGATTCCTAGTTGTCGAATTCCTGAGTCTCGGCTATCACCACGCGCTTCCGATGAAACGCGTGACTATTCTGACGGCGGGCTATGGCGAGGGGCACAATGCGGCGGCGCGTGGTTTGGCGGCGGCCCTTGCCCAGGCCGGCGCAGAAGCGGAGGTGCGTGACCTGTTTCTCGAAACCTACGGGCGCCGGCAGAAGGTCACACAGCGCCTTTACATCGAGTGCATCAACCGCGCAGCGCCGGTCTGGGCCATGTTCTATCACGCGCTCGACCGGACCCCGCTCATGCGTCTCATCATGCCGACGCTCGGTGCGCTGAATAGGAAATTGGCCGAGGTGATCGAGGAGAAGAAGCCGGACGCCGTGGCATCGGTCTATCCGTTGTACGGGTGGCTGATGGACCGTCTTTATCCCGACGGAAATGCGCCGTTCGCCTTCCATACGATCGTGACGGATAGCATCACGGTGAACTCGGTCTGGCTGAAATGCCGGTCGGATTCCTGGATCGTCCCGAACGAGGAAACAGCCGTGGTCATTCGTAAAAGTGCCGTTCCGCCGGAGCGCGTTCATGCGCTGGGCTTCCCGGTGCCGATGAAGTTTGCCGACGCGGGGATCGTCCGACCGCCGCCGGGAAATGGCGAACCGCTGCGTGTCTTTTACATGATCAATCACGGCCATGCCGTCGCAGCGCGGCTCGTCCGCAGCCTGCTGGAGATCCCCGGCATCCGGCTCACGGTCGCCTTCGGCAAAGATGAGACGCTCGGCCGTGAACTCGCGGTCGTTGCCAAGTCGGCGGGGCGCGAGATTGAACTGCACGGGTGGACGCCGCTGGTTCCGGAGTTGCTCATGCGAAATCACATCCTCATCGGCAAGGCAGGAGGCGCGGCCACGCAGGAGGCGATCGCGGCCAAGACACCGATGATCATCACGAAGGCCGTCCCTGGCCAGGAGGAAGGAAATGCGCAACTGATCACCAGCAACGGCTGCGGCGCGCTCTGCGAGACGAATGACGAAATCGCCCGGACAGTCGCCCGCGTCGCCGGGGATCCGTCGATGTGGCATCGCTGGCATACCGCCATCTCGCGACTTTCCCGCCCGAATGCGTCGCGTGACATCGCGCGCTTTATCCTGTCACACCCATCCAACCAATGATCCGCGCGTTTCTTTTCGACATCGGCAACGTCCTCGTCCGCTTCGATTTCTCCCGCGCGGTGCGGGCACGCGACAGACACGCCGGGAGCGTTGCAGAATCCACTTTCCCCCCCGTCCCACCGCTCATTGTGAATAACTCTGTGAATATCTACCTGTCTCAACTTCGTGGCAAATCACTA
>CAMDQC010000116.1 GCA_945905735.1 Prosthecobacter debontii | reverse complement strand
TGATGAGGGAGAAATCGTTTCTGCGGCTCGTCTCCTCCCACACGCGCGACGGCAGCAAAAGCGAATGGATCACCGGATTTGCCGACCTAAAGTTGCGCGAACTGTCGCTATGCAATGCTGGGGTGAAGTTTGTCGCCATGCTTCCGCCCCGAGAAACGTAGTTACTTTTCCTCACAGCCTCTTCATTTGCTGTCCGGCGATGGTGGGTGAAGAGTCGGCGGTATGCGGTGCTTTCCAGCCAGAACTTGCGCGGGTTTTTTGAAAGAATTCGCCTGCGCTCACGTATTTCTCTCATGAAAACGAAGAAGCCAGCGCAAGGGGTGTCAAAGAAACGGAAGCAGCGGTGCGAACGTGATGTGGCGGTGCTGGCGGGGATGGGGCTCGTGGTGATTGAGTCGCCCAATTCGGATTATTTGCATCCGCTGGGGCCGGCGCTGGCGGGGGTCATCCGGGCGTGGCGGAAGCGGCATCGGCTGCGTTTGGCCTCGGTGGCGCGGCGTGCGAAGCTTTCGCGGGAGGCGCTGCGGAAACTCGAAAATGGGCAGGCGTGGTTTTCGATGAATGTGGCGGCGCGGCTGTGCGATGCGATGGGGCTGGATTGGCTCTACGCCAATGGGGAAGCGTGCCGTCGCAACATGGAACGCAGGGCGAAAAAGTGCCAACTTTAGAGTCAGTGACGAGCCGCCGGGCGCGTGGTTTGTTTTCCCCATGCACAAACGCTTCACTATCGCACTTCAGACCGCTTGCGGATTCGCGGACGGGGCGTCTAGTCGGCGCGGGCCGGGGTTAGGAAATGGCGGGAAACCGGCGCGGCGGTGCGGGGAATTGTTCGTCTCTGGTGGCTCTGAGACGGGACTACGCCAGCCGAGATTCTCGGCTGGGACTTCCGAGGCTCCGGCACGTCAGCCGAGATTCTCGGCTGGCACCTCCGAGGCTCCGACACGTCAGCCGAGATTCTCGGCTGGCACCTCCGAGGCTCCGGCACGTCAGCCGAGATTCTCGGCTGAGGCTCCCGAGCGGGGGGATGTGAAGGTGCACGACTTTTCCCCGAATGCCGCGGCTGAGGGCCGAAGGCCCGGCAATGTAAAAGCCCAGGGTGAAGCCCTGGGTTGGCTGCACAAACCTTATGCAGCCCTGCAAGGGCGGGACAAAACCGTGGCGGCCATTTTTGTGACGCCCTTGCAGGGCTTGGCGCTCTTTCTACCGTCTCCCCTGGGCTTCACCCAGGGCTATTACATCCCGCACCTTCGGCGCTCCAATGCACCGCGCCGACTACCGTCGCTGACAACTTTCGCCGCCCGCCAAACCGCAGCTCATTTCCGCCATGCCAAATTGGGATGATCCATTGGCATTTTGGGACCAAGGGACGTGGGACTCTCCATCCGCGCCGCCGCCGCTTTCTCCCCCTAAAACCAAAAAAACAAACAAACGAACCATGAGTAGTAACGCAACACCTGATAACAACGACATCCTCCGCGCACTGGCCGACCGGATCGCGGATGGCTGCCATCAACACGAAGTCGCCCTCAACATTAAACAAAACACCGAGGCGGCCATCCGCGCCGCCATCACCGGGCTCGCACAATCCGAGCTGCAAGTGGGCTTGAAAAAATCCGCCTTGAGCGATGCTTACGCAGCGCTGGCTACCGCAGATACCGCTGGCGAAAAGGTGCTCACAGACTGCAAGCTGCGCCTCGCGCAAAAGCTGGGCCAACGCTGGAGCGCGGCATGGGAACCGACGGGCTTCCCCGGCCAATCCACAGCCGTCCCCACGACGATGGACCCGCGCTTTACCCTCCTGGATAGTCTGAAGGATTACTTCACCGCTGTGCCGGCCAACGAGAGCGTGGACATGGGCGCGACGGCGGCGATCTGCCTCGCGGCGTGGACGGCACTCTCGAACGCGCGGCAGGCGGTGGCGAATGCGGAGTCGGCGCAGACGACGGCATTTTCAAATAGGACGACCGCCGAGAACGCCCTGCGCAAGCGGGTGCGCGGGCTGATTAACGAACTGGAGGGCGGACTCCTCGCCGACGACGATGCGCGGTGGGAGGACTTCGGGCTGAACATCCCGGCGAACCCGAGCGCGCCGGAGTCCGTGGCATCCGTGACGCTCGCCCCCGCAAGCGCGAATCGTCTGGAAGTCTCATGGCCGTACGCGGTGCGCGCGATTCGCTACATCATCGAGATCTTCATCGTGGGCGTGGACACGGAATGGCGCACCGGCGCGAACTCGAAAGACCTCACCGTAATTCTAAAAGGATTCACCGCCGGACAGACGGTAAAGGTGCGCGTGGTGTCCGCCAACGACGGAGGCAACGCCGCGCCGTGCCCGGAAGCACAAGCGGTCGTTTAGTTGAGGGTTGAGAGTTGAGAGCTGAGAGATCGCGGCACGTCGCTCGAACGAATCAGCTCTCCCGGCGCTGGTAGGCGCGACTCTCAAACTCAACGCTCCCGCGCGCAGTCTCTCAGCTCTCAGCTCTCAACTCTCAACTCATGTTCGATCCTACAAAACCCGCCAACGGCTCGCCCAATTCCTCCGCGGAAATGCGCGCGCAACTCACCGCGCTCAAAGCAGACATCGACGCAATCCCGGCAGGGCCTGCCGGGCCTGCGGGGCCGGTGGGTCCGCAAGGTCCGCCGTTTTCCAATGTCCAAATCGGCTCGGTGATCACGGGGATGGCGGGGACGGGTGCGGCGGTTTCGGTGACTGTGAACGGGAGCATTGTTGAGCTGTCATTCACGATCCCGGCGGGAGAAATGGGGCCGATGGGCGAGGTGTCTTCGACGGATGTGACGAATGCGATTGCGAACGAAATCACCGGGACGGCGCGGAATCCGAATACGGTCTCCGATTTAGTGCTCACGCCGAGTGACCCGCCGACGCAGGGGGATTTGCTGGCGGTGATCGCGAAGGTGAATGAGCTGCTCAATGCGTTGCGGCGGTAGGGGTTTTTGAAATGAAAGGCGAATGACTGAGCCACGGGGAGCGCGCCGCCTCCTGCCCGTGCTCAAAGGGGCGCTCGGCGTGGATGATCGCCCCTGCGACTACACGCTCGGCTCACCGCTGGCCATCGACTGCCACTCTTCTGCCGTGAAGCGCGGGGTGATGTATTGCGGGCAGTTCCAGTCGAAGCTCACGGTCTCGATGAGAAAGAGGCGTTCGATTTTATCCGCGAGTTCCGGGGAGGGGCTGAGTTGTGCGGCGATGTCGGGGTGTTCGCGGGCATTGAGGACGCGGGCGTGGCCGAGGATTTTCAGGCGGTCGCGGTTTGGGTAGTCCATGAGGAAAAGGGCGACGCGATCGTTGAGGTCGAGATGGCCCGTGGTGAGCATCTGGCGGTTTCCTTTGAAGTCGGCGAACCCGAGCAAGTGCGGCCCGAGCACTTTGAGAAAGCCCGCCGGCCCGCCCCGGTGCTGGATGTAGGGCCAGCCGTCGGGATTGGTCGTGGCCATGTAGAAGCTGTCGCGCGCGGCGATGAAGGCGGCTTCGTCGTCGGTAAAAGGATCGCGCTCGGGTGCTTGCGCTACCGATTGGTGTTTGCCGAAGTATCGCTCCTGCGCGGCCTGGACGGCTGGCGTGAGCATGATTTGCATGAATTTTGCGGCCATAGTGTTTAGCGGATTCGGCGGTCGGTTTCTGCGATGGGTTCGTCGTTGATGCTGGCGTAGCGCTTTGCCATATAGCCGTCGGCGTCGAACTCCCAGTTCTCATTTCCGTGGGCGCGCCACCATTGACCGGCGTCGTCGCGCCACTCGTATTCGAAGCGCACGGCGATGCGATTGCCGGTGAACGCCCACAGCGTTTTGCGCAGGCGATAGTCGTGTTCCTTCGCCCATTTGCGGCGGAGAAAGGCGACGACTTCCTCGCGTCCGTGCAGGAACTCGGCGCGGTTGCGCCACTCGGTGTCGGGCGTGTAGGCGAGCGAGACGCGCTCGGGGTCGCGGGAATTCCAGGCGTCCTCGGCGAGTTGCACTTTTTGCCGCGCGGTTTCCTCGGTGAAAGGCGGGAGCGGTGGGCGTGGCGGGTTCATCGTTCAAGCGGCCCCGCCAAAGCTGACGTGGTCGTCGGCATCGAGGTAGTCCATGATGGTTTGCAAATCGGTGCGCGCGGGGTTGATGCGCTTCGCCTGCGCCGCGAACCACTCCAGGTCTTCGGCCTCGCCAACGGGCATCGTTTCGAGCCATTCCGTCCAAGAGCGAATCTCGTGCGGCGCACGTTTCGGCGTTGCGTTCTCGTTGACCCAAACGAGCAGCGCCCAATCGCCCGCGCCGGTCTTCGCTTGCTCCAGGAGGGCATCCGGCGCGATGCCGGTGAAGCCGAAAAAATGCTGGTCCATCGGGTTGTTGTATTTGTAGTCGCCGATTTTGCCGGCGATCAATGCGCGGGCTTTGTCGATGACGCGGGCGAGCATGGCGTATCCGCCAAGGCGGACGCGCGGGCTGCGTGGTGGACGTTGTGTGAGGTCGAGTGTGTTCATTTTATGTGGATTGGATTGGTTCAGTGGAGAAGGAATGCGAACGCTCCGGTGAGCAGCGCGACGTGCGCCCAGATGACGAGCGCCTGCATTTTGCCGTATGAGCGCGAACTGCTGTTCTCGCTCGGCATCTCCGCATCGGTGCCGAAGAGTCGGTCGGCGTTTTTGAGTAAAATGACGCCTGCGACGAGCGTGCCGAGGAAAGCCAGGACGAAGACGAAGTGGATGAATGCGGAAGCGTTGGATTGCATGCCGATCCTCTTTATCACTACGCGTGCCACGGCCTCCGGAATGGAAAACTGCCGCACCCTACAGAGAAAGACGATCGGTTTCACTGCTCGGCGAGGCGCTACGACATCTCGTTACTTACGATTACTCGTTGCTTTGAGGAACGGTATCTCGTAGTTCCGCGCAAGTGAACTGCGCCGATTTCCCAAAGATCATGGTCTCAATGGCCCAAAACCGAACACTGCCCGAAGTGCTCGGCTCTATCGTCAGCGGAATCGCCAAGTGCGAGCACGTCGCGCTCGCCCGGATTTGGCTGCTGAATCCCGGCGACCTCTGCTCGGCGTGCCGGTTCCGCGAAGAATGCCCCGACCAGACGCGCTGTCTGCATCTCGTCGCCAGCGCAGGCACTTCTGCCGACCCGGACCGCGACCACACGCGGACCGACGGCACATTTCGCCGCTTCCCGCTCGGCGTGCGGAAAATCGGGCAAATTGCGAAGAGCGGGCAGCCGTTGCTCCTCGCCGGGGTTCATGGCTCGGAGGCATGGATTGCAGACCGCGAATGGTTTTTGCACGAACGAGTCCAGAGCTTCGCCGGTCATCCGCTCGTCTTTCGCGGCGAAGTGCTCGGCGTGCTCGCCATATTCGACCGCTTGTTGCTTGACGCTGCCGACTTCGAATGGCTGCGAGTCTTCGCCGACCATGCCGCCGTGAGCATCGCCAATGCGAACGCGTTCGAGGAAATCGCCTTTCTCAAAGAGCGGCTCGAAGAAGAAATCAACTACCTCCGCGAAGAAGTCACCGCCCAGCGCGGCGCCAGCGAAATCATCGGAGACAGCCCCGCGCTTCGCAAAATGCTCCAGCAAATCGACCTCGTTGCGCCGACCGATGCCACAGTTCTCATCACCGGCGAGAGCGGCACCGGTAAGGAACTCATCGCCCGCGGAATCCACGAACGCAGCCCGCGCAATGGGCGCCCGCTCGTCACCGTGAACTGCGGTGCCGTGCCCGAGGCGCTGTTCGAGAGCGAGTTCTTCGGACACGTCCGCGGCGCATTTACCGGAGCGCTCCGCGACAAAGCCGGGCGCTTCGAACTCGCCGATGGCGGCACGCTTTTCCTCGATGAGATCGGCGAAGTCCCCCTCCCCATGCAGGCCAAACTCCTGCGCGTTCTGCAAGAGCAGGAAATCGAGCGCGTCGGCGACACACGGACGCGCAAAGTGAACGTCCGCATCCTCGCCGCCACGAACCGCGACCTCCGCGCCGAAGTCGCAGCCGGGCGATTCCGGCAGGATCTCTTTTACCGGCTCAGCGTCTTCCCCATCGAGAGCCCGCCGCTGCGCGAACGACGCGACGACATTCCCACGCTCGCCGAACACTTCATCCGCACCGCTGCAAAACGCATGAACCGCCGCCCGCCCAAACTCAGCGCTGCCGCCGCCCGCGAACTCGCCGCGCAGGATTGGCCCGGAAACGTCCGCGAACTGCAAAACACCATCGAACGCGCAGTCATCCTCGCGCAAAACGGCCCACTGGTTTTCGACGCCCCCGCTGCTCCGAGCCCCAAGCCCGCACTTGAAAACGCAACCGTCTTCACTCGCACCGACCTCAAACAGCGCGAACGCGAAAGCATCACCGCCGCCCTCGCACAAACCGCCGGAAAAATCTTCGGCCCCGACGGCGCCGCCGCGCTCCTCCACATGAAACCCACGACCCTCGCCTCACGGATCAAAGCACTCGGACTGCGGCGCATGTAGGGGCGTCAGGCTTCCCGAAGAGTCTATCGTCTTGAAATGACTATAGCGCTGGGCCGTTGGCGATGACCTCGACGGGCCGAACGCGGGCGATTTCGACCGAACAGTGCGCCCGCACGGAAATCGCAGAGGCGACTGTGCCGAATGCTCCGCCGCCGGGGTGTTGAGTGCCCGATGCGCCTACGAAAATGCAGTCGGCCTTCCACTCGTCGGCCCACGAAAGGAGCGTGTGTTTTGGTGAGCCAATGAGCGTGTGTGCTTCGGAATTGATGCCTGCGGCGTGAAGTTTCTGGTGGGCGCTGTCGGCTGCCTTTTCCAGCCATGAGAGCCGCTCATCACGTTCGTGCCCCGGCTCGCGCAGCCGCATCCGCAGCCATTCATCCGAGTATTCCCCGGCGAAGTCCTGGCCGATTCCGAAGGGGCTTTCGATCACACTGACCGCCGCCACGACGGTGCCGGTCGGCCACTCGCGAGCGAGGATCGCGCTCACCGCAACGGCGGACGCCGCCGAACCGTCCACGGCAACGACCACTCGCGGCCCCACGCCGAACGGTGGTTTTGGACGGCAAATGTGGACCGAGCATTTTGCCTCTGCCGCGACCTTGTGTGAAACACTGCCGAGAAAGAATCGCCCGACGAGCGAGCGGCTATGCGAGCCGATAAAGATGACGTCCGCATCGAGATCCTCCGCCCGCCGATTGATCGCGCGGGCGACGGAATCCACCTTTCCCATGCAGCTCACTTTCCACGACGGGAAAGCAGCGCGGACCTGCTCCGCTCCTTTCGCAGCGGTCTCGTCGGCCTTGGCGATCAACTGCTCCTTTACCTCCTCAACACTGGGCAGTGATGGCAAGACCGGGGGGATGGGTGCCCACATTCCCGGTTCCACGATGGGAAGCACAAAGGGCTCTTCCACAGCGATGATATGCGCATCCAATCGCGCTGGGAGACCGACGTGGCGAAGTTCGGTGACGATAGAGTCGGCGCACGCAGAGCCGTCGTAGGCGATGAGGATTGTCTTCATGGTTCAGACGGTATCCCGGTTCGCCGTGAATGCACTCACCATTGATTGCCAAGATTCCCACCTCCCTTTGCCTCATGATCTGAACAAGGAGTGGTCGCACATCGGCAACTATTGGCGGGCGCAGTCGGTCGCCGTGTGAGACAACACACCGCTATGAAAAAGAAACTCCATCGCTCGGATTGCTGTCGCATCGTCGTCACCGGCGGCCCCGGCGGCGGCAAAACTACGGCTGCCGATCTGTTCCGGCGCGAGATTGGGGACCGCGTCGTTATCGTTCCCGAAGCAGCGACGATTCTTTTTCAAGGAGGGTTCCCACGCTCGCCCAAGCCGCTGGCACAGCGATTCGCGCAGACTGCGATCTTCCATGTGCAACGACATCTCGAAGACGTGCAGGCGGCGCTTTATCCCGATCGCACGCTACTCTGCGACCGGGGCACGATCGACGGCGCAGCGTATTGGCCGGGTGAGCCGGGCGACTACTTCGCCGCTATTGGCACTACGCATGAGGCAGAACTCCGCCGCTACGATGCCGTGATCTTTTTCGAATCCGCAGCAGTCGGAGGCTCTTCCATCGAGGGCGGGAATCCCGTGCGCAACGAGTCCATCGAGGAAGCCGTTGTTCTAGATGCAAAGCTGCGGCGGCTCTGGGCACCGCACCCGCAGTTCGTCCTCGTGTCGCACAATCCGTCGTTCTTCAAAAAGATCAGCTTCGGCCTCGCCGCGCTGGAAAGTATGGTCGCGCGGCTCACCGCAAGCCCCGCGAAACGAAAACGCACCCGATAATCGCCGCGCTCGGGCTCAGTTCAAATACGCGAACTCGTTCGTCGAAAGGAGCGCCTGGCAGAAGTCGGCGAGCGCCTTCTCTTTTCCTGCGGGCAGTCCGTTTTGGATGAATGCGACGGCGGCTCGCAGCTCGGTGGCGTGGGGCTCGCGGCTGAGGGCGATGGCGTAGGCGTGCTTCACGATGGTTGGGAGGTCGTCCGTTTTGCTCACTCGCTGCGCGAAGGCGGTGGCCCATTTGCGGATTTGCGGGCTGTTCATCAAGAGCAGGGCTTGCGGGGCCACGGTCGTGGTGGGGCGGCTACCTTGGCTGCTGAGCGGCTCGGGCGCATCGAAGACGACCATGGAGTTCACGAGTTGGCTGCGCTTTACGCGGAAATAGATGCTCCTCCGCAGGCTGGCTTCGTCGAGCGTGCCCGCGCCAAACATCGTCGTATCGAGCAGGCCCGATGCGGCCAGCGCGCTGTCGCGGACGGCCTCGCCTTCGAGGCGGCGCGGGATGCGGCGCATAAAGTACACGTTCTCCAAGTCGGCGGCGGTCTTCGCGGCGTCGGCGATGCTGCTCTGCCGATAGGCGGCGCTCGTCATGATGATGCGATGGAGCGGCTTGAGCTTCCAGCCGCCGCGCAGGAGTTCGCCGGCGAGCCAATCGAGCAGCTCGGGATGCGTGGGAAGCGCGCCGGTTTTGCCGAAGTCATTGGGCGTCGCGACGATGCCGCGCCCGAAGTGCTGCTGCCACACGCGGTTCGCGGCGACGCGGGCCATGAGCGTGCCGCCGCCGTGCTCCACATCGGTGAGCCAATTTGCCAACACGCGCCTCCGCCCGGAATATTTCGCACCAGTGGGTGGGGTCCACTTCCAGCGGTCGGTGTTCGTGTCGCGGGTGAGGATTTGCAGGAAGCTCTGCTGGGCGACGGCTTGCTTTTGGTTCGTGTCGCCGCGCTTTAGAATGTGCGTCTCGGGCAGGAAGGGTGCGCCTTGCGAGTGCATGACGATGGGCTTGTAGCCCTCGGCGCAGACCATCACGGGCGTGGTGCCTTTCGGCGCGGCCTTGTCGTGCTCGGTGACTTTTGCGTTCAGCTTCTTGAGCTTGTCGTCGCGCTCTTTCCACCATGCAAACAGCGTCTCCGCCTCGGCTGGGGCGAGCGGGGAATGCGCGCGAATCTTCGGCTCCAGTGCGGCGATATTCGCGGGGAGGCTCTGCGATTTCAGCGAAGGCGCGTCGCCGGTGAAGATGCCCAGCCGGGGCCGCCCGATGCAGTGCGCGGTGTTCACGGCAAACTCCAGCGTCACCGTGAGCTTCGCGCCGCCTTCGAGGTCGAGCGGCTCGGCGAAAGTGAACGCCGCCGCTTGGTCCTTGCCGATGCCACCCGCATCCACCGCCCAGCCGGTGCTCGGCTGCGCGTCGAGCGATGAGGCTACGGAAAGCGAGCCCGTGTTTTGCTGGTGCGTCGCCTCTGCCGCCGAGAGCTTCACCTCCCGCGCCGCGCCGCCCGCCAGCGGAGTCGCGCTCACCGTGATGCGGCTCAGCGCGAAGTTCCCGTTGCTCGCACGCCCGGGGCCTTTCGATGGGAACGACTCGTGCGTGAGCGCCTCCAGCTTGATGCCCGTGATTTGCCGCGCTCTCGTCGTCGTCGTGAGCGTGTAAGTATCCGCCGCCGGGTTCGCCCCGCTGGCCAGCCACGAGCCATCCTTGAGGTCCGTGAACTTCGCGCCGCCGCGCGCCGTGATGCTGTCGAGCACCGCAACTTGCACCGCGCCTTTCGGCAGCTCGGCCTTGGCGATCCACGCATCCAGTTTCGGGCGCAGCTCCTTTTCATAAACAGCGACTTTTGCCAGCAACTCCACGCGCTTCTGATCGTACTCCGCCTTCGTTTTCGCAGCAGCCGCCGAGTCGAGGACGAGGTCCACATTGCTCCGCACCGTCGTCGTGAAAGTCGCGAGCATCTGGTAATAATCCTTCGTCGGGATCGGGTCGAACTTGTGGTCGTGGCAGCGCGCACAACCCACCGTCAGCCCCAGGAACGCGCTGCCCGTCGTCGCCAACATATCATCGAGCGCATCGTAGCGCGTGCGCTCCACTTCGTTCGCCGTGATCTGCGTGGGGAAGACGCCCGCGCCGAGAAAGCCCGTCGCCATTATCGCCTCTGTATTCCCCGGCGCGAACTCATCGCCCGCGAGCTGCCAGCGGGTGAACTCGTCGAACGGCATATCTGCATTCGCCGCGCGGATCACAAAATCGCGGTAGTGAAAAGCGTGCGGCCTATCGTAGTCGTGCTCAAATCCGCTGCTCTCCGCAAAGCGCGCCACATCCAGCCACTGCCGCGCCCAGCGCTCGCCGTAGCGGGGCGATTCCAGCAGCCGAGCGATGACCTTTTCCCAAGCATCCGGCGACGAGTCCGCGAGAAAAGCCGCCACTTCCTCCGGCGTCGGCGGCAGCCCCGTAAGGTCCAGCGTCGCCCGGCGGATGAGCGTCCACTTTTCCGCCTCCGGCGAAAACGCGATCCCCTTCCCTGCCGCCTTCGCTTTTAGAAAAGCATCCACCGGATGCCCCGCACTCGGCGGCGCGGGCTTTTGCAGCGGGAGGAAGGCCCACCACTTCCGGTCGTCCTCCGACACCACCGATTTATCCCGCACCACCGCGCCCGCCACGAGCGGCGCATCATACGGCGCACCGAGGTCAATCCACGCCGCCACCTTGGCGATCACCTCGTCCGAAAGACGCGGCTTTTTCTCCGGCATGTGCGGCTCTTCTTCGTGGCGCATCATTTTCAACATCACGCTCTCCGCCGCTGAGAAAGGCTTCATCGCCAAGCCCTCCGCGCCGCCGCGCAGCAACGACTCCCGCGTCGCCATATTGAAGTCGCCCTTCGTCTTCTCCCCGCCGTGACACTTCACACAATTTTCCTTCAAAATGCCCGCCACCTCCTTACGAAACAGCTCCAGCCCTTTGCCCATCCGCTCCGCATGGTCCGGCGGCACCGCCTGCTGCTGCGCGTGGAGCGAGAAAGTCATCGCGAAAAACACTGGATAGATACGATTCATGCAACGGCTAGAGATGCCCTGCGCGTCGGTTCCTTAGTTGGGAGTTGAATCAAACCCAGGTGCTGTGAGGGTTTCCCCGGCTCAGGGAAGGGATCAGCCTTCGAAATTGAACGGCGACCAGAACGATGTGGGGGCCTCGTTCGAGAGCGCGTTGAACGTCGCTGCTGGCACTTGGGGAGCGCTGTCCACCGCAGGAATGATGAACGTATTTCCGATGATGTCTTTCGCACCGGAGGTTTCAAGGCGGCTGCCCTGTTTTAGGTAATTGCGAACGTCCGTCCAGCTCACCCCTGAGGATGCGGACTTGTTGTTCTCAATTGCGTACTGGTCAATCGCCGCATCGATCATTCGCAGGTCTTGCAGAACCTGCGTGGCTTGTGAACGGCGGCGACTGCGCAGGAAGTTCGGGACGGCAATCGACGCAAGAAGCGCGATGATGGCGACCACGATCATGATTTCGACGAGCGTAAAGCCCCCACGTTTGGTGTCTTGTCTCTGGTGCATTTGAACTGAGTGTATAAGCAAACACCCGGCTGACCTTGCGGCCAGTCGGGTGCTGCGAATGATTATGTCAACCGAGGATTACAGGTTGAACGGCGACCAGAACGATGTGGGGGCTTCGTTCGAGAGCGCGTTGAATGTTGCCGTCGGCACCTTCGGAGCCGTGTCCACCGCAGGAATGGTGAACGTGTTGCCGATGATGTCTTTCGCGTCGGAGGTCTCCAAGCGGCTGCCCTGTTTCAGGTAACCGCGAACATCCGTCCAGCTCACCCCTGAGGATGCGGACTTGTTGTTCTCAATTGCATACTGGTCAATCGCTGCATCGATCATGCGCAGATCCTGAAGGACCTGTGTCGCTTGAGCGCGGCGGCGGCTGCGTAGGAAGTTCGGGACGGCAATCGACGCCAGAAGGGCGATGATGGCGACCACGATCATGATTTCGACGAGCGTGAAGCCCCCGCGTTTGGTGTTTAGTTTCTGTAGCATTGTATTATTTCGTTTGTTTGTTTTGTATTTAGTTTTGCTGCGGTTACCAGCAACGGATCCACTTTAAGCAGCCGCGGTGCCAAGCCTGCGGGCCAATTATGAAATTTATCAAAATAGCAGTGCCACTATCTAAATGAGAGGCACGCCCACCTCACGTCTAAAGCAAATCCCAGCGGCTATCTGGGTGTTTTCAGGCGCTTTCCTGATCCAGTTTCTGATCCTCTACTCCATCGCAGAGACTCGCTATTTCCCTCCCGACAGCGACGACATGAAGTTTTACAACGACTGGGCGCTGCGCATCGGCTCTGGGCAATGGTCCGATGGCAAGGCGTTCTACGGGATGCCCGGCTTCGCTTACGCGCTGGCGGCGATTTACTCAGTGACGGGAGGCTACAGTCCCGAGTTTTCGCCGTTTCTCCTAGGGCAGTTGAACGCCCTTTTTCACGCCCTCACTACTACATTCATCTTCCTCATCGGGCGACGTATTTTCGGTGGAGAAAAGCTCGCACTCACGGCCTCCGTGGTTTGGCTGGCGATGACCCCGGCGCAAGTGTTTGCGGCCATCCTCATGCCTACGTCGTGGGTGATTTGCGGGTATTGGGGCGCTGCATTTTTCATCCTGCGTGCGGTGCAATCCGAGCAAGCACCGCAACGAAGAACATGGCTTCTCGTGGGACTCGGGATGGGCCTGCTCGCGGCGACCGTAGCGACAATCCTCATGATGCTCCCGCTGATGCTTCTGTGTATTGCAGTGACGAGCGGGCGGGGCGAAAAGCGCGTCATCTCTCTCCTCGCCGCGCTCGCCGGCGCATTCGCCGTATCGTCCAGCTTCTCGGCGGCATTTGACTTTAACACACCGCGACTCGCGACCGCGCTCACCGCCATCGCGGCGGTGGTGGCGCTCTGGCGATTTCGGCCTTCACTTTTCGCCATTTCCGCCCGCGCAGCACTGCTACTGTCGGGCGTCTATCTCGCGACTTCGCCCGTCTGGCTGCACAACCGCCTCGTGGCAAAAGACAACGTCTTCCTCTCCGCGCACGATGGGCTGAACCTCTACATCGGCAACAACGCCGAGGCGAACGGCTACACGCGCATCCCGTCCACGATGAGCTCCTCGCAAGAGGGAATGCTGCGCGACTCCGAACTCATCCCACAGAAAGAAAATGGCCGCGCAATGCCGCGCTCGGAGATTTCCGCCTATTGGAAAACCAAGGCCCACACCTTCATGCGCGAGCACCCCGGCGCTTGGCTGCGACTGCTCTGGGTGAAGTTCGAGAACTTCTGGAACGTGTATCAATACGACGACCTCAGCATCCTCAAGCTGCTCCGCGACGAAGGCGCCGTGCCGCCCGGTCTTCGCTTCGGCTTCATCGCGGCACTCGGGCTGGCAGGGCTGCCGTTTTGCTGGGCGCGCTGGAAGGCGAGCCGCTGGGTCATCGGCGCTGTGTGCCTGCACATCGGCTCGCTCATGCCCGTCTTCATCACCGAACGCTACCGGCTCGCAGCCGCACCGGGCCTCATCCTCCTCGGAGTCGGCGGCCTCGCGATTCTTTGGGACCGCCTCCGGCAAAGCGAATGGCGAGCGGCACTCATCTCCATCGCGGCTCTCGCCGGGGCCGCGTGGTTCTGCACGCAGAGCCGCGTGGATGTCGGCTGGGCGCTCGATTTCTACAAAGCAGGAATCCGCGCCACACAGACTGCCGCCGCCACCAAAGACGCAGCCGCGCTCGACCGCGCACAGCGCAACCTCGAAACCGCCTACGCCTACGTCGCCGAAAATGCCGACCTCGTCTTCGCCATGGGCAATCTCTGGATGGAAAAAGGCGACATCCCCCGCGCAGAAGCCTGCTACCGCAGCGCCTTCGCCCTCTCCATCGCAGCGAACCCCGAACGCGGCCACGATGGCGCGCTTACGAATCTCGGCATCATCGCCACCCGCCGCGAAGCATGGGCAGAAGCCGAACGCTACTTCAGCGAATCCCTCCGCTTCGACCCCGCCGACGCCAAGACGTGGTTCTTCCTCGCCGAATCGCGCAGCAAACTCGGCAACCGCACCGGCGCTCTCGAAGCCATCGAGAAAGCACACGCTATCCGTCCCGGCCACCCCGAAATCGAGAGCCTACGCGCCGCGCTCCAAGCCCCGTGACCAAGACCAACCGCGCCATCCTCACGCACTTTAGCGTCCTCCTTTTTGTCGCCGTCCTCATCCTCACGCTTGCCCGCTTTTTCCCCATCGCGGAGCGCATCGCCGACCTCCAGCGCAGCCTCGCGAAAATGCCCGCCGTCGCTCCCCTGCTCCACTCCCTGCTCCTAGCGCTGTGCAACGTCCTGCTCCTCCCCGGCGGCCTCCTCGCAGTCGGGGCCGGGCTGCTTTTCGGCGTCTGGAAAGGATGGGCACTCAACCTCATCGGTGCCCTTCTCGCCGCATGGGTCGCCAATCTCATCGCCCGCACCTTCGCCCGCGGCTTCATCGAGCGCAGATTCCTTCAGCAGCCCCGCTGGGCCGCGCTCGACGCCGCCATCGCCACCGAAGGCTGGCGCGTGATCTTCCTCACCCAACTCCACCCGCTCGCCCCCAGCAGCCTGCTCAACTACCTCTACGGCGCGACCCGCGTTCCCCTCGCCCAATGCCTCTTCTGGACCGCCCTCGGCCAAGCCCCCGGCCTCCTCCTTTACACCTACCTGGGCAGCATCTCGCGCACAGGCATCGAGGCCATCCACGGCGTCAAAACCATCACCGCATCCGACTGGCTCATCTGGCTCGCCATCATCATCCCGAGCGCCATCACCCTCGCCCTCATCGCCCGCGTATCCATGCGCATCTTGGAGAAAGCCGGGGCCGTCGAAGCCGACGAACACTGCGACTGAAGGCGAGCAGCGACCACTCGCCCGCACTCCCCCCGCGTCATTCTCATTCCCATCCTCCCGCCAATGCCGTAAGGCAACGCCACATCTGTGACTACACCAACTCTCGCGCTCCAAAATCTCACGCTTCCTGAACTCGAAGAACGCCTCATCGCGCTCGGCGAGCCGAAATACCGCGCCGGCCAAGTCATGCGCTGGCTCTACGAAAAACGCGCCGAGTCTTACGAAAAAATGACCGACCTCCCCGCCGCACTCCGCGCACTATTCGTCGCAGAGTTCCCATTCGTCCGGCTAGAAAATGTGCGCGTGCTCGGCTCCAAGGACACCACCCAGAAATTCCTCTTCCGCCTCCCCGACGGCGCGCTCATCGAGAGCGTCCTCATCCCCGCATCGCCCGCATTGTATGGCGATGCCAGCGACCGGCGGACCATCTGCATGAGCACCCAAGTCGGCTGTGCCTACGGCTGTAAGTTCTGCGCAAGCGGGCTCGACGGCTTCGCACGCAACCTCTCGGCGGCGGAAATCGCGGGGCAATTTATGGAAGTCGAGCGACTCTCCGGCGAGCGCATCAACAACATCGTCTTCATGGGCATGGGCGAGCCATTGGCAAATTTCCCGAACCTCATGAAGGCCATCACCATCATCAACTCCGAGTGGGGCATCGGCCTCGGCGCGCGGCACATCACCATCTCCACCAGCGGCCTCGCCCCGCAAATTCGCCAGCTCGCCGAACAGCCCAAACAGATCCGCCTCGCCATCTCCCTCCACGGCGCGACCGACGCCGTCCGCGAGCAAATCATGCCCGTCAACAAGAAGTACCCCATCGCCGCACTCGTGGACGCCTGCGAATATTACACGACGAAAAAGAAGCAGCGCATCACCTTCGAATACATCCTCATCAAAGGCGTCAACGACGACACCTCCCACGCCGCCGACCTCGCCCGCATCGTCAAACACGTCGGCGCAAAAGTGAACTGCATCCCCTACAACCACGTCGAAGGGCTCACCTGGGAGCGCCCCGACGAATCCCGCCAAGACGCCTTCATGTCCGTCCTCGAACGCTCCAACTGCATCGCCACCATCCGCCGCGAAAAAGGCCACGACATCGCCGCCGCCTGCGGGCAACTCCGCAGGCAGACCATGCAGAAGTGATCCTTGCCGAAACGGAATAGACACGACTATGGTGCCGCCATGCGCCCGTAGCTCAACTGGATAGAGCAGCGGTCTTCTAAACCGCAGGTTCCGCGTTCGAGCCGCGGCGGGCGCGCTCCTTGTTTCCCTCTGGAAAGCTGATAAATAGAGGGTTCCAGAGGGAAAGAGCTTCGAGGACCGTTTTGCACCGTCGCGCACGTTTTTGCGTAAAAATGCAGTCTATTCGTCAAGCAGTTGCCAAGTGGATTTTCGCCCGATGTGCGTTTGATGCGGGAGAATGGCGGAGCGCGGCGGGGCGTTTCTTGCGGGTTCGGTTCTGCGGGGCGTTTTTT
>CAMDQC010000115.1 GCA_945905735.1 Prosthecobacter debontii | reverse complement strand
CTCAAAGTGCCGCCTCCGAGCACCGTCGAGCCGCTCGTGGGGCTGTAGTTGTCAAAGGCCAGCGTGCCGCTTTCTGGACGCACGATACCGGTGGTGATGAAGTTGATCAAAACCGAGGCCGTGCCCGTGCCGACCGAGCGGACGAAAGTACCCGAGTTGACGAAGTTCGAGGCACCGGGGCCGGTCTGAAATATCGAAGCATTCGCACGCGCCTCGAAGGTCGCGCCCACTCGGTTATCCACGAAGCCGCCATTCTCGATCTGGAAGTCTCCCGTGCCGCTCCAGATCATCGTGCCTTCGTTGATGAAGCCATTGAAGCCGCCCGAACCGGAGATGAACTTCAGCCCCGAGCCGCTCAAGTTCAGCGTGCCGCCCACTGCAATCGTGGGCAAGCCGACGAGATTGCCTGCGGTCCAAGTCAGCGTATCGGTGATGGTGCTCGTCCCCGTCCAAGTGCCGGAGGCGATCTCCAGCCCGCCCGCCACGATGTTGCCGGAAAGCCCAATGTTCCCGCCCGTGAAGCGCTTCGTGCCCGTGCCGAAGAAGGTCGTGTTCACGAAGTTCGCATCGCCGGAGAAAGTGACCGTCGCACCCGTCCCCACGTTGAAGCTGCCATTCGGCCCACCCGCCGCGCCTGTCGCGATGACGCCTGTGATTTCCATACTGCCGCTCTGCACGTTCATCGTGCCGGTGTTGGAGAAGTTCGTCGTGCCAAACGTGCTCGCCCCAGTGCCGCCCGCTTTATTGAAAGTGCCCGCGACTCCGAAGAACGAGCCGCCGCCGCCCGTGTGCGTCATCGTGGCATCGCTCGTCAGATTAAAAGTCGAGCCGACCTCATTGCTGAGGAAGCCCCCATTTTGGAAATCCAACGTGCCGGTGCTGCTGTAGTTGATCGTGCCTTGGTTCACGATTCCTCTGGAGCCGCCCGCGCCGGTGATCAGTTTCGCCGCCGTGCCGCTGATAGTGGATGTGCCGCCACTGCCCAGCGTCAGCAGGAGGTCCACAGTGCCGCCCGACCAGTCGAAGGCGTTCAGCACAGTCACCGAGGGGTTGCCCGAGATGCTGCCAGCCGCTTGCTGGAAAGTGCCCACCGTCACCGCCCCAGAGGGCGTGATGGTTGCATTGATATTCAGGATCGCCGTGTCCGATGGACCGGGCACGCCGCTGTTGAGATTCCAGTTGATCGGGTTGAACCAATCGTTGCTCGCCTCGCCATCCCAAACGTAGGTGGCCGACGCCGTGGACGCGATCACGAGCCCCGTCGCATCCGCCGCCTGCGCGAGGCCAGCGGTCGCGCCCGTGAGCGTCGAAAAGGTGCCCGGATTGCCGCTCGATTGCACCACTCGGAAGCTATTGCCCGCGCCCACGGAGAAACCGTTGATCAGCGCAATATCCAGCGTGCCATCCAGCGTCGAGCCCGAGCCCACACTCAGCACGTCGAACTGCCCCGCCCCCGTCCCGCCCAGCTCCACCGCAAGCGTGCCGCCTGCGCCCTGCGTGTAGCTGCCGCTAAAAATCTGGATCGAGCCCGCCGCTCCACTGCCACCGGGCCGGAAAACCGCACCAGTGTTATTGATGTTGCCGATGAAGGTGCCCGTCCCCGTCACCACTCCCCCCGCAAACGTCATCCCGCTCGCGCCCTCGATAACGCCGCCGGAGAAAATCGTGGACCCTGCGCTCTGCGTGAAAGTGTCGCTAAATTGCAGTGTGCCGCTCTGCACTTCCACAGTGCCCGCGTTGGAAAACGCCACGTCGCCGCCGGCTGGCGAGCCGACCTCCGTGATCGTCGCACCGCTGACTTTTCGGAAGACGGCACCCGTCAGGTTGTTAAACGCGCCCGCGCCCGCCGCTGAGTTGATGTCGGGATCGCCGAAGACTTGTAGCACGCCGCTGTTGTTAAAGATCGCGCCGTTGTTCAGCAGCAGTCGCCCGTTGCTCAGGTTCGTGCTGCCCGCGACATCGAGCGTGCGCCCGTCGAGCGTCTTGTCCGCCGATGTTGCAAATTGCAGAGTGCCGCCCACGAGAACACTCGTCGTGCCGCTGCCCGTCAGCGTTCCCGCATCCCATAACAACGAGCCCGAAACACTCAACGAACCCGATCCCGTGACGGTGCCTCCATTGAGGTCGAAAGCCGCGCCCGCCTGTGTGGTGACGCTGCCCACGATATTTACCGTGGCGCCCGTCCCGATTTGAAAGTCGGTCCCGCTGCCCGAGAGCGTCACGGTGTTGTTCAGATTCAGCGTCGCGTTGACCGTCAGGACGATGCCGCCGCCTTGATACACAGTCGCGCCGTTCACTGTTCGCGTGCCTTCTTGGAACTGCACTTTCGCCCCCGGAGCCGCGTTGAAAATACCCGCCGTGTCGGTGCCACCATCGTTCAGCCGAAGCGTGCCCACCTGCGCACCGAGCGTGCCCGCGTTGTTAAAGAAAACGGAATTCCCCGCGCCGATCACTCCGATGTCTGTGAGCCCGGTACCCGCGCTCTTTTGCACGACGGCACCGATGAGGTTGTTGAAAGTCCCCGCGCCGCTCGTCGCGCCGAGGTCGTTGTTATTGGCGAAAAGGAACGTGCCCGCGTTGTTGATCGTCGCGCCGTTATTCAGGAAAGCGGGACCGGTGCCCGTGAAGTTCGCCGTGCCGTCGAGGTTCACCGTGCGTCCGTCGAGGATCATATTGCCGGTGTTGCTCGTGAGGTTCCACAGCGCGCCCACGGGGATTTTCGTCACACCCGTTCCGCTCTGCGTGCCGCCGGACCAGCCGAAATCGTTGCTCACCGTCAAAGTTCCCGTGCCGGTCAAAGTGCCAGTGCTCTGAGTGAACGTGAAGACGCTCGCATTGCCCGAAAGGGTGATGGTCGCATTCGTATTCAGGATCGCGGTGTCGCCCGCGCCGGGCACTACGTCGCCGGACCAGTTGGCTGCGGTGAACCAATCGGTGTTCCCGCCGCCGCCTGCGTCCCACGTCCGCGTCGTGGAGGTGGAGATGACGCCGGAGAACTCCGACGTATTGAAGTTGCTGCTTTGCGTCGCCGTAGCGGAAATCACCCCGCCCGCTGGGATGAAGCCGTTTAGCGGCGCGGTGAAGGACGCCATGCCTGATCCATTTGTAGTCACCATCGCCGCGCCGAGGTAATAGCGCCCCTCGCCATTCCCGCTCGGGTCGGCGGTATTGCTGGCGTAGAAATCGAGCGTGAACGTCTGGTTGGCGAGGCCGCTATAGGTGCCGGTGACGAGTGGCATCGCCCCGGCGATATAGGTCGAGAGCGTGGGGAAATTGAGCAGCCCATTCGCGCCCGAGTCCGCATCGAGCGCGTCGTTGGCGGTCACGCCCGTGGAGCCGAGATCAATGCCGAGCCCGGTGTTGGAATAGATGGAGTTGCCGCGGATGGTGTTACCGCTCGCGGCGGCATCGATGACCTGCACGCCCGGACCCGCATTGAACGCGATGATGTTCGCCGTCTCGGGCGTTCCGCCGATGATGCAGTTACTCGCTACGATTATGGCGATGCCCGCGCCGCCGTTGCCCAACGCTCCGACGCCGAACTCATCGGTGCCGATCCGGTTTCCTTCGATGATGGCACCATCGGAGTTTCCCGAGATGATGATGCCGCCGTTGAGGTTGCCGGAGATGACGTTGCCCTCGTTGCCGCCCGAGTTTGCTGAGCCGCCGATACGGTTGCCGATCGAGCCGTTGGCAAGCTCGATGCCGTAGCTTTGAAGCCCAATGGATGCTGTGCCTGCCTTGTTTGTTCCGATGAAGTTTCCTTGGATGATGTTGTTCTGGCTTCCGTCCACGAGGATGCCTTCGCCTTGAAAGCCACCCGCTAGATTCCCAGAAATGACGTTGCCCGCGTCGTGAAACGAGCCGCCGATGGTGGTCCCCGAGGAGGCCACCAGCTTGATGCCGCGATCGTTGTTCGAGACTGCCGCGGTACCGCTGGCATTCGTGCCGATCAGGTTGCCTTGGATCGTATTTCCGCTTGCCGATGGGCCGAGGATTACGATGCCCGCTTTCAAATTGCCGGAAATCACATTGGCCGACCCATCCCCACCGCCGCCGATGAAGTTACTGCCGCTCTCCATTCTTACGCCATCCAGCCCATTCCCCAGCGCGACACCTCCGGCGGCGTTCGTGCCGATGTAGTTGCCCTGGATGAAGGTCGAAGTGGACGAAGCCCCCGACACATGGACGCCGTAGCCATTATTGCCAGAGATCAGATTCCTCCCTCTGGGAAGCGTAGAGCCGACGCTGATAAACGGCGCATTTTCGATGAAGATGCCCGTCTGCGTATTCGTGGGTGCGGAGTTGCCAGTCGAGTCCGTGCCGATCCAGTTGCCGGTGATGGTGGAGCCATTGGTCGGGGTCGTCACCGTGATGCCGTAATCCGCCCAGCGATTGATGATGAAGCCGCTGATGGTGACATTCCCCGAAGCCGCGACGAGGCCGCTTTCAAAGCCCCCGGTGCCCGGCACATTCACGCCGCTCAGCTCGATGAGCGGGGCCGCATTGCTGCCGACGGCCAGCGTATTCAATACCGAGCCGGGCTGCGAATAGGCGTCGATCACCGTATCGTCGCCGATGCTTGGCAGCACCGTGAGCGGTGCGATAGTTTTGAGCCCACCGCCGGGGATATTGAAGGAAATATAGTCCAGCCCCGGCTGCGCGTTCGCGTCGAGGATCGCCTGCCGCAGTGAGCCCGCGCCGGAGTCGTTCGTATTCGTGACGTTGAAGCCCACCGCCGTAAGACTCACCAGCCCACCGGCATAGACCGTAGGAATCGGCGGCGAGCCGATGGTCGAATTGAACGTGCCACCGAGCGTGCCGCTGCTCAGCACACTAAACGAGTCGCCCACTCGGACGACGAAGGTGCCCAGCAGCTCATGCTCCAGCGCGCCGTCCAAGCCGGTGTTGCCGGTGACGTTCAAGCGGTCGTGCTGCGTGCCAGGCGTCGTGCCGCCGAGGTCCACCTTCAAAAAGCCCGTCGAGCCTTGCGAGTAATTGCCCGCGATATTCAGCGTCCCCGCCGCACCTTTGCCGCCGACATACACCGTTCCGCCGGAGTTCGAGACATTGCCGGTGATTGTGCCAGCGCCCACCAGCTCGCCGCCGTTCAGCGAGATCGGCCCTGTCGAAAATATCCCCCCGCCCGCCAGTTCGAGCACCCCGGAGGATTGCGTGATCCCGCCCACCACCAGCGTCCCCGCCTCCGCGCGAATCGTCTCCGAGTTGCTCACATTGATCCCGCCAAAGCCGAACGACCCGCTGCCCATTTTTACGATAGTCCCCCCGTTACTCACCGTCGCCACAGTGCCCGCGCCATCACTATCCGTCAGCCTCGCATTCAGCGTCACCACGGCGGTCTGCGCTCCATTCACGAGGCTGCCTTGGTTAAAATCCACGCCGAGCCCACTGACCGTCAGCGCCCCGAAGTTCTCCAGCACCCCGCCGCTCCAAGTCAGCGCCGCGCCACCCGTGCCAATCGTCCCCGTCCCGCTCGTAGCGAGCCGCAGCGTCCCGCCCGTGTGCGTACCCCCGCTCCACGTCAGCGCGTCCCGCGCAGTCAGCTCGCCCGTCCCCGCCAGCGTCCCGCCCGTGTGCGTGAAGTTCGCTACCGCCGCTGGCCCCGTCAGCGAGATGGTCCCGCTGGCAAACGTCACACTATCCAGCGGGCTCGGCACCACCGCAGGCGACCAATTCCCCGGCGTGAACCAGTCGCTATTCGTCGCCCCCGTCCACGTATAGCTGGCCGTCGGGCCTGTCGTCGGGCCAAACTCGGAAGTCGAGCCCCCCGCCATCGGCGTCGCCGTCGCGGTAAAAAACGAGTCGGGTGGAGCGGAAAGCCCAATGTTAAAATTGAAGGTCCCCGCGCCTGCTCCGTTCGTCGTGACATCTTGGAAGCCTATAAAACTGACACCGCCCCCATGTCCCGAGAGATCGACTTGCGCCCGCTGGGCCAAGAAAAACTCCACGCGATACGTCGCATTCGTCAGCGCATTTAGCGAGCCCGTCAGCGTCACCGCCGAGCCCGTATTATTGAACGTCTGGATCACGGGCCAATTCGTCACCCCGTCCACGTCCGGCGAATCATTGGGCGTCACGCCGAAAAAGTCTTCGTTGAAACCCTGCCGGTCGATCTCCAGCCCGCCGTTCGAGTTGATGTTGTTGCGATAAAACCGGTTATTCGTCCCACCGCCGAAGTCTTGGATTCCCGCGCCCTTGTTAAACGCGATGATGTTGTCTTGGCCTGCTGCCGTCTTGCCGATGATGTGTCCCGACGCACCTTGGAAAAACGCGACTCCAGGCCCATCATTCGGTACCGGACTGCCCCCGGAACTGATCCCGATGAAGTTCCCACGGACTTCAAAATTAAATGCCCCGCCATCGCCCACCGGGCTGCCGAGCTGGATGCCGCCGGCGACGTTCCCCGAGATATAATTCCCCTCGATCAGCCCGCCCGAAGCATCATTCGTGATTCGGATTCCCGCACCCGTATTCCCCAGCGCCGCTGTGCCCGCCGCGTTCGTGCCGATGTAGTTCCCGCGAATCTGGGGCGTCACGCCGCCCCCCTGCGCAATCCCCGGCCCTCCGCTCCCTGAGATGATATTGCGTCCGTTCGCCGTGCTATCGCCGATGAACGTATTGGTTCCCCCGAAGTCCGAGATGCCCGCCTGAGTATTCCCGTAGGCCGTATTCCCGCTCTTATCCAAGCCGATCAAATTCCCTAAAATCTGAGTGCTGAACGACTGCTCATCGAGCTGCACGCCATACGCATTCCCCGTCAGCACATTCTTCGCAGCCGCCGTCGTCCCGCCGATCACATTCCCCGTGTACAACGGTGTCGTCTGGCCGAACGCGCCCACTCGCACCCCCGCGTTCTTATTCTCCGTCGAGAGATCAGCCACACCCGTCGCATCCGTCCCGATGAAGTTCCCCTCGACGCGATTGTTGTTCGATTCGATGATGATCCCGTAGCCCGACTCGTTGACACCCGTGCCGAAACTATGGATCGCCAGCCCCTTCACCGTACTCCCGCCATTGGCACCCGCCAAAACGAGCCCGTTCCCCGACGAAAGCAGCGCCCCACTCAGCTCAATGATGAGGTTCGCATTCGAGCCCGTCGGCAGCGTGTTCGCCGTAGCCCCAGCCTGCGAATAGCCGTCAATAATCACCGCCTCCGTGATGTCCGGGAGCTGCGTGAGCGGCTGAATCTTAAACGGCCCCGTCCCGAGGTTGAAATTGATCACATCCGGGACCGCGATATTCGTCGTAGCGTTTGCATCAACAATCGCCTGCCGCAGCGTTCCAGGGCCACTATCTGCAATACTCGTGACGAGGAAAGTCGCCGGAGCGATCCGAGCTTCAAGAGGTTCGATTTGGTGAAAAAAGCGGAGTCCCGTTTTTGAGGTGCGTCGAATAATCATGGAGTAAAAAGTGAGTGTGGCAGGCTGTGCTGCACGAAGTAATCCACGAACACCGATTAGTAAAGAATCAGCACACACCAACGAGTGGATTCACTGCGGGACTTCCACCAATGCCCGCGACCGTCGAGCCGTTCGTAGAAGAGCGCGACTCGTGCGCCCACTCCAAGTCCTCGCGAGACACGGCGCGGGGGCCGACGAGCTTTGCCTTTGCCAGCAAGCCCGCCGCTTCCAACGCCGCGTGGACGGCCTCATAGCGTGCAGGCTGCTCGGGATGGCCCTTGCCGGGATTGTGTGTTTTCCAGGCATCGGGGGCAGGCGAGAAAATCGAACAGAAAGTGTTTTCATACGCTACCAACTCAGCCCTCAATTCCTCGGCACGAGCGGGACGTGGTCCATCGGGTAGCGGCGGAGGGTGCCGTCGGGGTTGAGGGTGCCGAGCGCGCTTTTTCGCGGGGCTCATTTTGCGGACTTTGGCGAAGTAGGCGGTGCAACTGTCACGGAAGTCGGTGGCATTTTTTGGGAATTGGAAGGTGTGCTTAGGTAATCTGGTTCCAATCCACCACGCGCAGCCCTGCCACTCGTGAAAACTCAGCAGTGTTGCTGGTGACGAGGGTGATGTCGTTCGCGAGGCAGATGGCTGCGATGATGAGGTCGTTTGGCCCGATGATTTGGCGGGCCAGCTCGAGATCGTGGCGCAGTTGCGCGTAATGCTCGGCGGCGGCATCGTCGAATGACAGAGAGCGATAGGGTGCGAGGGTTTTCAAAATGATGGCTCTTCGGCGTTCAGGGATGCCGTATTTCATCGCGCCGTGGAGCAGTTCGGCACGAACAATCGAACAGGTGAAAATGTCGTCTGGCTCTCGCTTCGCTAACTCATCGTGGATTCGGTGAGTGGGATTTTTTAGGTAGAAAATCCACGCATTTGTGTCGAGCAACCAAGGCATTACCAAGCCTCTCTTTGCTCCAGCGTCCCTTGGTCGGGACGCTCGAATTGCTCGCCCGCCAATGCTCCGGCTGTCTGCTCGAAATAGCCAGCAGGCCACGCTCCGTTTTTCGCTGTCTTCGCCAGCGCGAGGGCATCACGCACAAGCTGCTCGACGCGCCGCGCGGTGGCTGGGTCAAGGATGCTCATTTGTTGATCGAGTTCTTGGGCGATGCTGCTCATGGCTGGAACGCTACGGTTCCGAGTGGATGCGTTCAAGCCCGCAGTTTGCCCGGCTCTACGAACGTATCAAACTCCCGGTGCTTGCGGACGGGCGATGAGTAATACCCGGAGGGTGCCGTCGGGGTCAGGAAGCCTTCTTTTTCGCCATCGCTGTTCTTTGCTCAAAAGGAAGCATTCACTTCACCGCAACTTTCCTCCACAACTCGCGGACCATGAAAACTGCACTGCTCTTTCTCCTCTGCGCGCTGGCCTGCCGCGCTGCGGATAAGCCCAACGTCCTGCTTATTTGCGTGGATGACTTGAAGCCGCTGCTCGGCTGCTACGGCGACAAAACGGTGAAGTCGCCGAACCTCGACCGACTCGCGGCGCGCGGGGTGATCTTCGACCGTGCGTATTGCAACCAAGCCGTCTGCTCGCCTTCGCGCAATTCGCTGATGACGGGCCTCCGCCCGACGACGCTGGGCATTTACGACCTCGGGACGAACTTCCGCAAAGCTGCGCCGGATGCGGTGACGCTCTCGCAGCACTTCATCGCGAACGGCTGGCGCGCGGAGGCGATGGGGAAGATTTTCCACGTCGGCCACGGGAACGGGGAGGATGCCGCGTCGTGGAGCGTGCCGCACTGGCAGGCGAAGAGCATCGCCTACATGCTGCCGGAGAGCAGCGCGAAGGATGGGCTGACGCGCGAGGAGGCTTACTTCGCCAATAAAAGCCCGGAGAATCTCCCGCGCGGCGCCGCCTACGAAGCCGCCGATGTCCCCGATGAAAGTTATCCCGACGGCAAGCTGGCAACCGAAGCCATCGCCCGACTTCGCGCAGCGAAAGAGCGCACGGGCACGCCATTTTTCATCGCCGTGGGATTCCTGAAGCCGCATCTCCCTTTCTGCGCGCCGAAGAAATACTGGGACCTCTACGACCGCGCTTCTTTCCCCCTGCCCGAGCGCCGCACGCCGCCGGACGGAGCGCCGAAGTATGCGCCGCAATTTGGCGGCGAGCTGCGCCAATACAAAGACATCCCGGAGAGCGGCGTGCTGCCCGACGACCTTCAGCGCACCCTCATCCACGGCTACCACGCCGCCATCAGCTACATGGACGCGCAGCTCGGCAAAGTGCTCGACGCGCTCGACGAAACGGGCCTCGCGGAGAAAACGATCATCGTCCTCTGGGGCGACCACGGCTGGCATCTCGGCGACCACAGCCTCTGGTGCAAGCACACGAACTACGAGCAAGCCACGCGCATCCCGCTCATCGTCGCCGGCCCCGGCATCGCCAAAGGCCGCGCCGCTGGCCTCGCGGAAACCGTGGACCTTTACCCCACACTCGCCGAACTCGCCGGACTGCCAGCGCCCGCCCGCACCGACGGCCGCAGCTTCGCCGCCACGCTCCGCGCCCCGGCCACCGGGGGGAAAGAGTTCATCATGCACTGCTATCCACGCGGCGGGCGACTAGGCCGCGCCATCCGCACCGCGCAGCACCGGCTCGTGGAATGGAAAGCCCCCGGCGCATCCGCAGACACCGCCGACATCGAGCTCTACGACTACACCGCCGACCCGCTGGAGACGAAAAACATCGCCGCCGAAAACCCCGCCGTCGTCGCCCGACTCCGCGCCATCCTCACGGAGAAATTTCCCGAAGCAAAACCGCAGTGGCGCAGCCCCGCCACGCCGAAAACCGACCGCACCGCCATGTTCGCCCAGCGCGACAAGAATAAAGACGGCCAACTCACCCGCGAAGAGTTCCTGGCCAATCAGCCCGACCCCGACAAAGCGCCCGCACGGTTCATCCAGTTCGACGCGGACAAAAACGGCACGATCAGCGCCGAGGAGTTCATCCACGGGGGGAAATGACGAACCATTTGGCGATTCACACCCGCGTGTTCTCCGGCACGAACGCCGCCTTTTGGAGGGTGAACTCGGGCGCTCCTCGGCCTGCGATGACTTCCACTACGTCGAAGCGCACCACCACATCGCGCCCACCCAGCAGCCGCAGCCATGACCGCGCGCCACGGGCGATCAGCTCGCGCTTTTCCCCGTCCACGGCGTCGGCGGGACGGCCAAACTCATCCGAGGACCGCGTCTTTACTTCCACAAACGCCAGCGTCTCACCGTCGCGGCAGACGAGGTCCACTTCGCCGCCGCCTTTCGGGCGATAATTGCGGTAGAGAACCTTGAAGCCCGAGCGCCGCAGGAACTTTGCGGCCAGCTTTTCGCCCTTCGCGCCCAGCCGATGCCGAGGGTCGCTAGAGCCCGAGTTCGGCCTGGCGGACCGGGAGAAAAGAGCGGCGATGATGCGGACAAGGCCCATATTTCCTCAGCGCCGCGAGGTGTGCGGCGGTTCCGTAGCCTTTGTGTTTTGCGAATTCATAGATGGGAAATTGCGTGTCGAGCGCCAGCATCAGGCGATCGCGCGTCACCTTGGCGATCACGCTGGCGGCGGCAATGCTGAAACTCAGCCCATCCCCGCCGACGAGCGCCGTTTGCTCGATGGGAAAAGGGCGCACCGGCAGCCCATCAATGAGCACATGCTCCGGCACCATCGTCAGCCCCGCCACGGCGCGGCGCATCCCTTCGTGCGTCGCCCGCAGGATGTTGATGCGGTCGATTTCCCCCGGCTCCACCACGGCGACACTCCACAGGATCGCGGCATCCGCAGTCAGCTCGGCGAAAAGTGCATCGCGCTTCCGGCTAGTGAGCTTCTTCGAGTCATTCAGGACCGGGTGCGAGTAGCCAGCGGGCAAAATCACCGCCGCCGCGACCACCGGCCCTGCCAGCGGTCCCCTGCCCGCTTCGTCCACTCCCGCGATAAAGCGCAAACCTCGCGCCCGAAGTTTGTCTTCGTGCGCGAGGCTGCAAATCTGTGTGACTGCCCCCTTCAAGAGAGCACCTGTGACTGGTGATTTGTGAGTGGTGATTGGTCGCAAGCGAAGTGTCGCGCGCGACCGTGAAGGCGGAGATTCAATCGCTTGCGACTAATCACCATTCACCAATCACTTCTCACAAAAAACTACGCCGCAGGCGCTGCGACCACTTCCCGCTCCTTCACGGCCATAGCGGCCTTACCGGTGCGGTTGCGGAGATAGTTCAGCTTCGAGCGGCGGACGGCACCGCTCTGCTCCACCACGATCTTCGCGATACGCGGCGAGTGCAGCGGGAACACGCGCTCCACACCTTCTCCGTAGCTGATACGGCGGACGGTGAACGCTGCATTGATGTCGGAGCCACGGCGAGCGATGACGACGCCTGTGTACTTCTGAATGCGCTCTTTTTCACCTTCTTTGACGATGGTGTGGACGCACACGGTGTCGCCGATGTTGAACCCGTGACGGTCCGACTTGAGTTGTTCTTTGTTAATTTTTGCGATGATGTTCGACATAAGCCAAGAGTGATAAAAGGGGGCGCGGTCTATAGCGTTTCGCGAAAACCACGCAACTGAAAAGGTGAGATAATTCACGGGACTGGTCATCGGAGAGCCAAATTCCCCTGATTTTGTCGATTTAGGGAAATAGTTTGAAAGAAAACCACCAACACTTCGTATCAGGGCGTGTGAAACGGAGGTCTGCGATATTTTTGGCGGTCTGTATGGCTGCGGCGTGCGTCTGGTGGCTGCGGGCGACTCCGCGTACGGCGGGGCCGCTGCACTCGCAGTTTTATGTGTGGCAGCGCGTATGGGATGGGCCGGTGAGCGACGCCGTCCGCACTGCGCCGGAGGTCGTCGCGGGGCTTGCGCCGCTTTGCGCGGAGATTACGTGGGATGCGCAGGGTAAAGGGACTGCGGCTTGGCCGACGCTCGATTTTACTGCGCTGCGCGATGCGGCGCGTCCGGTGAGCGCCGTGATGCGGATCGGGCTGCGGGAGCCATCGCTCAAGGCGGTGGATGACATTCGTGCGGTCGCCCTCGAAGTGCTGGCGCGGCTGCGCGCGGCGAAGATCGAGCCTGTGGAGCTGCAAGTGGACTTCGACTGCGCGGAGTCGCGGCTCGGCGGCTACCGGGCGTGGCTCGCGGCGCTGCGGGCGGCGGTTGCGCCGCTTCCCGTGCGGCCCACGGTGCTGCCGTCGTGGCTGGGGCGCGGTGAGTTTTCCGCGCTGGCGCGTGAATGTGGGGCGTATGTCCTGCAAGTCCACGCCACTGGGAAGCCGCGTATGGATTCGCCAGAGACGGCGCTGTGCGATGCGGCAAATGCTCGCCGCTGGGTCGAGCAAGCGGGGCGGCTGGGCGTGCCGTTTCGCGTGGCGCTGCCGACTTATACTTACCGCATCGCGTTCAATGCGGCGGGGAAGATGATTGGGACGGAGGCGGAAGGCGCGACACACGCTTGGCCGGAGGGGACGGTGCTGCGGGCATTTCGACCAAACGCGGCGGACCTCGCGGCGCTGGTGGGCGAGTGGACGAAGGACCGCCCGGCCTCGCTCACCGGGCTGCTGTGGTATCGGCTCCCTGTTTCCACCGATGCGCAAAACTGGCGCTGGCCCACGCTGGCTGCCGTGATGCAGGGCCGCGCGCCGCGCCGCGATCTGCGGGTGGAAAAATCGGGCGCTCCGCCCACGGACCTTGTGCTGGTCAATGCGGGCGAGGACGAAGCGCCGCTCCCTGCACGAGTGGTCGCGACGGCTGACGGCGGGATCGAAAGCGCGGACGGCGTGGGCGGCTACCGTGCTGAGTGGTCGGAAAAACAGGTCATCTTTCATCGCGCCGAATCGCTCGCTCCGGCGCGCATCCCGCCCGGTGCGCGCCATCCCATCGGCTGGCTGCGAGCCGGCGCAGAGCTTCAAATCCAAACACAATCACCATGAAACGAACCATGCTCACTCTCATCGGAGCCAGCTTCCTTTTCGGAACTGGGCAACCTTCATACGCCACTGGCGGATGGTATCATCGGCAAGTTCTCGCGAACGGCGGGAAGAGTCTGCTGGATGCGCCCGAGTTCTTCTCGGAGATCGAGCTGAAGCTCCTCGCTCGCGAATTCCCCACGCCGTTCAAAGCCGTGCGCTTCGAGCATCCGCAGAAGCGCAATGCGGAACTCGACCTCGAGGAGTTCGACGCTGCGATCAAAGACGGCAGCATTCATCCGCCCGATGCCGACGCCGCTCGCGCCGCGCACAAGCGGATGCGCGGCGTGCTGGGAGAACTCGCTGGGCTCACTGCCGTTAAAGGTCAGGTGCTGCCCGACGATCTGCTCGACGACGTGCTCGACGATGTGCGCAAGCAGGTCTTCCCGTCTGAGTTTGCCGACTACCACGAAGGCTGCATCGCCTACGCAAAGGGCGACCACCCAGCCGCCCGCGCCGTGTGGGAGCGACTGCTGGCACGGCCAGAAAAGGAACGCCGCTACCGCTCGGTGAGTGCCGCTTTTATGATCGGAGTGCTGGCGTCCGTGGACAATCTCGACGACGCGCCGCAATGGCTGGAAAAGGCGCGGGAGCTTGCGCAGAAAGGCTTCCCCGACTCCACCGGACTGGCTGCGGCGTCTTACGATTGGGAGGCGCAATGGCATCACCAGCGTGGCGAGCTTCACAACGCAGCAGTGGCATCACTGCGCGCAATCTCGACGGGCTACGCGAAAAAAACTTGTGCGGAGCCCGCGAACGACACGCCGGAAGAGTTGGCGAAATTCGCGACAGACCCGCTCTTGCGCCGCATCCAGACGAGCCTCCTGCTTTCTCAGTATGGTGCCGGGAATATGCTCGCGACAGACGCTGATTCGATTCTCGCACGTTGGCTGGCAGCACTAGAAGCTGCGAAGGTGAAAGACTTTGTCGGTGCCGAGCGCGTGGCGTGGATGTGCTACACCATGGGCGATTTCCCCGCCGCGACTCGCTGGCTTGCGCGAGCATCCTCCACCACGCCTGAGTCGCTCTGGCTGGCGGGAAAGCTGGCGGCAAGGGATGGGCGAAAGGAAGATTCCTACCGCGCCATGTCCGCCGCCACGCGCCTGCTTGCGGGGAAAAAGGAGCCGGAACTCGAAGTCACCATCACGGAAGGCGACGCGGAAACTCCGCAGCAGGTTCTTCACGGCGACCAAGGCGTCGTCGCGCTTGGCGCAGCGGAGTTTCGCATGGCGTTCGATGCCTTTCTTCGCGGAGGGCATTGGGTGGATGCGGCGTACGTCGCCGAGCGGCTGATGACGGTGAGCGAGCTGCAAGCCATCGTCGCGAAGCGCCCGTGGCAAGCGGCGTGGGATGCTATCCAGACGGAGGATTTCCAAGGAGATCGTCAAACGCGGAATCTCCGCTGGCTGCTCGCCCGTCGCCTCACACGGCTCGGGCGCTTTGCCGAAGCGCGTCCCTTTTTCCCGGCGGAAAGTCGCGCTTGGCTGGATACCTACACGCAAGCACTCGCCGAGGCGAAACGGCCCACGCTTTCACGCGAAGCAAAGGCGCTGGCATACTGGAAAGCAGCGCTGGAGGCGAGGTATCACGGGATGGCGCTATTCGGCACCGAAGCCGCTCCCGATTGGTTTGCGTATGATGGCCAAACTGAAAACGACGATCCCGCCGCATCGCGCACGGGCCGAAGCGAGAACCCTGTGCCCATCGTCCTTCAGGCCGGAGCAGCAGAGCGGCAGCGCCTGCAAAAGAGCATCATCACGCCCGACAAACGCTTCCACTACCGCTACCGCGCAGGCGACCTCGCTTGGCAAGCGGCCCGCCTTTTGCCCGATAACGACCAGCGCCTCGCCGAGATACTCGACCTCGCAGGCCGCTGGCTCGCCCCGCGCGATGCAGAGGCGGCGGAACGCTTTTACCAAGCCCTCGAAAAGCGATGCGCCGCGACCGAGATCGGCAAACGCGCAACGGCGAAGCGTTGGTTCGTGGACATCCCTCACTACACGATCCCCACTGGCCCCAAGCCCCCATCGCCCGAAACGGAACCGGCTCCTTGACGCCGCCGCTCCACGCAGGCACATGGGGCGGCGCTGATGGACAAATCCGAACTTCGCATGGACCCGCTGACGCGGGAGTGGACGATCTTTAACGACAACCGGGCTCTGCCGCCTTCGTGCTTGGCGGCGGCAGCGGGCGAGCTGGAGCCGACGCCGTTTCGCGCGGGGCTGGAGCGGTTTGCGCCGCATACGCTTTTCTATGCGCACGGGGCGGAGGGGTGGCAGGTGCGGGTGGTGCCGAATCGCGCGCCGGTGCTGGGGCTGGAGGCGAATCCGGCGGTGATTACGGATGGGGTGTACTCGCATCTCGGCGGCTTCGGCGCGCACGAGATCGTGGTGGAAGACCCGAGCGACCGCCGTTTTTCCGACCTGTCTGCCGGGGAGGTGGCGAAGGTGGTGGAGGCTTGGCGGGCGCGGATCGCGGACTTGATGCGGGATGGGCGGATGACTTCATTTACCGTGGTGAAAAATGAGGGCCGTGCGGCGGGCCAGACGGTGGCGCACAGCATCAGTCAAGTCGTGGCGATGGGCATCGTCGCGCCTGCGCTGCGGCGGAAGCTGGATGCGGCGAAGGAGTATTTTGTGGGGCACGAGCAGTCGCTTTTTGCGGAGGTGCTGGCGGTGGAGCTGAAGGGCCGCGAGCGCGTGGTGTATGAGAATGCGGGGTTTGTGGTGTTTTGCCCGTATGCGGCACGGACGCCCTTCGAGATGGCGATTTGGCCGAAGCGCCACGGGGCGGATTTTTACCGCATCACGGCGGATGAAGTGGGGCAACTGGGCGACGCGCTGCACTGCGCGATTGCGAAATTGAACGGCGCGCTGGCGGGCCCGGCGTATCATCTCGTGCTCACGACTGCGCCTTCGCGGAGCACGCAGACGGAGGATTGGCCGGGGATGGATGCAGAGTTTTGCTGGCATGTGAATGTGCTGCCGCGCGTGCATCCCATCAGCGGGATCGAGATTTCCACAGGCTGCTACGTGAACGGTGTGTGGCCGGAAGTGGCGGCAGATTTCCTCCGTCGGAAGGAGATGCAGCCGTGATCGGGCGGCACGTTTTTTACGAAGGCCGCGTGCAGGGCGTGGGCTTCCGCTGGAGCACGAAGAATCTGGCGCGCGGCTACGATGTGACGGGCTGGGTGAAAAATCTCCCCGATGGCCGCGTGGAGCTGCAAGCGTGCGGCGAGGCGGGTGAAGTGGAGGCGTTT
Organism: Prosthecobacter debontii; assembly: GCA_945905735.1. Classification (GTDB taxonomy): domain Bacteria; phylum Verrucomicrobiota; class Verrucomicrobiia; order Chthoniobacterales; family Chthoniobacteraceae; genus SXWH01. The sequence goes on along the minus strand of CAMDQC010000115.1, from coordinate 360 downwards.
CTGGAAGCCATCGAGGAGAGCGAGCTGAAGTCGCACATTAAAAACGTGGACGTGCGCGTGATCCCGGCATTCGTGGTGCAGGGCTTCGATATTGTGGGGTAAAAAGGTTCAGGGCCGCTGGGGTTTCCAAAGTTGGCAACGGAAGCATGACTCCTCTCGTCAAGGAGGCGGGTGTATTGGAGACTGAGCGCGAGGGTTTCGGTATAATACCATATTTCTAAATTAACGTGACACATTGGTTCTGAGCGAAGCGTTTAGTTGAACCTGTAACCACGAGCGACCGATGAGGCGCAAAACGCTCGCGGGGCCATCCCAAAACCTGCGCAAGGGTGCCTTCATTGCTGCGCGGAGTTTAGCGAG
>CAMDQC010000114.1 GCA_945905735.1 Prosthecobacter debontii | reverse complement strand
GCGGCGAAGCCATCGCGCAGGGCGAAGTGCTTGTCGTGGGCGAAGGCGGCGACGTATTGCACCATGTCGCGGTTGAGGAACCACGAACTCCCGCTGACGAAAAATAGGACGAGGCTGAGCCCGAAGATGGCGATGTACCGCCCTTCGCGGAGTCGCTTGAGCAGGGATGTGACCCCGCGCTTTGCAGCCGCGCCCATTTGCTACGTCCCGCCTTGCAGTGGCTCGATGGTGAGGAGGCCGGTGGTGATGCTCCAAGCATCGTCGAGCGGCATCCGCTTTTTCTCGTGCCCGGCGCCCCACGAGTCGCTGAAGATCAGCTCGTTGGTCTTCGTGTTGATGCCGATGATGAGGCGCATGTGCCCGCCTGCGCCTTGCGGGATATTGGGCTCGGGGACGATGCCGAGCTGCACGCCCCACGCGAGCGGGACGCCTTGCTCGAGGTTCTGGCTGACGACGCGAAGGAACTTCGTGTAGCCCGCGACATCCTTGGTCTTCACGTCCTTCAAAATCTTGCGCTCCATCGAGCTGTAGGCCGACCAAAAGACGATGAACTTCTTGGTGTCCGGGAGTTCCTTTTCCTTCAGCCGCTTCGCGACCCGATTGTAGTCCTCGATGAGCTTGTTGAAGTCCTTCTCGTTCGGCTCGATGACGGGGTGAATCTTGAAGCGCAGACGGTTCTGAATCTTCTTCAGTCCATCAATCATCTCGGCGGGATTCGTCCCACCGCCAGCGTCGGAGTTGGCGATTTGCGCGATCTCGTTGGCGTCGGTGTTCACGCCGTAAAAGCGCATGACGCGCTCCGCGGTCGCCACCGCGCAGTAGCCTTTACGGCCTTGGTCCACCATCGGGACGGTGGGGATGATCACGTCGCCGTTGGGTTCCTTTTTCACCTGCGTGCGCGGGTCGAACTTCTTCGAGGAGGCCAGCGCGGTGGCCATGATGCTCTTCTTCTCCGGCGGCGTCATCTCCAGCCGGATGAATTCCGGGCGGAAGGGGATGTCGCGCGATTTGTTCTCTTTGGTGAAGCTGTATTCGAGCGTGTAGAGCGCCTTTTCCGTCTGCCAAAAGACGCCGTTCGCCTTCACGGCGTTCTTCGTGTCTTTGCCGCGCGGGGTGAACTTTTTCGCGGTGAGCGTATCGAGAGCTGCGATGACCGTTTTCAGCAGCTCCTCAAACTTCGCCTCGCTGATTTCCCCGCTGTCACCGCGCCCGAAGAAGAGCACCGTGGCGTCCTTCGCCTTGTCGCCGTCGAAGTGGACGAGGGACTCAGCGACGGACTGGCCGACGAACTTCGACTTCCCCCGGTCGCTCCGCGCAGAGTCTTGCGCGGCGGAGGTCCACTCCAGCCCGAGCGGCGCGGCGGCTTTCATAAAGTCGGCCTTCGTCTGCGTGAAGAGCGTGGCAGGATCGAGGAGCTTATCGAGGGCGACTTCCTCGAACGTCATGCGTCGGATGATGACTTGGCTCTGTGCGAATGTGGTAGTGGTGAGCGCCGCCGAAGCGAGCGAGAGGATGATGGTGAGATGTTTCACGGGGTCAGTAATTTTCGCGACTCTGCATGGGAGGCGGGAAAACTCAACTGTGCAGTTTTGGGGAGCAGGTCCGTTGTGTGCCTTGAAGCCGTGGATTGCAAACTTCCTTGGGACGCAAAAAACCCCGCTCTCGGGTGAGAGCGGGGGGCCTTTGCGATCTGCTATTGGCTATTGGCTATCGCGCCGAAGCCGCCAGGCGAGGCGCTACGGTTGCGGTGCCGCTTACGAATTCATAGTCGGTGCCATACACATACTTGGCGAACCCGCTCGATGTCGTCGCGGGCTGGCCGGGGACGACTTGGGCGGTGACCGCCTCCGCCGTGTTACCGGTGCGAGTGAGTTCCACGGGCACCAGGTTCGGCGCAGCCGAGGCGTTCACGGGATTCGCCGAGGGTGTGGCGTTGGTAAAGGCCACCGTCGAGGGCACAATCGAGCTGCGTTGGAGGAGCACGGAACCAAGGCGAGCCTGCCCGCCGTTCCCGGCGAAATACTGGTTCATCCCGCCGATATCGAACACCGTCGATGTGAGGACGGTGCCCATTCCCGAAATGAGGCCTTTGCCCGATCCAAACGTGTAAGTCGGCACGCCGCCTGCCGCGCCCGAGAACTCGAGCTGATAGTGGGTCGCAGTGGTCGTCAGTTTAACGACGAGACCGCTGAGTTGAGCGGGATTTGCCCAAGTCCACGATGCGAGCGTGGTTCGCACACCCGAATCGTCAGTCGCGACCAGATTTCCGTGCGCGTGTATCCATCTTCACCAACGTTTTTGGAAAGGACGGACACATAAAGACCCTGCCGCCCCGAACCGAAGCTGGTACTAATCGCGCCGGGGACATAGACGAAGCCTACGGGACCAGTCCTGCAATATCCAAGCCATAGGCGCTGACGCACTGACGTACTGGTGTGGCTGATGTCGCCATAAGTGAAGGTGAGTGTCGTCGCGGCGGGTTGCCATTGACGATTGCCTGCGAGGTGTAAAAGCCGCGACACCATTCGAATCCACCGTTTGAGTGGTGAATGTCTGGGCGTGGAGCCCCCCGGTTAGCAGCCCGAAGGCGAGCGGCCGTATGGTGAGCGCCCGGCGGAAAAGCCGGGCGGCGGTAGATTTGCGTGTGTTGGTGTTCATGTTTGTCGTTGTTTTGGTTTGTGGGTTCACAGGGCTTCACGGAATCTGCCCTGCGCGATAACACGGGGATGGAAGATGTTTTCGGAAAGCTACGGAGGGATTATCGATGGGGATCCCACGGGGCTCCGAGCATCCGCCCGATCGGGGAAAGTAATCTCGGCAGGATGCCGCCTGCAATCTGGCATCTGAAGCACATCACCGCCTCAGTTCGGTAGCATCACCCACTGGGTTGTGGCGTATAAACCTCTGGGTCTCAAACCAGTTCGTGAACCGCCAGCACATTAATCACGCGGGAGCCTTTCCGTGTCAGTGTGATTGATGATCGAGAGCGGTAGATAGCTCAGATAGACAGGGTCGAATGGTCCGCAAAAATGGACGGAAGCCGTTTTCAAGTTGGCTCGCTATTTTGAAATCGGCTGCGGAATGCGGAGGTAGGCAAAAAAATCGCGGAGTTGCTGGTCGGTGAGTCCTTCGAGCAATCCGTCGGGCATGAGGCTGCGGCCTGCGCTTTTCATCTCGGTGATTTGGTCGCGCGGCAGCGCGATGTCCTGCCCGTCGAGTCCGCGCAGGATCACGACGTTAGCGTCCTTGTCCGTGAGGAATCCGCCGAGGGTGCGCCCGTCCTTTGTTGTGATGGTGAAGTTCTCGAAGCCTTCGCGGATTTCGGCGTTTGGCGTGAGAATGCTGGTGAGCATCGTCCCGAGGTCTTCGCGTTGATACGCGGTGAGGTTTGGGCCGATGTTGCCGCCTTTGTGGAAGAGCTGGTGGCACGCGGCGCAGCGGGCGGTGTAGGTCGCTTCGCCGTCGTAGGGGTTGCCGTTTCCTCCAGCGAGAATGGCGCGGAGTTTGTCGAACTTCGCGCGGTCTGCTGTTGCGGCGGCGACAGGCAAAAGGCGCGCGGCCTTTTCGCGGTCGGTGCTCTTCTCGCGGAGCCATGCAACGGCGTCGGGCGGAACGTCGCTGTCTTTGAGCGCACCGTTTTCGACGAGGGTGAGCAGCGCGGGGCGCGTAGTTTCGCGGCTGGCTAGCAGCGTGATGGCGGCCATCTGCGCATCTTTGGAAAACGAGGCGAATTGCGCGGCGATAGTCTTACCGATTTGTGCATCGTCAAACGGAAGCAGCGCACCGAGCGCGACTTTGCGGACGGCGTTGCTTGCGTCAGTCGTTGCGAGCGCGAGGAGCGGTTGAACAGCGGTGGCGGTCTTCGTTTCGCCGAGTGTGCGGATGCAAAGGAGCCGCTCTTCGAGCTTCGCCTTTGGATCGGCAATGAGCTTTAGCGCATCGGCCACCGCAGCAGCATCGCCCTGGCGGATGCGGAAACCGATGGATGTGCTGCCCGCCTTTACGAGCGCGGCGACAAGTTCGTCAGGCAGCGGTGGAAGCGCACGGCCTTTGAACGCGTCTTCAAATGCAGTTACCACGACTGGCCGAGTGTCCTTTGGCATATCGTTAAGAATGTTTGCGACCGCGAGCAGGTCCGCTCTGGTGCCAGTCGAAGCTAGTCTCCGGATGACTCGTGGGAGTAGGTGCTCTTTTTCGATTCTGGTGCCCCACATCTGCGAAGTCATTTCTCGAATTGCGCTGTAACTCAGGGGCTTCCCGTCGTGCCTGACGCCGTTGAAAATACTCGGGAGTCTCGCATTCGTGGCAGCAACGGCCCCGCTGGGTCCTCCGGGCATCCAGCGCTCGATATTCCACCAACAAAGCAGCGGAAACATCGGGTCGATCTCAGCATCCATTTCAGTGCATCCGATGACCGTGGAAAAAAGGTAGAACGCTTGGTCGGCGGGAAGTCGGCGTGCGGTCGAAAGTGCCTGTTGCCTCCATTTGCCGGGAAAATCGATCAGGTTTTGACCGAGCCCGTGAATGTAGTGGTGGGGAAGCTCCTGCGCTTGGTCCCCCGCCAGTCGGATGCCCCACGACTGCACATCCATTGAATAGTGTAGCAGCGTGGAAACCAGTATTTCCGTGTTCACTTCTCCCATCTGATACAACGCCCACAGTGCTTCCAACGCAGGATGCGTTTCCCTTTCCGCGAGCAGTTTCTTCAGCGGCTCCAGCGCCGACTTGTCGCGCCGCTCGCCGAGCAGCCGGACCGCCGTGGAGCGATGCCACTTGTTCGGATGCCGCAGCAGCGCAATGAGCTCGGGTGTCGTTTTGCTTTTGAGGTTGAGGTCGCGTTCCAGCGGCGCGTCTTTTCCGCGGAGGCGGTAAATGCGGCCAGTCGTGGGGTCGAGCTGGCCTTGGTAGTTCTGTCCGTGCGCGATGTATTCCTCGTAGAAATCGGCGACGAATACCGAGCCATCCGGTGCGTTGGCGAGGAAGACGGGGCGGAATGCGATGTCATCTCCGGCGAGCGGGATGCCGGTGTCCTTCGTGGAAAATGTCGCGCCCACTGCGATGCGCTCGGACACTGTGATGTTGCGGTGCAGCGGGTCGGCGCCGAGCATTTTTCCGCGCAGCGTCGGGACGGCGGTGCCTTCGGCCATGATGATATTGTGCGTGAATCGCTGGATGGGATTCGCGCTTTTCATCGGGCCCAATTCGCCGAACGAAAACTCGTGTCCGGTCGCGCCGAACTTGCCGGGGTCTTTGCCCTGCTTGAGGTAGATTCCGTTTTGGATGAAGTGCCAGCCACGTGTGTCGCCGCCGTTGTGTCCGCTGAAGAGATTTCCCTCCGCGTCGAACTCCAGACCGAACGTATTCCCGCCGCCTTCGGCGAAAATCTCGAACGTCTTTCGCGTCGGATGGTAGCGCCAGACCATGCAGCCTTCGAAATAGACGCCCGGCGAGTTCGGCGAGTCCACGTCGGGCCGTTTCACGCGGCACGTCACGGTGCTTCCCTGACCGCCATAGAGCCAGCCGTCCGGTCCCCATACGAGGCCGTTTGCGACGCTGTGCGTGTCTTCGAGACCGAAGCCGGAGAGGCGGACTTCCGGCGGGCCGTCGGGAATGTCGTCGCCGTTTTTGTCTGGATAAAACATCAGATACGGCGTGTTCATCACCCAGATTCCGCCGTGGCCGAACACCGCTGCGTTGGCCATGTTCAGCCCTTCGAGCACGTTTTTGTGTTTATCGAAAACGCCGTCGCCATCCGTGTCTTCATGCACCGAAATGATATCCGCCCCGCGATCGTGATTCGGCGGCGGCGGCGGCACTTTATCGAACACCGCGCGGTAGTATTGATCGCGACTGAGCTGCCGGATTCCCGCCGGATACGGATACTGCCGATACTGCGAAACCCACAGCCGCCCACGTTCGTCGAACGACATGTGCGTGGGCTGCGCGACGAGCGGCTCCGCGAGCATCAAGTCCACCGCGAGCCCCGGCTCCACGCGTATCTTCGCAAGCGACTCGGCGGGCGAGAGTCGTGCGCCGGGCATATTCTCCGTCGCCACGAGCGGCATCGTGGAAAGGCGAAATCCTTTCTCGGTAAACGCCGCCTTTTCCGGCGGCTGCGCGAGCGGTTTCAGCGCGGTGTCGTCGCCGGAGAATTTGTCCCATTCGCCCGCCAGCACGAGTTCATCGAAGTAGGTGCGAAAGACCGGCGGTTGCGCAAACCGCTCATCTTTCTCCAGCCGCACCGCGAGCGTATTGAACACGCTCTTCTCCAGAATCCCCTTCGGCACTTTCACTCGCTTGCCAGCCGCTGACGCTTTGCCTTCGGCGATCTTTTGGCCGTTGAGATACACCGCAAACGGCCCCGCGAGTTCGCCGAGCGTGAGCACCATCGAGTCGCGCCAGAGGTCTTTTTCCTGCGGAGTCACGAGGTTATCGGGCACGCGGATGTGGCATTTTAGCCAAACCTCAGCTTGGAGCGGAAGCGCGATGTTCGCGAGACAGAGGATCAGTAAAGGCAGGCGCATTGTGCCCATTTTAACCCATTTAACGATCTAGCATTAACGCAATCTTTGCACATCGCGAGAAGCCCTCTATGGTGTGCGCGATGTTAAAAATCCGGGTCGCACTCATTGGTCTGATCATACTCTGTCTGCTCGCTTCGCGTGCGGCTGCGGAGTTGCTTGTCGTGCGTGGGACTGCGGTCGTCGGGATCGCGGTGGCTGCAGTTTCCGGCGACCTGAAAAAGGAACACGACATCGAGTATAAGGTCGTCACCGAAGGCGGCAGCGGCGCAGGTATCGCGGGAGTTGGACTGGCCGTCGTGGATGTGGGGCTCTCGACTCGTACGGTGACCGGCGAGGAGCGAGCATCGGCTCCAGAAAGGCGATTCGTGGAGACGAAGATTGGCGCGCAGGCGGTTATGGTCGTTGTGCCGGAGGAGATTTGGCAATCGGGTGTGCGACGGCTTTCGCGCAAGCAGCTCGTTGCCATTTACGAACGGCGGGTAAAGAACTGGAAGGAACTCGGAGGAGCGAATCGGGAGATTACATTTTTCAATCGGCCTGGTGGATTTTCGGGGCGCGGGGTTTGGGATTTGTTCGTCATTTGGCTGTATGAGGACGTGCGCAAGGCACCGCTGTCGAAAGCGGATGTGTTGGAGACGCCGGACGAGGTGCGCGACACGGTGGAATTTAACGGCGGAGCGATTTCCCTTTTGGAGTATGGCGAGATGCCCAAGGTTGGGCTGAAGGCAATCCCTCTGGAGCTCGACAATGGCAATCTCATCGAGCCCACGCCTGCGAACATCGACTCCGGCAAATATCCGCTATCACGCCCACTTTTACTGATCACGGAGGGAAAGCCGACGGGACTGGTGAGGAAGATGCTCGATTTCATGGTCGGCGAAAAGGGACAGGCCGCCGTGCAGAAAGCCGGGCACGTAACGCTGAAACAACTCGCCGACCAGTGACCAATAATCGCTTTACAGAGGACGGCACGGCTCCATGTTCCCGCCACTGAAAATGAAACCAGATAGTCGGAGTCCAGCAGCACACTTAGTCCGCTTCGGCGTCGCCACATCGCGCAGCGGCTTCCGGGCGTTCCTACGGCACGCTTGGATGCAGACATCCGTCATCCAAAACGGCACTCATGCCGAGAGTGCGTCTGATATCTTCGATGCGGCGATTTCGATGCCGGACGTGCAGTTCCCGCTCGGGAAGCAGCCTTGGACGGGCGTTTTAGCTCGAGCGCTGCGTCGGGTCGCACGGCTGTTTGCAGATGAAAGTCTCGCCGTTCGCTTTTCCGCCTCGTCTTCCGGGGCGACGATCGCGCCGGTGCTAAATGCGTTCGCGCCGATGTGCGCGGAGATGGACATGCAGCTCGAGATATCGGGCTTTGAAATCCAACTCGGCGAATCGGAGGCAGCCGTCCGAGAGCAGCTCTGCCCTCATCTTCCTGAGTATCCCGTTGTCCCGCATCTCGGCGCGGCGCGCGTCTGGTTGCCGGAGTTTTTTTCCGGGATGATGCACGCATCGCTTTGGCGCGAGATCCTTGCGGACCCGGAATCACTACGACTTGCAGCAACATCAGCGGCCGAGGTTTTCGCCCAAGTTTTCAAAGATTTAGGAACTTCCGAGGAGCCTCCATCCGCAGCGGTGATGGAGCAAGCGATGCTCGTTTTTACACCCCAAGCGGTCGAGTACGGTCTCGGCCAAATCACATGGATGATGGAGCCGGGCTCGGCGAAGGAACTGGAAGCCCACGCGATCCCTTTCCTCCGCGCATCCTTCTCGCGGGACGTGCCGCTCCCTCCCGTCGTCGCCCCGGTCTCGCGACTGCCAAAGTCTGCAAAGGCGCTCCCGCAATCGTCAGTCCCAGCGAAAGATTCGCTGCCACCCAAAGCGCTCGCGACTATGGCAAATCAGCCCGAGCCGATACCGACGCTGCGTCCAATCTCGAAGGCACCGGAGATAAAACCCGAGCAGTCTCACACATTTCCGCTCATCCCTGATGATGATGACGAAGACGAGGAGATAGTCCCGCAGCGCGCATTTCGGGTTGTGCAATGGCTGCCGGCTGGCATCGGGATCGTGCTGGTCATTCTTGCCATACTCCCTTTCGTCACCACGGGCGGGCTGGATATAGGAGGGAGTAACACCCCTAAACTCCCGCCAGAACCCGGCCCCGAGCGGATGGTCGTGGGGCCCGTCGAGGCACTTCCCGAGCCCGTAGCCGTGGCTTCAGCACCCATTTCCACGGCCCGATTATTTGAGCAGGCACAGATATTTATCGACGCCGCCGCGCGCGCAAAAACTGCGGGGGACAATCGACAAGCAGCAGAGGATCTTGCGCGGGTGCTGCTTATTTACAAACAGGAGTTCGGCGAGCAGCGCTGGAAAGAACCGCGATACACTGCGGCGCGCGACAGGTATCACGCGCAACTCGAACTGTTAGAAATGAGCAAAGACCAAATCGCCGTCATCGACGAAGTCATCGGTGCCCGCGAGCCGGCGAAGGCCGGGCCGACCGACGCCCCAGGCCCAGAGATCACGAAGATGGCCTCGACCTTTGAGCGCGGCGACGAAGAACTCGCACGCGGACGCCCAAAAGCCGCTGCCGAGAATTACGAACTAGCGCTGCGGATCGGCATGGAAGCGCTGGGCGATAAGATCACCGCAGACCGGGCCTACCAGCGGTATCTGTCGCGCTACATAGACTTCCTCATCACGGAAAATTTGGCACCCGACGAGTTGCAAAGCCGGCTCTCGGACGTGAAGGCCGGGCGAAAACCGAAGCCTTTGCCCAATAGGAAAATCGAAGCGGAACTCGACGGGTTGGGACTGCCAAAGCTGTAGGGCTATTTCTTTGGGCGGTTCTCCATCTGCTGCTTCCAGAACAGTTCTACCGGAATCGCCGGGTCGCTAAACCCGAGTGACGTCAGCGAAGTCATATCGCGCAGAAAGCCGATGCCGCTCAGGGCTTTCCTCGGAGGAAGGGTGAGCGATCGGAGGTTCTTTAGGGCAGCAAGCGGACGGAGGTCGGTGACGCGCTTGCATTGATCCAAACGCAAATCGGTGAGCGGTAACGAGGCGAGCGGCTGCAAATCAGCGACCTCCGTTCCAGTGAGCGTGAGGTTTTCGATTGGGAGCCCCACGAGCGGCGAGAGGTCGGCAATTTTGCGACAGTCAATCAGCGAGAGGCGTTTAAGCTCTTTCATTCCAGAAAGGATGGAAAGATCTCGGATGTCAGTCGAATTGAGGTTGAGGGCCGAGATGCCAGCGAGATTGCTACGAAGTAATGGTGCGATGAGCGATTCGTTTAAGCCTTTAAAATCGGCGCTCCACGTTCCGTCCGCTTGCTTCTGAAAGCGGCCACGCAGTTCGCGTTTGTGGACGAGTAGTTCGCGCAAGGGCTTCAGATCAGGATCGGCGTTGATCTTGGAGCGCAAGTCTTGGAAAAATGCGACGCGCTCAAGCCCACTCATCTCGCCGATGACCGAAGCCTCGGATAGACGCTCCTGGTTCACCAAGGCAGTTCGCAATTCATCAAGGGACTTCTGGTTTAGTTCGTGGTCGTCGCTTTCGGCAGCTTGGAGTTTCTGCGTGAGCTCAAGGTTCTCTTTTGCGCGGGGAAAATTGGGGTTCAGTTCAAGCACCCGGTGGTATTCGTCCTCGGCTTCGTCGAAGCGGAGCATCGTCTGGCAGTAGTTTCCACGCTGATTGTGGTATTCCGCATTGTTCGGGAGTTGCCGGATTGCAGCGTCGAGTTTTTCCAGCGCTTTTTCGAAATCCTTCTGCTTCGCGAAGTCTTTTGCTTGGGTGAAAAAGACGGGCCCAGTTCCTTGGAGATCGGACAGAGCGAGATCGAGCTGTTCTTGTTTTTTAATCGCCTTCTGCTCGTTCGCGAGGGCGATGTCGCGCTGGCTTTTGAGAGAGAAAAAGAACGCGACTAGCGCGACGAGAAAGACGGTGGCGAAGGCCGTGCCAAACGCCACTTTGTCTTTGTGCCGCGCGGCCCAGAGCAGGAAGTGTTTGCGTAGTCCGGCGCGTTCGGCCTTGGGCGCGAAGCCGTTCTGCCATGCAGTGATGTCGTCTTGGAGCTCTTCGACTTTCGCGTAGCGGTCGCTCGGTTGATACGACATCGCCTTCAACACAATGGCCGCGAGGCCCTCAGGCACGCGCCGCCCCGGTAGATGCGAAAGGACGTAGGCGATGTTGTCCCCAGTGCCGCCGGACGAGCCACGCGGCGTGCTGTTGTAGCTGCTCGGGTGCTCAAACTTGCCGCTGACGATTTGCTCGATCAGCTCGCCAAATTCTTTCCCCGGATACGGCGGCCGAAGAGTGAGCATCGCATACAGGATGGAGCCGAGAACGTAGATGTCGCTCTGCGGAGTGATGGCGTCGAGTTCCCCACGCGCCGCTTCTGGCGAGATGTAGGGCGGTGTGCCGACGATGAGGCCGTTTAATGTCTGGAACTCGCGGAGACCGGCAGGGGGCATCTCATCCCCCGCCCCTGCATCCCTCGGTGCAGCATCGGAGAGATGTTCATCATGGAGGCCCGAGGACATACGCTTCGCAAGCCCCCAATCCATCACGAGCACTTCGCCGTACTCACCGATCATGATGTTGTCGGGCTTCAGGTCACGATGAACGACGCCCATCGAGTGCGCATAGGCGACGCCGTCGCAAATTTTCTGAAAAATATCGAGCAGCGCGGTGAGCGAGTATTCCTTCACCATCGCAGGGGTGCCGACGCGCAGCCCTTTCAACACGTCGTCGAGCGTGATGCCCTTGACGTATTTCATCGTGTAAAAAACCTCGTCCTGCTCATCGAGCGCTATCTCATAAACGGGGACGATGTTCGGGTGCTGGAGCTGCCCGGTGAGCTGCGCTTCATCCACGAACCGGAGAACGTTTTCTCGGGAAAATTGACCCGCTGTTTTGATGACCTTCATCGCCACCTGTCGGCGGATACGGAGGTCGCGCGCCTGATGCACGATGCCCATGCCGCCGCGCCCGATGCTGCCCATCACTTTATACTTCTTGCCGTTAAAAAGCGCCCGCACTGGCGCGAGCCCGAGGTCTGGATCCCATAACGCCGCTGCCAACATCTCGCTCGCCGCAGCCTTCAGGCGGATGAAAATGCGGGCGTCGCCGACTTCCACCTGTTGGTCCGGGCGGACGCGGGTCGGAAGCTGCACTTGGATGCCTTCAATGAATACGCCGTTGCTGCTACCCAAGTCCTCCACGACTAGCTCGTAACCTTGAAAAGTAAGCCGTGCGTGGTGGCGAGAGATACCCTCGACCTCTACGCAAATCTGGCACGCCTTATCGCGTCCGATAATATACTCTCCATGAGTGATGGAGTATTTCGAGACGATCTCCTCGCCGAGGTACACGAGCACCTCCGCCTCTATCGGAGGCGGCGGCTGCACTAGCTTCGAGCTTTCGGATTCAGGGTTTATAGTCACAAAGAGAAAACCTCCTCGGAGCTAAACCCGAGCCACGTCACAAGGTTGCAAGACGCGGCTTGATCGCTCGGCAAAACTACAGACCGGGAATCGCAGGAGCGGCTCCGGGAGCTGGAGCGGCAGGGTCCACTCCAGGCACAGGCGTGATGCCGGGAATCGCGTTCTGGTCGGTACCCATGCCGGGTAGTCCTCCACCCGGCTGGGGCGCTGTGAGAGCGTTGATGAGGTCCGTAGCCTTGAGCTCGACCTTCGAAGCAACGATCGGGGGTTTGAACGAGTTCTTCTGGTTGGAATAAACGCTGGAATACACGGACTTGCATCCGGTGAAAGCGACTGTGGAAATGGCGGCGATAGTGAGAAGTGTGCGGGTGGACATGGCAGTTGAAGGTTGCAAACTGCATCGCCCCCGTCAACCGCCGAGTCAGTGGAGAATTCGTTATCATGGTTTTTGAGCGCGCGTGAGGATGAACCGCCCTTCGTCGTAAACAGCGTCGTAATTGGCCGAGATGCCGCCCGTGCGAAACTTCCCGTCACACGTGTATTTCCCCGCCCCTATCCACGTTTCGAGCGTGGCATCTGCGTGAAAAGAGTTGCCCTGCCGCTTTAGCACTGCGCTGTGCTCCGAGCGAAAGACACCGTGCCATGTCGCCTTAAAGTCCGCGCGATAAGTGCCCGGCGTGTCCGCATTTACGATGCACCACAGACTGCCCCCGGTCCCCGGCATCCGGATACTCTCCCAGCGCCCCGAATATGCACCGGTAAACCGATCCCTGTCCGTCCGCGCAGCCTCCCACCGCTGATTATATGTAGAACACCCGGCGAGCCACAGCCCCGCAACGAGTGCGAAAAGACGAAACATGTTTCGCATTGTGTAGGTAAACTCGTGGGGGGTGTTTTTTCTTTGGTTTGATGGGATGGGGATAATGAAGCTTTGCCCCGGTGTCCCAACCGCGCCTCGCGTCTCGTCGGTCGTTATTCCTCTTCCACGAGGTTAAAACTCACGTCCGTAATCCCCGCATCTGCGGCGCAATCGAGCACGTCCATGGTGCGTCCGTGCTTGGCCTGATGCTCGCTGGCGATGGTGAGGACGGCGGGCGTCTTCGCGGCATCGCAGTTGGCCTTCACACGTTTGAGAACGTCGCGGAGCTTGGGCATCAGCTTATCGTTCGCAGCGGCCATCGGCTCTTCGTTGAGAAGGATGTCGCCTTTCGCCGTTACGGAGATCACCTGCTCGTCGGCAAAGGGAACGTCCTTCGCCGTATCAACCGTGCCGGGCAGGCGGCAGTTGTGCTCTTTCTCCACTTTCACCGCGCCCGCCATGACCATGAAAAAGAGCATGATGACGAAAACGACGTCAATCATCGGAGCGATCTGGAAGCCCACGGTTCCTTCGTTTGGATCAATGGAGATGCGCTTCATCGCTTCCCGTCCTCTTTGTTGTAAACGGAGAATGAGACATCAGCGATACCCGCCTCTCCGGCGGCATTCAGCACATGATTGATGCTCAGTGCGCTCGCCTCTTGGTCGCCACGAATGACGATGCGGTACTCCTGATTCGCACCTTTTGCCTGCACCCTTTCGCCGTTCTTCTTCATTAATTTGATCTGCTCGGCGACTTGCTTGATCTCTTTGTAGTCTTTGCCGTCTATGTTGAAGGTCGGCTTCTTTTTTGCGGCATCCCACAGCACGTTGATGATTCCTTCGTTCCGCGTGCTGTCCTTTTTCACAGCGTTTGGAGAGACGGGAAGCGTCAGACCTTTCACCGTAACTTTCGCAACCTGATCCGAGGTGATGCTCATAAAGAAGATGAGCATGACGAGGAGAACGTCGATCATCGGCGCGATTTGAAACTCGGGCTCGCCGTCGCCACCGCCACCGCCGCCACCCATATTAGAAAACCCTCCTGATCATGGTTGCGAGAGGCGATTACGCTTCGGATTGCGGCTGTGACTGCACCCAGTTTGGGATCGCAGCGTAGAGTTCGTCGTCACCAAGATGCGCCCCTGCCATATGCTCGTAGGGCATCTTTTTGAAAACGCTCCCAATCGTATCTTGCAGATCGTGGATCAATTTTGCCGACCGGTTTCGCAGCCAGTAATAGCCGAAGAACGCAGGAATCGCGATCAACAGACCAGCAGCGGTCGCCACGAGGACGTGCCCAATCGCTTCCGAGAGTTTCGATGAATCCTGAACTCCCGAAGTTCCAAGGGTAGCAAACGCGCTGATCATTCCGAAGACCGTGCCGAGCAACCCAATCATCGGCGTGCAAACTCCGATGACCGAGAGGTAGCTGATGAAGTACTGCATCTGCGCATTTTCCTTTGCGAGTTCCGCGCTGGCAGATTCTTCCGTCGCATGCTTGCCCTCACCAGCCATGCCAAGCGCCGCTTTGGTCACATTGGTAAATGGCGACGGGTTGTTTTTGCAGAACTTGTAAGCGCCCACGTAGTCGCCCGTGCGGAAGAGATTCTTCACGCCGGTCACATGAGTCTCCGGCAAGAATCGCTTGCGACTGGTGATGCGGCGCACGCCGTCCACCAGCAGATAGACTGTAGCCACTGAACAAATCCCGATTGGGAACATGATCCAACCGCCGAGTTTGATCTGATCCATCAGCGACATCTCGACGACCTTGGGCTTTTCATCGGCTACGACAGACGGAGCGGGAGCGGGTGGTTTTTCTTGTGCGGAAGCGGCGATGATCCCCCCGAAGACGAGCGAGGCGATTGCAACGAGCGGAAATAGAAAGCGTGGTTTCATGGAAGGTGATCGAAGTTGATGGATTGGAAAGAGACGAGCCCGAATCTGGAAACTCGCGCGCAGTTTGGCGAGAACTTCTTCACGGCGAACGCACGTTTTTTAACCGGCGATCTTCCGATACGCCTCACCCTCGTTGAGCGTCGGGTTTTCCGGGCGGCCTTTGTGGCGGTAGGTGAGCTTGAGGTTTTCCATCCCGAGCAGGTTCAAAATTGTCGCGTGGATGTCGTGGACGTGCAGCCGGTCTTCCACGGCACGCAGGCCGAGTTCGTCGGTGCTGCCGATGGTTTGCCCGCCTTTGACTCCGCCGCCCGCCATCCACATGGTGAAGCCCGTCGGGTTGTGGTCGCGCCCGTCGCCCTTCTCGCTCATCGGCGTGCGGCCAAACTCTCCGCCCCACACGACGAGCGTGTCGTCGAGCATCCCGCGCTGTTTCAAATCGCGCAGCAGCCCGGCAATGGGTTTGTCGGTTTCCTTGAAGAGCTTCCCGTGGTTTTCCTCGATCTTCGCATGGGCGTCCCACTTGCTGCCCGCGCCCGAGTAGAGTTGCACAAATCGCACGCCGCGCTCCACGAGCCGCCGAGCGAGCAGGCACATCCCGCCAAACTTCGAGGTCTCCTTTTCATCCATGCCGTAGAGCTGCCGCGTCGCCTCGCTCTCGCGAGAAATATCCACCGCCTCCGGTGCCTCGGCCTGCATTCGGAAGGCGAGCTCGTAGCTGGCGATGCGCGCCTCCAGCTCGCTGTTATGCCGCGTGGCCGCGTGGCGCGTGTTCAGTTCCGTGAGGAAATCGAGCTTCGCCCGCTGCTGCTCCGGCGCGACTCCCTCGGGCGTATTGAGAAACTGAATCGGCTCCGACCCGCTCTCGATGCGCGTGCCTTGATACAGCGCAGGCATGAACCCGCTGCCCCAGTTGCGCGGGCCATTGATGACCGACGCGGGATTATCCTGCATGACGACAAACGCGGGCAAATTCGCGTTCTCCGTGCCGAGCCCATACGTCACCCACGACCCCAGCGAAGGCCGCCCCGCGAGGATGCTCCCGGTATTCATCTGGCACACGCCGGTCGAGTGGTTGATGCCGTCCGCCACGCACGAGCGGATCACCGCCAAGTGATCCGCACACTCCGCCACATGCGGCAGCCAGTCGGAAATCCACAGCCCACTTTTCCCATGCTGCTTCCACTGCCGCTTCGAAGCGAGGAGCGGCGATTTGAACTCCCCCATCGCCGTGATGACCTTGCCGAAACTATCCGGGATGCGCTGCCCCGCCAGCTCGTTGAGCTTCGGCTTCGGGTCAAACGAATCCATATGCGACGGTCCGCCCTCCATGAATAGAAAGATGACCGACTTCGCCTTCGCAGCAAAATGCGGCTTCTTCGCCACGAGCGAATCCGCAAACCCAGTGCCTTGCAGCAAATGCGAAAGCGCCAACGCACCAAACCCCGCCCCCGCCTTTGCAAGAAAGTCGCGGCGCGTAGTCAGAATCTGATGATGTGGGACCGGTAACATGCCCGATTGTTCCCACAGTCACGGGCGTTCTGCAATGCCGGGGATCAGTGGGTGGAGTCAAAGATTCCCGCCCTAGCGCGCACCCACGCACGCCAAACACCAAGGACGACGCACCCGAGCGCCGCAATCTGATACCCGGAAAGCCCAGCGACGAGCGTCGGCGTCGCCCGCTGAAACTCATGCGCAAAGCGGAAGACGCCGTAGCCGATGAGGTAAAGGTGGAAGAGCTGCCCGTCGAAGCGCGGCATTTTCCGCAGGAAAAAGAACGCGATGAGCGCCGCGACGTTGAAGCCAATCTCCAGCGGCACCGCAGGCCAGCGCGGCGTGCCGGAGAAATCGCGCAGCGCATACCAAGCAGGCGCGCATTCCCGCCCGAGACAGCACCCGTGCAGCAGGCACCCGACGCGCCCGAAGAGGATGCCAATCGGCGCGACAAACGCGAACAAGTTGCCCGTCGCCTCGCGATAGCCCGTCGCCTTTTTCACCAACTCCACGCCCGCGTATCCGCCGAGCAGCGCCCCGAGCACGCTCTTCCCCGTAGCCAGCCGCAGCCAGCGATCCGGCAGCGGCCAATCCCGCCAACCTTCGGCGAAAAGATAGACGACTTTCGCCCCGACAAACGCACTCATCAGCGCGACGGCGTAGATCAAAATGAGCCGCTCATCCTTGCGAGCCATCCGCGTCCAAGT
This sequence comes from Prosthecobacter debontii, assembly GCA_945905735.1. Classification (GTDB taxonomy): domain Bacteria; phylum Verrucomicrobiota; class Verrucomicrobiia; order Chthoniobacterales; family Chthoniobacteraceae; genus SXWH01. The sequence goes on along the minus strand of CAMDQC010000114.1, from coordinate 221 downwards.
GAACAAGCTGACGACGATACCCGCGAGGAGAAGAAGGCCGTAAGGAGAGTTGGTCATTTAACGCCCTGCGACTTATACCATATTTCTAAATTAACGTGACACATTGGTTCTGAGCGAAGCGTTTAGTTGAACCTGTAACCACGAGCGACCGATGAGGCGCAAAACGCTCGCGGGGCCATCCCAAAACCTTCGCAAGGGTGCCTTCATTGCTGCGCGGAGTT
>CAMDQC010000113.1 GCA_945905735.1 Prosthecobacter debontii | reverse complement strand
GTCGCTGTCCCCATAGCGCGAAGCGCCTGATCAGATACGCACGGCTCTGGGAAACTGCACGGTGCTCGATAATGGGCGCTTCGCGCTCTCAGGACAGCGACAGGAATGTCGCCGCTCCTTGTGCGCTTCGCGCAATTCCACTTTTAATCACACCCGGTAACGTTTTACAGAGAAGAGCCTGAATTTTACAGAATCTGGGTTCATATAATATTGATGTTGATGGGGAATACAAGCGCCTGCATTCATATAACATCGACTTTGCATGGGGCTGACGTGGGTTTTCCTGCGATTTACAAGCGTCTGCGTTCGGGTAACACGATCCAGAGGTCGATTTACATCGACCCAGAGCTCGATTTACAAGCGTCCTGGTTCATATAACATGGGTCTTGCACCAATTTACAAGCGTCTGTATTCATATAACATGGAGCTTTTGAACGATTATAAGCGTCTGGATTCTTATAAATCACACCTTTTTACGACTCACCACTGACTCGATATGATGAATGATGAACCTGTTTCTGCTGACGTTCCGGTTGCTCCGGGGATCCCGGCTGCTGCGCCGGAGGCAACTGCACTTTTGGAGCCTCGCAAGGTGCTGGCGGCGGCTTCGGACCCGGTGAGGTATGACATTTTGCGGGAGTTGGCGGCGGGGGGGCCGCTGCCGGTGAATGTGCTGGCGTCACGGCTGGGGCGGTGGCCGGATTCGATCTCGAAGCATTTGCGGGTGCTGCGGGAGGCGCGGTTGATTATGGCGGTGACGTCGGCGGATGGGGATGGGCGGAAGCAGTTTCACGAGGTGCCTGCGCTTTTCCGCACGCGGGATGCGGCGGGGGTGGTGGCGCTGGATTTTGGGGCGGTGTTGTTGCGGTTTGGGTGAGGGGTCAGAGCGTCTCGGGCGCTTGGAGGAGTTCGACGATGCGGGCGAGGAGGCGTCCGGCAGCACCGCCGTCGAGCACGCGGTGGTCGAAGCTGAGGGTGAGGTCGGCTTCCATGACGGGGACAAACTTTGCGCCGGCGGCGTCCCAGTGTGGCATCTGTCGGCCTGCGCCGAGACCGATGACGAGGGTCTGCTCGGGGAGCGGGATGGGCGTGGCCCATGTGAGGCCGAAGGTGCCGAAGTTGGTGATGGTGGCGATGCTGCCGCCTTGCGCGCTGGAAGGGAGTCGACGCTGGCGGGCGAGATCGACGAGTTCGTCGTAGCGCGGGAGAAGCTTGGCGAGCGGGATGGTGTCCGCATTTCGCAGCACGGGAACGAGCACGCCGTCTTCGGCCTCGACGGCGAATCCGATGTCGATGGCTTTTGGGTGGACGATTTTCCCGCCGATGAGGCGTCCGGCGGGCGCGCTGTTTTCGCCGAGGGCGAGGGCGAGGGCGCGGAGGACGTAGAGCGCGGGGCCGGGCTTGGCGGTTTGTTGTTTGCGGTGGGCGAGCATGACGCCGAGGGAAACGGGGCGGCCCACGGTGGCGAGCGGGCGCGTCCACGAGCGGCGCATGGCGTCGGCGACGGCGACGCGCATGGAGGAGGCTTTGCTCTGCTTATGTTCGTCGAGGCGATAGAGGAAATCTTCGAGGTCTTCGATGGTGACGCGCCCCGCCGCGCCGCTGCCTGCGATGCCTGAGAGGTCGGCGGCGTGGAGGCCGAGCTCGTTCATCCGCGCTTTCATGCGTGGGGAAAGATACGCCATCCCGCCTGCGCTGACGGGCACGGGCAGGCCGTGGACGGTGGGCATGACTTGCGCGGGCTCCGTCATGGTGCCCGTGGGCTGCGCGGCAGAAGGCGCGGGCATGTCCGAGACACCGAGGCGCTCGGCGTCGGCGTCGGTCACTTCGAGATACCCGAGCACCGCGCCGACGGGGTAGCTCTGCTGCGGCTCCACACAAATCTCTACGATGACGCCGCCGCACGGCGCGGTGACGCCCATCGTGGCTTTCTGCGTCTCGACTTCCATGACGTCTTGGTCCGCTGCGACTTGGTCGCCGACCGTGAATGGAAGATGCACGATGGTCGCTTCAGCGATGCTCTCGCCGAGCTGCGGCATGATGATTGGAATACGTGGCATGTTGGAAGTTGGTTACGCTTTGAGCAGTCTGCGCATCGCCGCGACGATGGATGTAGCAGTGGGGCGATGGGTGCCCCAGAGGTTTGGGTGATAGGGAACGGGGGTATCTTTGGCGTTGAGGCGCATGGGCGGGGCGTCGAGGAGGTCGAAGCCTTCGGTGGCGACGCGGGCGACGATTTCGGCGGTGACGCCGCCCCACGGGAATGCTTCGCCGACGGCGAGGAGGCGGCCTGTGCGGGAGACGCTGGCGAGGATGGTGTCTGTATCGAGCGGCTTCACGCTGCGGAGATCGATGACTTCGATTTCCCAGCCTTCTTTCGCCAACTCAGCGGCGCATGCGAGGGACTCGTGGACCATGGCGCTGTAGGTGGCGATGGTGGCGTCGCGACCTGGACGGGCGACGCGCGCTTTGCCCGTGGGCAGCGCGACGGTCGGGAGCGCGTCCGCTTTGAGATGGTAATAGAGATACTTGTGCTCGCAGAAGATCACGGGGTCGTCGATTTCCACGGCCTCCAGCAGCATCGTGTAGGCGTCTTCCACGGTCGCGGGTGTCATCACCACGATGCCGGGATAATGGGCATAAAGCGCCTCCATGCTCTGCGAGTGAAAGGGCCCCGCGCCCGCAGTCCCGCCGCTCGGCAGGCGAATGACGATGGGGCACGGCACGCCCGTCCGCCAATGCAGCGTGGCCGCGTGCTGGACGATCTGCGTGTAGCCGCACGTCGAGAAATCCGCGAACTGCATCTCGATGATCGGTCGCATCCCCTCGATAGCCGCGCCAATCGCCATGCCCACCTGCGCATCTTCGGAGATTGGGGAATCGAGCACTCTACCGGGGAACTCTTTCGCCAGCCCCTTGGTAGCTTTGAATGCACCGCCGAAGTCCGCAATATCCTGCCCGTAAATGAACACGCGCGGGTCGTCGGTGAGGAGCTTGTGCTGCGCCGCGCGGATCGCTTCGAGGTAGGTGATGGCGGCGCTGGCGCGAGTGGTTGGTTGGTTTTGAAACACGGGAATTTTACAGTTGGTTCCCCTCGGCGAGGCGGCGCGTGTGGATGGCGCACCAGTCCTCCGTATTCGGGTCCGGAAGCGGTTCACGAATCGCGGTGCCGCACGCCTCTTCGACTTCGGCAGCGGCTTGGTCGCGCATCGCGTCGAGCTGCGCGAGCGTGGCCCAGCCGGCGGCGGTGAGTTGGTCGCGCGCAACGTCGAGGCTATCGCGCCCGATGGGCGAGACTTTGAGCGCGTGGCTCATGTAGTTAAAATCGTCGTGCTCTCCGTGGCCGACGAGGCGAAGAAGATCGGCGACGACCATCTGCGGGCCTTCCCCGGCGCGAGCGCGGGCGACGGCTTCGTGGACGACTTCGATGCACGCGCTCGGGTCTGTGCCGTCGATTTTATACCCCGGCACGCCGTAGCCAGCGGCGCGCTGAACGAGGTCGGCGCAAGCGTACTGCCGGGCGTTCACCGTGGAGTATGCGTATTGATTATTCGCGACGATGACGACGAGCGGGAGCTTCTCCACAGCCGCCATATTTAAACCCTCGTGAAAGCTACCCGTGGACGTCGCACCCTCACCCACACAAGTCGCGCCAACGACGCCCGTCTCGCCGCGTAGCCTGCGGGCAAAAAGACCACCGGCCACCGAAGATACCATCGCGCCGAGGTGAGAAATCATCGCGTAATATCCCCGCGCAGGCTCCCCACGATGGATATTTCCATCCCGCCCGCGCATCGGCCCGAGCCGCGAGCCGAGGTAAGTGCGCACGGCATTCAGCACCGTCTCGCCAAAGGCCAACCGCCCCGCCATATCGCGGATGAGTGGGGCAAAAATGTCGCCTTTGCGCAGCGCTGTTCCGAGCGATGCGGAGAGAGCCTCCTGACCGCGCCCGAGGAAGACGCCGCCGGTGATCTTGCCGCCGCGGTAGAGGCTGGAGAGCTTTTCCTCTAGCACGCGGGACAGCAGCATCCAGCGATAGACGCCGATATAGCGCTCTTTGTTTTCATCGGCCTCGGCGTTCACGCTCTGGCTTGCTCTGGCTTGCAACATGGGCGGCACGCTAACTCCCCGGCGTTAGGAAAGGCAACGGTTTGTTCACAAGTCGCAAATCAATCACCCTCCACACTTGCCTTAAAAACTTCCGCCTCTAATGTCCGCCGCTGCTTCAGCCAACCAACGATGAGCACCATATTTCTAAAGAGATTTTTCAAGAATCCGTTTCAGGTCGCCTCCATCGTGCCTAGTTCCAAGACTCTCATCCGCAAAGTCTCGGACAAGATGGACCATTCCGTCCCGCGCGTCATCGCCGAGTATGGCCCCGGCGAAGGCTGCCACACCCGCGAGATCGTCCGGCGGATGCACCCCGAGTCGAAGCTCATGCTCTTTGAACTGGACCAAGAACTCTCCGTCCATCTTGAGAAACAGTTTGCCCACGACCCTCGCATCAGCGTCCACAACATGGACTGCGCCAAGCTCCCCGAAGTCCTCGCCCAGAAGCAAATCCCGCACTGCGACTACGTCGTCTCAGGCATCCCTTTTAGCATCCTAGAAAAGGGGAAAAAGCGCGAGATACTGGAGAATACCCACGCCGTCCTCGCCCCAGAAGCGCACTCCGCATTCATCATCTACCAAGTCACCAACGAGCTTCACACGCGCGGGCACTGCGACCACTTTGAGAAAGCCGAGAGCCAATACTGCCTCGCCAACCTCCCCCCGATGTTCGTCACCAAGTTTTACAAGCACGGCAGCAACGGGAAGAACGGGAAGCACTAACGTTCTATGATGTCTGAACACGATTTCTTCTCGGAGATTACGGGCAGCACCAATGACCTCACGTATGCCGTGCAGGCGTTGCGGGCCAGCGGGCAGCCGTTTTGCCTCATTGGCGGACTCGCGGTAAATCAATACGCAGACCCGATGGTGACGCTTGATGCCGACTTCGCCATCGCCGCCTCGGAAGGTGCGCCGGAAGCACTCAAAGCGGCGGGATTTATCGTCGAAGCGTTCCCTCATTCGTTGAACGCAGCGTTGCCCGGCAGTCGGCTACGCATCCAGATTACGCTTGATGCACGGTATCGCGACTTCCCGGCGCGGGCTGTCGCAGGAGTGGTCTTCGGGGTCGCGATGCCGGTCGCCTGCCTCGCCGATGTCGTACAGGGGAAAGTATGGGCTGCATCCGACACAACGGGGCGTGCGTCGAAGCGCTCCAAAGACCGCACCGACCTCATCCGACTTGCGGAAACAAACCCCGAAGTCTGCGCCATGGTCCCAGTGGGAATGATCCCCGAAGTGGACGACCTGCGAGGGCAAAACTCCTGATCCACTCGTCCATGCCCAAAGCGCCACAGTTTGATTCCATCGAAGACATCCTCGCCGATTTGCGCGCGGGGCGCATGGTCATCGTCACCGACGACGAAGACCGTGAGAACGAAGGCGACCTCGTCATGGCCGCCGAAAAAATCACACCCGAAGCCGTCAACTTCATGGCCACCCACGGCCGCGGCCTCATCTGCGTCCCCATCACCGACGAACGCGCCGACGCCCTCGGTCTCGAACGCATGGCCCGCGAAAACCGCGAGACCCACAAGACCGATTTTACGGTCGCCGTCGATGCCGCCGCCGGCATCAGCACTGGCATCAGCGCCGCCGACCGCGCTCGCACCATCCGCGTCCTCGCCGATCCCGGCTCCCTCCCTGCTGACCTCGTCCAGCCCGGTCACATGTTCCCGCTCCGCGCAAAACAAGGCGGCGTCCTCCGCCGCGCGGGACACACCGAGGCCAGCGTCGATCTCGCCCGCATGGCCGGGCTCCAGCCCGCCGCCGTCATCTGCGAAATCATGAATACCGACGGCACCATGTCCCGACTGCCGCAGCTCGCCACCTTTGCCAAAAAGCACAAACTCCGCATGTGCAGCATCGCGGCCCTCATCGCCTACCGCCGCCGCAGCGAACGCCTCATCGTCCGCGAACAAGTGGTGAAAATGCCCACCGACTTCGGCGAGTTTGACCTCTACCTCTACCGCTCCCTCGCGGACGGAGCGCACCACATCGCCCTCGTAAAAGGCACCATCTCCCCGCGTAAAAGCACGCTCGTCCGAGTCCACAGCGAATGCCTCACCGGCGACATCTTCGGCTCCATGCGCTGCGACTGCGGCGACCAGCTCCACGCCGCCCTCCAGCAGATCGAAACCGAAGGCAACGGCGTCCTCCTTTACATGCGCCAGCATGAAGGCCGCGGCATCGGCCTACCGGCGAAGATCCACGCTTACAAGTTGCAGGAAGAGGGCCTCGATACCGTCGAAGCCAACATCCAACTCGGCTTTCCCGCCGAACTCCGCGACTACGGCGTTGGCGCGCAAATCCTCCACGACATCGGCGTGCGCAACATGCGCTTCCTCACCAACAACCCAAAAAAAGTCGTCGGGCTCGAAGGCTACGGGCTCAAAATCACCAAAGTCGTCCCCATCAAATCCGCGCCCAACAAGCACAACGCAAAATACCTTGAGACCAAGAGGCTCAAAATGGGCCACCTCCTTTAGCGCGACGGCGCTGCGGGGTTTGCGTTGAGGAATCTGCGCTCGGCATTGCGGGCGGCGTGAAGCTCATTTTGCGCTTCAAGCGAAGGCTGATGAGCAGTGGCGATGTAGTATTCCGTGAGCGCGTCGCGCTGCGCGGGCGCAAGCTCGGGGATGGCCTGCAACGCTTTAGTAAAGTCGTCGAGCCCGGCGAGCGATGCGACTTCGATAGGCGCGAGGGAGCGGGCAAAAATGCGGAGTTCATCCACCTGCCCGCCTTTGAACCCGGCATCGCCAGCGCGGCAACCGATGACGAGATCAGACACCGCTCCGTCGCCGATGATGTCTTGCGAAAGTGCGTCGCGCAGCGTGTCGGTCGGCGCGGCGATGCCATCGACAAAGATGCGCATCCCGGCGGTGCGGCTGGAGCCGTCGTAGGTCACCGCAACGTGCGTCCAGCGCTCGGCAGCGAGCGGAGACTGCGTGACGATTTTCGCCGAGGGATGATTCAGCGCGAAGGCGACGCGCCCGCGTTCCAAAACGAGCTCGTAGCCACGAGTATCCGCGCTGTGGTGAAGGACAACCGCGCGCTCGGTGACAGCGGGCATTTTAATCCACAGCGAAAAGGTGAACGGATCGCTCCGCGTAAAGTGGGCAATATCCGGAATACGAACGCCATTCTCGCCATCGAGCAGCAGCGCTTTGCCCCGCGGACTATCCACCAGCGCCGGCTGCGCCTGCACTTTCACCGATGTGAGATCGTCGAACGGAAACTCAGCAAGCGCCCCCCCGGGCTTCAGCTCGCTCGGGCCTTCCGGCAGCTTGTCGGACCACACGATGAACTCCTCCTTTGCCGCCGCGCGTGCTTCGGCGACGCGCTTTTCGGCAGCGGCGATTGCAGATCGTAGTGCAGGGAGTGGTGGCTCCTGCGCAGCGCAGACTGCGGTGAGAAGGAACGCGAGGACTCTCATGCTGTCGTCACAGCAGCCGCCCACAGGTTCCCGCCGAATTGCGCTCGCGCTTTTTCCATGAGCGCCGTCCCACCTGCTTGCTCTCGGAGCACAGCCAACATGGTGCTGCCGCTGCCAGACATGATCGCTCCGGCGACTTCCACCTGCGCGAGCAGCCAGCGCTTCATCTCGGCGAGCTGGATGTATTTTTGGAAAACCGGGCGCTCCAAATCGTTCACCAGTTCGCCCCAGCCAAACGGTTGTGGCGCGTAGGGGATGCCGGGGATTTCAAGCGAGTCGCGCCACTGCTTGTAAGCCCACGGAGTCGGCACGCCGAATTCTGGCTTTAGCAAAACCAACGGCAATCCCTTCGCAACCGGACACGGCGATACGAGCTCGCCACGACCCCGACACCACGCGGCGCTTTGGTAAATGAAGAACGGGATGTCGCTGCCGATTGCCGCAGCGAGCGCCGCGAGTTCCGCGAGCGGAAGGCGCGTTTCGTAGATGCGATCCAGCGCCAACAGCGTGGTGGCTGCATCGCTGCTCCCTCCGCCAAGGCCCGCGCCGTGGGGGATTTCTTTGCGCAGATGGATGCTCACATTCACCGCTCGCCCCGTGTGGCGGCTGAACTCATTCACCGCGCGCACGACGAGGTTTTCCGGCCCAGTGGGCAACGATGGGTCGCTGCACGCAAAGGCCAACCCGGCAGCCTCGCGCACCGTGAACTCCAACGTATCATGGAGCGACAGCGGCACCATGAGCGTCTCGATTTCGTGGAAGCCATCCTCTCGCCTACGGACGACCCGAAGACTCAGATTCACTTTCGCTGGAGCGACGAGAATCACGCTACTGGAGCTTCGCCCGGGCGGCTCGATGGAGTAGCCCGCTATGTGGGGTATTCCCCGGATGCACAACCTTGACTGAGGCACCGCTGGCACCCACGAGCGGACGGCTCTCATTCGCCCAGCGGAACACCCCGCCTTCGAGCATCTGCACTCGGGTGAAGCCCAGTCGCTTGAGTCGCTCGATGAGCTCCGATGACTCGTAGCCGACCGTGCAATAGCAGACGATCGGGCGCTTCAGTTCCGCATCACGGTTTTCCGGCGTCGTGAACAATCCCATCTCCGCCAAGTCCATTCCCAAGAGCACATGTCGCGCACCGGGGAGATGGCTCACGGTGTACTCGGGCAAGGTGCGGGCATCGAGAATCTGCGGCCCCTGCTTGGCGGGGTCGGCTTCCACATCGCGCAACCATTGAACCAGTTTCACTGGCTCGATCACATCGGTCACGAGCGGAAAACGGCGGTGCAACTCATCCTTCACCCTGCCCCAGCGCCACGGCTCGTAGGCCAAGTACAGCGCGAAGCCGATGGCCACGATCATGACCAACTGCGTGAAGCCGAAAGCAGACAGGAACTTTCCGGCGGCCCTTTTCATCGCGGACTAAATACCAAGTGCTGCCCGAATCGCCGGGATCGTCCCTGCGCTGCCAAGCATCACGTTTTTGTGTGCGATGAATTTCGCGTACTCATCAATGAACGTCTTGCCCGGAGGGCGGAAGTCAAAGTCGCCAGGCTTGTCGCGGAAGTATTCACGGTGGACGCGCGTCCAGACGAGGCGGCCATCGGTATCAATGTTCACCTTGGTTACGCCGAGCTTCGCGGCTGGCAGATATTCGTTCTCGTTCACGCCGCAGGCGCTCGGGTCGAGCGTTCCTCCGGCGGCATTGATGCGGGCGACTTCTTCCTTTGGCACCGACGACGAGCCGTGCATGACGATGGGTGTCGGCGGCATTCCTGCGGCCTTGAGGTTGGCTTGGATGCCTTCGATGACCTCGAAGTGCAAGGACTGCTGCCCCCGGAATTTGTAGGCTCCATGGCTCGTGCCGATAGCGGCGGCGAGCGCGTCGCAGCCGGTGCGTTGGATAAACTCCACGGCCTCTTCCGGATTCGTGAGGCAGGCGTTGCCTTCATCCACAGCGATGTCTTCTTCCACGCCGCCGAGCATCCCCAACTCTGCTTCGACGCTGATTCCCTTTGCATGGGCGCGGTCCACGACACGCTTGGTGATGGCGATATTCTCGTCGAATGGGTCATGCGAAGCGTCGATCATCACCGAGCTGTAAAAGCCCGAATCAATGCAGTCGTAGCACGTTTCCTCGTCCCCGTGGTCGAGATGAACGGCGAAAACCGCGTCCGGGAAAATCTCCTCCGCCGATCGGATGATGGCTTCGAGCATCCGCTTATCGGTGTATTTGCGTGCCCCTTTTGAAATCTGGATGATGAAAGGCGCTTGGCTCTCAATGCAGCCCCGGAAGAGCCCCATCGTTTGCTCAGCATTGTTGATGTTGTAAGCTCCGACGGCATATTTCCCGTAGGCGACCTTGTAGAGTTGCGCTGTAGTGACGATCATAAAGGCGCGCATTGAATGCAGCCCCGGCTGAACGGCAAGGATCAAATCAAACGCGCTGCAACTACCGCATCACCCGCAGCCGCATGAACTGCTTTTGCCCGGCACCGGGCGCGAGCAGCGACTCCACGGTGATGGACTCGGTCGCTCCGTTATCCACGGTCGCTGCCACGGCGGTAAATGCCGCGCCGGAACTCCAAGCGCCCGCTTCGTTCCCGACCTCGATGGTGTAGGTGATGTCGGTGGCAGATTTCACGCGCGTGTAAGTGAGCGCGAGTGCGCCGCTGGGGAGGAGTGATGCGGTGGGGAGCCCGGCGAGCAAGGGCGTCTTGGGGTCTAAATGGAGGGCGTATTCGAGGAGGTTCGAGGTGCCGTCGTGGTCGAAGTCCGCCGCGTCTCCGCTGAGGAGCGGGTCGGATAGTTCAGGCGCGGTGAAGTTTGCGAAGCGCCACGCGTCCATCGGCAAATCGGCAATCGTCACCGTCGCGCTGCCGCCTACGGAATACGCCATGTCCGCCGTGAGCGTGAGGGTCGCCGTCTCCGCGCCTTCGGCGATAGAATCTGCCGACGGCGTGATCGCAACCGTCGCCGATGCTGCCAGCGCAGGAATGGTGACGCTGCCCGCCAGCGTTGCATAATCCACCCCCGCCGCAGCACTGCCCGACATGGTGTAGGCAACGAGGAGCGGTGCGGTGAGATCGCCCGCGCGAGCGATGGTGAAGGTGCCCGCAGCAAGCCCCAACTCTGCCGCAGCGGGGGTGGTGGCGGCGACGGTGACGGTCGGCTGCGAATACCACGAGAGGCCGTAGGCGACGCCAGCGAGATCGCTCGTGACTTCCAGCGCGTAGCGGCCCGGCGAGAGTGTGGGCTGGTAGATGTGCTCCACATTATCCACGGCGCTCTCGCTCGAATCGAGGAGCGCGCCGGTGGTGAATCCGGTGGCGGCGTAGAGCTTGAGGGTGACGTTCGCGAGGGTGGACGTGGTGAGGCTCGGCCACACGCCGCCGATGCTGCGATTCCACGTCACGAGTGCGGAGAGACCGGGCGCGGTGTTGCCCGCTGCGATGTCGAAAAAATACCTCCTTCCGCCAGCGGTCGTCGTATTGAAATCCCACCCGCGCGTGCCCACGGATGCGGTGCTGCTGTCGGCTTGTTGCCCGGCATTGAGGATGTGGTAGCTGCGATACACGTTGAGCTGTCCCGCGCCGTAGATTGTATCGATCGGGCGCGTGGTTGTGCGGCTCCAGCCGGGGAACGGCGTCTTTGTCGCGCCAGCGAGGAGCATGGATTTGAGGGCGACGACTTTCCTACCGTTTGTCGGAGCATTTTGGCGCAGGAGGGCCGCAGCGGAAGAGACGGTCGGCGCGGCCCAACTCGTCGCATCGAAAGGCGCGACGACCTCCGGCTTCGTCCGCCCGGAGCCGTCGGCGGTATTTGTGCCGTAGCTGTGGATACCGTCGGAGCGCCCGACGGAGATGCCATTGTAGCAGCCGGCGAGGAGCGCAGGGAGGTTGCCTTGCGACGCGTTGTTGAGCCCGATAACGCCGAGAAACTCAGACGCCTGAATGGCGGAGTCGAAGCGCCGCAGCACCTCCACATCCGCCGTGCCGTCGCCGCCGAAAGAGCCCACCCAGCTATGGCTCTGAATGGCGCGCGTCTCCGCCCGCGGTGCGAATGCCGTGGTGCGCCGCAAGAACCCCGCGCCGATCCAATTATTCGCCTCATATACATCAATCGTCGTGATCCCCGGCGCAATGCTCCCCGTCAGCCCATAGTAATATCCCGCCACTGTGGTCGCGTGCCCCGAGACACCCGAAGCGCCGGATTTGAACGTGAACGTCTTCCCCGTGAACTCCGCGCTTGCAGTCTCTGGCCCATAGACGCCGGGGTTCTCCGCCGCCTCCACTTGGCTCACCGCCACGCCCGCCCCCGTGGGCAGCGCGCCGCCTAGCTCGCCCTGCAATTTTGTCCACCCGATGTCCGCCTTAAAGTCCGCCCGCACCACGCAGGAAAGCGCAAACCCCACCGCCGCAAACAGCAGCGGACGGAAGTTCCGGGATTCGAGACACAGCGCGGTGGAGTGGGTCATGACGCAACGCCTACGTAGCGTCAGCGGGGAGCAATTCAACCGGTATTTCGGAATGACGAATGACGAATGACGAATGACGAATGACGAAGTTCGCCGAGTTCGTCATTCGTCATTCGTCATTTCATTCCCCCCACCGCCACGCTACACGCAGCCATGCCCAAAGACTTGGCACCCACACAAAACACCACACGCCGCCTGCCGCCCTTGCTCCGCCGTGCGTGGTATTCGCTGAACCAAACATTTCGCCAGCGCATCGCGCACCTCGGCATCACGCCCGACCAATACAGCATCCTCCGCTGGCTTCACGAGGGCGACCCGCGCGGCCTCACGCAGCAGACTATCACCGATCTCATGGCCAGCGACCCGAACACCATCACCTCGATATTAAAGAGGATGGAAAAGGCCAACCTCATCACCCGCCGCGCCCACGAGACGGACCGCCGCGCCCGCCGGGTGAAACTGGAGAGCGAGGGAAATCGCCGCTTTCTCAAAGCCTTCGACCTCGCCCACGAGCTTCAAGGGCAAATCCTTGCAGTCATCCCGGCGGCGCGCCGCTCGCGATTACTGCAGGACCTCGAACTCATCGCCAACGCCTGCGCTCTCGCCCAGTCCGACGAACGAGAATAAGCGGGCTACTTCGCCAGCAGGAACTTGTGCAGATGCCCAAAGGCACTCCACTCCGCGACGATGAGGTTTCCGTCTTTGTCGATCGATGCGCCGTGCGGGGAGTTGGTGATGCCGTCTGTCCACTTGTCCGCAGCGAGGCCGTAATTCGCGCGCTGTTTCCCGTCTGGATTATCTCCGACTTGCGCCACGATCGCGCCGGTTTTATCCAGCACCGTCACGCGGCCTTGTAGCTCGGGGATGACTGCGTTGTCGCCGCGAATGTGGACAGCGGCGGGCATCCGCAGATCCTTCTGGAGCACCTTCACGAAGTTCCCATCAAGGTCCCAATGCTCCACCCGATTGTTGTTTCGGTTGCAGACAAAGAGCAGCGGCTTCTCCCCGCGCGTGTCCAGCCCGATGCCGTGGCAGGTGTTGAACTTCCCGTCTTCCGCGCCCTTGCCGCCAAACGCCTTCACAAATTTGCGGTCCTTGTCGAACTTGAAGATGTGGTTCGACCCGTAGCCATCCGCCACGAAGATCTCGCCCGCCGGTCCCACCGTCACCGCGCATGGGTTAAAGCCGTTCGCGTCTTTGCAGATGCCCGATTCCTCCGGGTATTTGAGCGACCATTCCTGCGTGCCATCGAGCTTCAGCTTGATGACCTCGTGCGCCGAAGGCCGTGCGCCGTAGATGAATTCCACTCCGCCCTCCTCGCGAATCTCCAGCCCGTGAATCTTCGATGGCCCAAACGCCCGCTGGAACTTCCCTTCCGCCGAGAAGACGAGGATGCCGCGCGCGGTATCGGTGGTGACGTAGATGTTCCCCGCCTTGTCGATGACAGTCCCGCCGTGGCAAGCGCCGAGCGGCTGCTCGCCCGGCGTCTTGTCGAAAAAGTTCGGGACGTTGGAATACTTCAGCTCGGCGGCGAAAGCGGCGCTGGAGACGAGTGTGATGAGGGCGACGAGAGACGTAGTAATGCGTTTCATTGGCGCGCTTTTGGACGATGCCCCGCGCCGTGGCAATGCCGAACTCAGGGCTTTATCCCAAGTATTTTCCCAAGGTGCGTGCGCAGGGCCTTTTGCACCGCGGGAACGCTGCGATTAGCATCCACAATCTCAAAGCCATAGCGCGTCTGCATCCGCGTGAACTCCTTTTGCAGCAGCCCTTGGAAAAGGAGGAAGCTGTCGAACATGTCGCGCGAAAGCCCGAGGTCCATCCCGCTCTCCCAGTAGTCGAGACTCGCACTTTTCTCGAAGTTCCGCAGCACCAGCTCCTTCGGGTCCACGCTCAGATAGCACACCGCATCCGGCACCAGCGCGGGGCTGTATAAATTGCGCGTCCAGTCCGCATTCGCACCCCGTGCGATGTCGCGCGCCATCAGCGTGTAGATATAGCGGTCGGCCAGCACGACGTAGCCCGCACGCAGCGCGGGGATGATTTCATGCACGAGCTGGTCGAAGAAATCAGTCGCGTAAAAGAGCGTCATCGTCGTGTGCGTCAGGATGTTCGATTGCTTTGCCTGCTCGATGTCGTTTGCCAGCAGCGGCGAGCGGCGCAAGCCCATGTGCTCCACCGCACGGCCATTCGACTCCAGCCATTCGCTCAGCAGCCGGATGTGCGTCGAGCGGCCCGAGCCGTCCGCACCTTCAACCACGAAAAGCTTACCGGCAAAACTCGTCGCGTGAAGTTCCGGAAGCGCGTGTCCGTATGCCAAAGGCTTTTCAGCGGGTTTGCGGGTTTTTGGTTTCGTAGCCATGGTCAGCGCTTCTTGAAATCTGCGAGGTGGATCTTGCTCTCGATGATGCTGCGAACCTCCGCCTGCTGTTCGTGAATCTCCCGCGTCGCCTCGATGACGGTGAAGCCGAACCGCGGACTCATCTTCTCATACTGCTCGAACACCCGGCCTTGGAAAATGCGGAAGCTCTCGTAAGGGTCGGCGCTCCAGCCCATATCCAGCCCGGCCTCGTGGAACTTGAGCTGCGGACGCCCATCCAGAATCCGGTGCAGCGCCACCTCCAGCGGAGCGCGGAAGTACATCGTAATGTCCGGCAGACAGGCAAAATTATACAAACTCTCCACCCACGCCGGGTCCACCCCGCGCACCACATCCCGCGCAAACGCCGTGAAAATATAGCGGTCCGCCAGCACGATATAACCCGCCTTCAGCAGCGGTAAAATCTGGCGCTCATAGCGGTCCGCAAAGTCCGTCGCGTGGATGAGGGAAAACGTCGTCGGCGTCAGCAGCTTCTCCGTTTTCCCCCGGCTCGTGCTCGGCTTCACGAGGCGCGAAGAGTTCCACTCAGTAAAGAACACGCGGGCACCGGAAAGCTCCAGCCAGCGCTTCACGAGGTAGATTTGCGTGCTTTTCCCCGAGCCATCAAGGCCCTCAACGGCGATCAGTTTTCCCGGATATTTCTGTGGTTTTTGCGGCACCCCTCAAATGTGATTCTGTGTCCCATAAACGCAATCGGAAAGTCTCCGAACATTCACAATTGGCGAAGCGATCAAAGACGTCCTCTGGAAAGACGCCGCCTGCACCCGCTAATCGGACTCAAAAGGCATGAGGGTGAGCATGAGGATCATGAACACTGGGCACAAAGTAAGCAGCAGAGCACCGACACTGGCAAAGCGGACAACGCGTGCCGTTGGGTCGCTCCACGCACGAACGACGGCAGCGGCGGCGCGAACCCAGCAAGCGCACAGCACGACAAAACCAACAATAAACAAAACCATCGAAAGCGTAGGGCGCAGAGAGCCGTTCAGTTGCAGACAGATATGGAGGAGGAGCAAACAGAATGCGAAAACGAGAGTGCCCAAGGAGCGATCGAACATCACATCACCCAGCGGCTTGATTCGCTTCGTCATCGCTTTTCCCGCTCATCAAAAGCGGCGTCTGGGTGAAAGGTGCCGCTCGGCTTGGAGGGCGCAATTGGGCGTGACGGTAGTTCAGTCATTGGATGGGTCTCGTAGCTTGAGATGGGATGAAAGGCGACTCCGAGTTGTAGTAATTTCACGAATAAAGGCTCGAAGACATGGGGGCGCGGTGGCTTTATCCCTCGCATGAACATCCTCGCTCGCACACCACTTTCGCGCCGCGCTGTTTTGCGTGGCATTGGCGCTTGTCTCTCGCTTCCGCTGCTGGAGGCGATGGGGGCTCCTTCGACTTATAAGCCGCTGGGGAAATCGGGCACGAAGCCGACGCCGCGTGCCATTTTCTGCTATGTGCCGAATGGCGTGAACATCCTCGAATGGATGCCGGCGGCGAAGGGTGCGGGGTATGAGCTATCGCCGACGCTGGCGGCGCTCGCGGATCATCGGGCGAATTTTTCCGTGCTCACGGGGCTGGGGCATCCGGCGGCGACGGGCGGGCATTCGGGCGCGGATACTTGGCTGACGGGGGCGAATCTGCGCGGGGTGCCGGGGAAGGATTATACGAATACGATTTCGGCGGACCAGGTGATCGCGGAGAAGATCGGGGCGCAGACGCGGTTCCCATCGCTGGAGATTTCGGATGGCTCGGGGACGGGGGCGGCGGGGCATTCGCACACGCTGGCTTTCGATAGAAATGGGACGCCGCTGCCTGCGGAGAACAGCCCGCAGAGGTTGTTCGAGCGTCTGTTTGTGCCGGATGATGCCAACTCGCGGGAGGCGACGCTGCGGCGGTTTGCGGAGAAGCGCAGCATCCTCGATGACGTGCTCGGCGAGGCGAAGGCGCTGGAGCGGAAGCTCGGCAAGACGGACCAAGGAAAGCTCGGCGAATACCTCGCTTCTGTCCGCGAGACGGAGCTGCGCGTGCAGCGGCAAGTCGCGTGGATCGATGTGCCAAAGTCGAAGCCCGAGTCGGCGGGCCTCCAGCTCACCAGCAAGCCCGGCGACGGCCACGACCGCCCGATGTGGGTGGATGTGATGCTGGAGTTGAGCTACCTCGCATTCATCACGGATACGACGCGGGTGATCACGTTCGAGTGGTCGCGCGAGGCAGGCGGATTCGGCGGCGGCGGGGAGAATCATCACGAGCTGTCGCATCACGGCGGCGACGCGGGGATGCTGAAGAAGCTCGGGGAGATCGACCGCTTTCACCTCTCGCGACTCGGGCGGTTTTTGTCCTTTTTACAAAGCACGGAAGAAGGCGGGCGCACGATGCTCGACCACACGATGGTCGTCTATGGCTCGGGCATGAACAGCGGGGAGAAGGGCGACCATTCGCCGAAGAATCTCCCGCTGCTCGTGGCGGGCGGCGGTGCGTGGGGGCTGAAGCACGGGCAGCACTTGGCGCACGATGCGGATAAGCATCCGCCGCTTTCCAATGTGCTGCTGACGGTGGTGCAGAAGATGGGCGTGGCGGCGGAGAAATTCCAGGATGCGACGGGGACGCTGACGGGGTTGGTTTAACCCGAATGCCGCTTTGGAAACGCTGAATAAAGCGAAAGTCCCTGTAAAATAGCGGGACAGCGGGCGATAGAGCTGATAGACAAGAGCATGGAAAAGCAAATGAGTTTCGCGGCAGCGGAGTACAGCGAAAAAAAGAAAACCACCCGGCGGGAGAAATTTTTGA
>CAMDQC010000112.1 GCA_945905735.1 Prosthecobacter debontii | reverse complement strand
CCTCGGACTGCTCTCCACGGCAGCATCGCTGCTCCGCAGTTGTCTCCGGCTTCTCCAGTTTTCATGTCTTTCTGTGGTCAGGTCTTTCACCTTCTTTCTTTGGTTATGTGCAGGCGCACTAGCTCACGCGGCCCCCCGCGTGAATCTCCCAACCGCGAAGCGCAGATCAAAAAAGCGTGCGAACCAGAGAAAGTGCGCTTCGCGTGAGGAGTTTCACGCGGAGGGCCGCGTGAGCTACGGCTCTGGCTGCGCCGCTCTTTCTGCAAGCGCCGCCCGATTTTCAACACACAAACCACACACACACACAACCTATGCCTGACTCCAATCGCTCCTATACCGAACGGCAGCAACGCGCCAGCGTGCTCGTCACGAACATCACCGACATGACACCGGCTTTTTCGCCGATGGACCCGACGCTGAGCATCGCGAGCTTCGGGGCATTTGTAGAGGAGGTCGGGACGGCTAATGGGGCGGTGGATGGGGCTACGACGGATTTCGACACGGCGGTGAATACGCGGATGATGGAGGCCAAGGCGGCGCAGAAGTTGGTGACGCAGATCGTGGCGAGCGTGAAGAGTAATACGGCGTGGAAGGCGAACTTCCCGCGCATCAAGGAGCTGGCGGATAAAATCCGGGGCATCAAACCGCAAACCAAGACGCCGCCGCCGCCCGCGCCGGAGCCCGGCCAGCCCGCGCCGCCCGTATTAAAGAAACGGGATCGCGGGGACGGGAGCTATGCGGAAATCGCGGCGAATTTCAAAGCGCTGGCAGGTGCGGTATCGAAGCTCGCGGGTTATGCCCCGCAGGACCCGGCGCTTTCCCCAAGTGCGCTGGCAACGCTCGGGGGGCGGTTGGTGACGAATAATGAGACGGTGGCGACTGCGGATTCGACTTTAGACACGGCGCAGCGAAAGCGGTTCGCGCTATTTGCCGATGAGGATACGGGCCTTGCGGATAAGTTCCAAGCCGTGAAGAACGCGGTGAAAGGTCAATACGGTCAGTCGTCGGAGCAATACGCGGCGGTGAAGGGATTGCGCTGGTAAGCGCGAACTGCGGCTGAATATCGCGGAGTGATTATATCTTCTGCCCGAAATAAAGGGACGATGTGAGCAGGCAAAAAGACTGACGCGGGGTAGCGCACGCTTCCAGCGTGCCGTGTCCGGCTTCCAGCCGGGCACATGCAGCGGGGGGCTTTTGCAGGGAAGTTCTCTCGGGCGTGTCCGCCCTCGAGTCCCGGCTGGAAGCCGGGACCAGCACGCTAGAAGCGTGCGCTACCCCGCGGCAGTCTTTCCTGCAGTTTGAGTCTCTTTGTTTTCGGCAGATAGAACTACTGGCTCGTCGTGCGACCATCGGGCTCTGCGAGGCCGAAGTGGACGAGGGCTTCGCCGATGAGGAAGAGCGAGCCTGCGATGAGGATGCGCGCATTTTCTCCCGCTGCGGCGAGGGCTGCGGCGAGGCTGGGGTGCGTGGAAAGTTCGGCGCTGTCGGCGAAGGGGCGCGCGACTTCGGCGAGGGCTTCGGCGGTGGCGCTGCGGGGGTTCGCGACGGGGACGCAGAGGATGCGGGAGGCGATGGGGGCGAGGGCTTCGCAGATGCCGGCGATGTCTTTGTCGGCCATCGCGCCGAGGATGAGGACGGCTTTTTCGCTGGGGAAAACTTCGCGCCATGTCTCTGCGAGGCGGCGGGCGGCGTGCGGGTTGTGTGCGCCGTCGAGGATGATTCGTCCGTCGCCGACTCGCTGGAATCGGCCCGGCCATTCGACGACGCGGAGGGCGTCGTAGATGGCGCGAGGGTCGGGGCGCAGTCCGGCGGCGACGATGGCGGCGAATGCGACGGCGGCGTTCATGCGCTGGTGGCTCCCGGCGAGTGCGAGCTCGCAGTTGTCGGCGACGGGGTTGGAGATGCGTGTGAGCGGGGCGTCGAGCTGGGCGGCGGCTTCGCGGATGACGGCTTCCGCTTCGGGCTCTTGCGGCGATGAGACGACGGGGACGCCGCGCTTTATAATGCCCGCTTTTTCCCCGGCAACGGCGGCAAGCGTGGTGCCGAGATAGTGTGTGTGATCGAGCCCGATGGCGGTGATGACGCTGACGGCTGGGGTGACGACATTGGTGGCGTCGAGTCGCCCGCCGAGGCCGGTTTCGAGGACGACCCATTCGGCGTGCTGGCGCTGGAACCACGCGAGAGCGAGGGCGGTCGTTGCTTCAAAAAACGTGACGCTGCGTTCCCAGTTCGCCGTGAGGGTTCGGATGTCGCTGAGCCCTTCGGCGACTTGCGCTTCGGGGATGAGATTTCGCCCGAGGCGGATGCGCTCGCGGAAGTTCACGAGGTGCGGGGAGGTGTAGAGCCCGGTGCGTTTGCCCGATGCGCACAGCATGGCGGCGGCGATGGCGCAGACGGAGCCTTTTCCGTTTGTCCCGGCGACGTGGATGAATCGGCGCTGGTCGCTGCTGCGGGTCTCGACGCCGAGCGCTTCGCAAAGCCGCTGGATGTTTTCAAGGCCGAGGATGATCCCGTGGACTTGCAGCCCGTAGAGCCAGTCGAGCGACTCGGTATAGGTCATCCCTGCTTTACCGGCGCGAGGTAGCTGATGAGCCCCGCGAGGGTTTCCTTCATCTTCTTGCGATGCACGATGATGTCCACGAGCCCGTGGTCTTTGCAAAACTCAGCGGTCTGGAATCCCGGAGGAAGCTCTTGGTGCGTGGTCTCGCGAATGACGCGGGGCCCGGCGAATCCGATCATACACTTCGGCTCGGCGAGGATTACGTCGCCGACGCTGGCGTAGCTGGCCATCACGCCTGCGGTGGTGGGATTGGTGAGGACGCTGATGTAGGGCAAATGCGCGTCGGAGTGATGCGCCAGCGCGCCGCAAGTCTTCGCCATTTGCATGAGCGAAAGCATCCCCTCATACATCCGTGCGCCGCCGCTGGCGCTGATGATGATGACGGGAAGTCGCGCCGCCGTCGCCCGCTCAATGGCGCGGGTGATTTTCTCCCCGACGACGCTGCCCATCGTCGCTGCGAGAAATTGAAAGTCCATGACGGCGATGCTCACTTCGCTGCCGGAGATGCGGCCCGTCCCGCAGATGACGGCGTCCTTTTGGCCGGTGGCGACTTGGTATTTCTTGAGGCGATCGGTGTAGCTGGCTTGGCCGGTGAATTTGAGCGTATCCACGGAAGTCAAATTCGCGTCGTGCTCGACGAATGTGCCTTCATCGACCACCAGCGCGATGCGGTCCGACGCGGTGAGGGCGAAGTGATGCTCGCACTTGTTGCAGATGCGGTCGTTCCGCTCTAGCTCAAGGTTGTGGATGATTTCGCCACAGCTCGGGCACTTGGTCCAAAGCCCTGCCGGAAGCTCGCGTTTTTTGTCAGAAGTAAAGACGGGCTGATTGAATATTCCCATGTTCGTCCTCGCAGTGTGGCGCAAGAACCAGCCGTGAGAAGTCTGAAAATGCAAAGACGTCACAAATAGACGCCTTGCGCTGGCTAAGACTTTGCCTCGTCGGGTCTTTTCATCTCTCCACTTCAAAAATGATCCGCTTTATTCTCGCTACCACGATTGTCGCCACTGCCGTTGCCACGCCGCCTTTTCCTAAAGAGGCCGAGTTGCTCAAGGACATCAAGCTCGCCGAGGGCTTCGAGGCGACGCTGTTTTCCGCGCCGCCGCAGTCGAACTATCCTGTCTTCATCGCCGCTGCGCCGGATGGGACGCTCTACGTCTCCAGCGATGGCAACGGCTCGCTCGGGCGGGACAAGGACCGTGGGCGCATCCTGCGGCTGCGCGATACGGACGGCGATGGGCGGGCGGATGAAGTGACGGAGTTTGCGAAGGTGGATTCTCCGCGTGGGCTCGTGGTGGATGGGAATACGGTCTATTGTGTGCATCCGCCGGATGTGAGCGCCTTCACCGATACGAATGGCGACGGCGTGAGCGATGAAAAGAAGGTGCTCGTGAAGGGCATCGCGTTTGATTTCAAGGGCCGCCCGGCGGACCATACGACGAACGGGATGGAGATGGGGATTGATGGCTGGCTTTATATCGCCGTCGGCGACTTCGGGTTCATGGAGGCGACGGGAACGGATGGGCGGAAGCTGCAACTGCGCGGCGGCGGTGTCGTGCGTGTGCGGCCGAATGGCGGCGAGCTGCAGCTCTACTCGCGGGGGACGCGGAACATTCTCGAAGCGGCGGTGTCGCCGTTGCTGGACCTTTTCACGCGGGACAATACGAACGACGGCGGCGGGTGGGACATCCGGCTGCATCACTTCACGGGCTTCGAAGACCATGGGTATCCGCGCCTCTACATGAATTTTGGCGACGAAATCATCAAGCCCCTCGCCGACTACGGCGGCGGCTCGGGCTGCGGTGCGTTCTGGCTGGATGAGCCGGGGTGGCCAGCGGCTTGGAATAATCTTCCTTACACGAGCGATTGGGGAAAAGGGCCGATCTTTCGCCACACGGTGAAGGCCAAAGGTGCGACGTTCGAGGAGACGGAAAAGCCGACGCCGCTCGTGGGCATGACGCGCTCGACCGATGGCGATGTGGACGCGCGTGGATATGTCTATGCGTCCTCGTGGAAAGGCCCGGCGACCTTCGCATGGGCGGGGCCGGATGTCGGCTACATCGTGCGCGTCGCACCGAAAGGCCACACGCCCGCCGCGCTACCGGATTTTGCGAAAGCGACGGATGTGGAGCTCGCAAAGCTGCATGGCAGCGCGAGTAGCCGCATCCGCCTCGAAGCGCAGAGGGCACTGCTCCGGCGCGGGCTGAAACAGGACGCGATTGCTGCAATCTACGCCATCGCGAAGGATGCAAATGCGCCGCTCGCCGCACGGGTGGCTGCGCTGTTTACCTTCAAGCAGGGACTCGGCGCGAAATCGACGGAGGCCATCGTCGCACTCGTCGGCGATCCCGCGCTGGGCGGATTTGCCATTCGTGCGCTGACGGACCGCGAGGACCAGATCGCCGTCGCGCCCGCCGCGCTCGCAGCAGGATTGAAAAGCACCGATGCGCGTGTGCGGAAAGAAGCCATCATTGCGCTTGGCCGCGCTCACGGACTTACCGGAGTTTCCGCCGATGGAGCGACACCAACGCCGCAAAAGCTGAACGAAACCGGCCTCGCACAAACCAACGCCGCCATCGCCCCGCTGCTCGGCGACGCGGACGCTATCGTGGCACATACGGCGATGCAGGTGCTCCGCCAGCTCAGCGCCAGCGACGCGTGCTTTGCCATCATCGACCAACCTGCCTCCGCGACACCGCTTCGCGCTGGAGCGCTCATGGTCCTGCGCGGCATCCACGACGCGAAGACTGTGGACGGCCTCATCGCGCGCCTCGGCAAAGTGACCGACCGCACGCAACGCGAAGGACTGCTCACCGCGCTGTGCCGCCTCTACTTTATCGAGGGCAAATGGAAGACGGACGCAAAGGGCATCGGCGAATCGTGGGGCACGCGGCCCGATACACGCGGGCCATTTTACCAGCCGGAAGAATGGGCGGAGACGAAGAAAATCGCCGACGTGCTCAAGGCCGCGCTCAACGCCGCAAGCAATGAGGAAGCGGCTTTCGTGGCGAAGGCGTTCGCACTCCACCGCATTAAAATGAACGACGCCACTGCCAAGCTCATCTCCATCGCGGCGAAGGATGCCAGTGTCCTCCCCATCCTCGCCAAGCAACTCGCCGAATCCGACACCATCCCCGCCGAAGCACTCCCGCTGCTCATCAAAATCACCGCCGACGTCGCAAGCGAAGACGAAGCCTTGGGCGCCGCAGTCATCGCACTTTGCAAGACGGACGGCGGCGATTCCGCCCACGCCATCCTCGCGGGCCTCGCCAATCTCAACGGCGAGAAGCGGAAGAAAAAAGACCTCAACAAAGTCCGCGACGCATTCTTCAACAGCCGCCTCGCCGAGAACCAGCACCAGCTCTTCGAGGCTGAAGCCGCTAAAGTCGCCGGGCCGACCAGCCTGTGGTCCGACGCAGTCCTGCTCAAACTTGCCGCCAAAAAAGTCGGCTCACCCGAGCCCCGCGAGATGGCCACCAAGTCGCTCGACGCTGGATGGGCCGATGCAAAGCGCCGCGCGCAAATCATCAACGCCGCCGTTTTCGCCGACGACAAATCCCGCGCCGCGCAGATCGTCGCCGCATTAACAGACCCCGACGCCGCCGTCGCCAAAGCCGCGCAAGAGGCCGTCAAGAAGCTCAAGCTCGACCCGGCGAAACTCGCCGCCAAGCCGACCGGCCCGCTCATTTCCACGATGAAAGTGGACGACGTGATCGCGCAGGTGCTGACGACCAAAGGCGACAAAACACGCGGCGAGACCCTCTTCACGCAAGCCGCCTGCGTCGCCTGCCACACCGTGAAAAAAGACGAACCCGTGAAGGGTCCGTTCCTCGGCAACATCGCGGAAACCTACAAGCGCAAGGAACTCGCCGAAGCCATCCTGCTGCCCAACAAAACCATCGCGCAAGGCTTCGTCACGAACCTCTTCACGATGAAGGACGGCAGCGTGCAGATGGGCTTCGTCACGCAGGAAGCGGCGGACAAGGTGGTCATCCGCAACATCGCCGCGCAGGAGATCACGCTCGACCCGAAGAACATCGCCAAGCGCGAGAAGAACGACAAATCGCTCATGCCCGAGGGACTCGCCGCCGCGCTCACCGTGAGCGATTTAGCCAGCCTGCTCGACTACCTCGAAGGGCTCGCGAAGAAGTAAGCGCGTCCGCAGACGCACAGCTTTTTCATTTGCTGAAAGATTGAGGTTGCGGCGAAGGTGAGCCGCTGCCATTCGGATGCACTAGCTGCCTTCGGGCACCTGTCTTAAACCGAACATCACTTTCAACGAACTGACCCAGCGCTGTGGCATCCAACGACGACTACATTTTAGAAATCCTCCAGGAAAACTCCCTCGTCTCCGGCCAACAGGTCGAAGACGCGCTCCAGACCAGGAAGGGCAGCGAGTCCGCTGTGGACGTGCTCATCCGCCAAGGCTTACTCACGCAGGAGGATGTCTATCGCGCCATGGCCTCCAATGCGGCGATGGACTTCATCAACCTCGAACATGTGAGCATTCCCGATGAAGTTGCACACATCATCACGGCAGACACCGCACGGCGCTACCGCGTCGTCCCTGTCGGCGTGAACGACCTCGGCGGCATCATCGTCGCAGTGGATAATCCGCTCAATTTTAACTCCCTCGACGCCATCCAAGCCGTGCTCCAGCGCGAGGTGGAGTTTGTCTGCACCACGCCCGACGCCCTCAGCACCACTCTCGTAAAACTCTACGGCACCGCGCAAGACGCCGTGGAGCGGATGGAAGAAGCGATGGGCAAAATCCTCATCGGCAACGACGAGGTGGACGTGAGCACAGGCTCTGCCGAAGGCGACACCGGCGAGGCTCCCATCATCAAGCTCGCCACCATGATGCTGCTGGAGGCTTACAACATGCGCGCCTCGGATATCCACATCGAGCCGATGGAAAAAACCCTCCGCGTCCGCTTCCGCGTGGACGGCGTCCTCATCGAGACCCAGCAGCCGCCGAAGAAGCTCGCAGCCGCCATCATCTCGCGGCTGAAGATCATGACGAACACCATGTCCATCGCCGAGAAGCGCCTGCCGCAAGACGGGCGCATCCAAGTGAAGATGGGCAAAAAGCAGATCGATCTGCGCGTCAGCATCATCCCCACCACGCACGGCGAGTCCGTCGTCATGCGAATCCTCGATAAATCGGCGCTCTCCCTCGGCCTGCCGCAGCTTGGATTCCTCAGCGACGACCAAGAGTTGTTCGAGAAACTCATCACCCTTCCCGACGGCATCCTCCTCGTCACCGGCCCCACCGGCTCCGGGAAAACGACCACGCTTTACGCCTGCCTCAACACCATCAACAAGCCGGACAAAAAGCTCATCACCGTCGAAGACCCCGTCGAGTACCAGATGGCCGG
Source organism: Prosthecobacter debontii (assembly GCA_945905735.1). GTDB lineage: Bacteria > Verrucomicrobiota > Verrucomicrobiia > Chthoniobacterales > Chthoniobacteraceae > SXWH01. Next base: position 9,615 of record CAMDQC010000112.1, on the reverse strand, counting down.
CATCAATCAGGTGCAAGTGAATGCCGACGTAGGCATGACCTTCCCCGCCGCCCTCCGCGCCATGCTCCGCCAAGCGCCGAACATCATCATGATCGGAGAAATTCGCGACGCCGAGACTGCCAACATCGCCATCAACGCCGCGCTCACCGGGCATCTCGTCTTTTCCACCCTCCACACCAACGACGCACCCAGCGCCGTCGCCCGTCTCGTGGACATCGGCGTGCAGCCCTTCCTCGTCTCCTCCGCCGTCCGCGCCATGGTCGCCCAGCGGCTCGTCCGCAAAATCTGCCCGAACTGTAAAACTGCCTACGAACTCACCGACGCCGAAGTCAGCGGCCTCGGCCTCGACCGCTCGCAGCTCTACGAGGCCACCATCCTCCACGGCGCGGGCTGCGAAGCCTGCAAACACCGGGGCTACAAAGGCCGCGCGGGCATCTTCGAGATATTCGTCGTGGACGACGAAGTCCGCCACATGGTGAACAACAAATCCACCACCGTAGAGCTTCGTAAACGCGCCCGTGAAATGGGGATGCGCACCCTCCGCGAAGACGGCATCCGCAAAGTCCTCGGCGGCATGACCACTGCCGACGAAGTCATCAGCGCCACCATGTCAGACGCCGAGTAAGACGCACATGGGCCTCTTCACCAAAAAGACCGCATCCGAGCCCCTCGCAGCCCCGCCCGCGCGGTCGGTCGGGGGCATCTCCACCGGCGACCGTGGCGCATTTGCACCGATCGGCGACATCCTCCGCCTCGCCATCGAGTCCGAAGCCTCCGACATCCACCTCACCGTCGGCTCCCCGCCCGTCTTCCGCATCCACGGCGTCCTTATCCGCTTAGAAACCCGCGCCCTTTTTCCCGAAGACACCGATAACTTCGCCCGCGACATCGCCAATGGCACACAGATACACGCCCTCGCCACCGAAGGCAGCGTGGATTTTGCCATGTCGCTCGACGGCAAAAACCGCTTTCGCGTCAGCCTCTACAAACAAAAGGGCACCACCGCCATGGCCATGCGCCTCCTCCCAAAGCGGATGCTCTCCCTCGAAGAAATCGGCCTCCCGCCCATCGTCACCGAGCTGATTCGGATGCCGCGCGGCCTCGTCCTCGTCACCGGCCCCACCGGCTCCGGCAAGACCACCAGCCTCGCCGCCATGCTCAACGCCATCAACGCGAACCTCGGCGACCACATCGTCACCATCGAAGACCCCGTCGAATACGTCCACGAACACCAATCCGGCATGGTCAACCAGCGCGAAGTCGGCACCGATGTCACCAGCTTCCCCGAAGGTCTCCGCCGCGCCCTCCGCCAAGACCCCGACGTTATCCTCGTCGGCGAAATGCGTGATCTCGAGACGATGGAAACCGCCATCCGCGCCGCCGAGACCGGCCACCTCGTCTTCTCCACCCTCCACACCACCGGAGCCGGGCGCACCGTGGACCGCATCGTGGACTCCTTCCCCTCCCACCAGCAGGAGCAAATCCGCGTGCAACTCTCCACGAATTTGAAGGCCGTCATCTCCCAACTCCTCGTCCCGCGCATTGATAAGCCGGGCCGCATCGCCGTCTTCGAGATCATGGTAAACACCCACGCCGTCGCCGCCCTCATCCGCGACAACAAAACCTTCCGCATCGCCACGGAAATCCAAACCGGCTCCAAAGTCGGAATGGTCACTATCGAGCAATCCCTCGTCGATCTCTACCTCGCCGGCATCATCGCCCGCGACCAAGTCTTCTCCAAAGCCCAAGACCCCGAACTAGCCGCCCAACTCCTCGCAGGCCGCGAAGCGCGAAGGTAGGCGTTACTTCAGAATCCCCTTCACCACATTCCCGAACACGCCCGTCAGCCGCATATCGAGGCCTTGGATGCGGTAGTTCAGTCGCTCGTGGTCGAAGCCCAGCAGGTGCAGGATCGTCGCGTGCAAGTCGTGGACGTGGACTTTCCCATCCACGACGCCGAAGCCGAGTTCGTCGGTCGCGCCGAAGATTCCCGGCTTCGCGCCGCCGCCAGCCATCCACATCGTGAAGGCATCTACGTGGTGGTCGCGCCCGAGCGTCGCGCGATTCTCGCCCATCGGGGTGCGGCCAAATTCTCCGCCCCAAATGACGAGCGTATCCTCCAGCAAGCCGCGCTGTTTTAAGTCGAGCACGAGCGCGGCGGAGGCGCGGTCCACCTCGCGGCAGACAGCCTCGAAGTCGGCGTTGAGGTTCTCGTTGGGCCCGCCGTGGCTGTCCCAATTCGTGTGATAGAGCTGCACGAAGCGCACGCCGCGCTCGATGAGTCGGCGGGCGAGCAGGCAGTTGCGCGCGTAGCTCGGCGCGGCGGGATCGCAGCCGTATTGCTCCAGCGTCGCGGCGCTTTCGCCGGAAAGGTCCATGAGGTCCGGCGCGCTCGTCTGCATCTGGTAGGCAGTCTCGTAGGCGTTGAGGCGCGTCAAAATCTCCGGATCGCCGGTCGCGGCGAGGCGCTCTTTATTCAGCCCGGCGACGGCGTCGTAAAACCGGCGCTCGCTCTCCCGCGTCATGCCTTCTGGGCTGCGGAGATTCATAATCGGGTCGCCTTTCCCCCGCAGCGGCACGCCCTGAAACGACGACGGCAAGAACCCACTGCTCCACAACTGCGCCCCCGCGCGCGGCCCACGCGGCCCGCTTTGCAAGACGACAAATCCCGGCAAATCCCGCGCGGGCGAGCCGAGCCCGTACGTCGCCCACGAGCCCATGCTGGGCCGCCCTGGGCCTTGGAAGCCGGTGTTCATAAAGAGCTTCGCCGGCCCGTGATTGAATACATCCGTCGTCATCCCGCGCAGCCAGCACACTTCATCCGCAATCTTCTGGTGATGCGGGAACAGCTCGCTGAGCGACATGCCGGACTGCCCGTATGTGCCGAACTTCCGAGGCGAGCCGAGCAGGGTCTCCGTGCCTTTGAGAAAGGCAAACCGCTTCCCCGCCATGAGGCTCGCGGGGGGCTTCTTGCCGCTTAGTTTCACCAACTCCGGCTTGTGCTCAAATAGGTCGAGCTGCGACGGCCCGCCCGCCATGAAGAGGTAGATCACCCGCTTCGCCTTCGGCGCAAAATGCGGCGCACGCGGAGCCATCGGGTTTGCCGGATCGATCTTCATCGCGCCCTCTGCGGAGATGAGTTGATTCAGCGCCAGCGCGCCGATCCCCACACCGCATTGGGAAAAGAAATGGCGGCGTGTGATTTCGCGGAGCGTGTGGTCGTGTGAGTTCATTCGCGTGTGATGAAATGAGCGGCAAAGAAGAGCGCGTCAAGTTTGCGAAGTCTCCCTCGATAATCGCCCGCCGTCTTGCCATTTCCGAGACCGTCGCTACGGTGCGGCGCATGGGCAACGCACTTCGCAACGACTACTATATCTCTCCCGACGAATACCTCCTTGGCGAGGAACTCAGCGTGGACAAACACGAATACCTCAACGGCGTCGTCTATATGATGGCAGGCGCGAGTGCGGGACATGACCGCATCACGATGAATATCTCGGGGGAATTGCACGCACTCCTCCGGGGCAAGCCCTGTGAAGCATTCAGCGCCGATACCCGCGTCCACGTCCGCACCGAGACGGCAGAGTTTTACTACTACCCGGACGTGACTGTGGACTGCACGGGCCGTGCGAACGACTCGCGATACTCCGAGTCTCCGCGTGTGATTTTTGAAGTCCTCTCTCCAGCAACCGAGCGCGTGGACCGTGGGGAGAAACTGCAAAACTACCAGCGCCTCGCCTCGCTCGAAGCCTACGTGCTCGTCGATCAACTCCGGGTGGCCGTGACCACCTATCGCCGCACGGCGACCGGCTGGGAGACCGAGCTTCTTGTGGAAAAGGACGACGTGCTCGCGCTGGGGTGCGTCGATTGCCAGTTGCCGCTCACGGCGATTTACGAACGCACAGGGCTGTAGTCAGCTCACTCCCGAGTGATGAAGTTATCCGTATTCAGCAGCACGCGGGCGGCGGCGAACATGGGCTCGCTCTCGGTGGCGGTGTAGGCTTGCAGGACGGCGAGTTCTTTTGCCGAAGGCGCTCGCCCAAGGGTGAGAAGAAAACCACGCTGGAGCTGCGAGGCGAGGTCCTTCCCCTCGCGCTGCATCCTCGCGGCGAGGGCGCGGGCGAGCTCGATAAAGGCGAGGTCGTTGGCGAGGGTGAGCGATTGGAGCGGGGTGTTGCTGCGGGGGCGGCGGGTGCAGGTGGCTTGGAAATTGGGGGCATCGAACGTGGTGTTCAGCGGGTAGGCGGCGCTGCGGTAGAAGGTGGTGTAGATGCCGCGCCGAAAGCGCGCTGGGCCTTCGCTGGTCTTCCACGCTTTGGGGTTTTGGGTGAATGAATAGACGCCGTCCGGCTGCGGTGGACGGACGCTGGGGCCGCCGATGGCGGGGTTCAGCAAGCCGCTGGCGCAAAGGGCTGCGTCGCGGACGATCTCGCTCTCGACGCGGAGGCGCTCTTGCCGGGCGAGGAGGATGTTGCGCGGGTCGCGCTCGGCGAGATCGGGCCGGGCGTGGGAGGATTGGCGGTAGGTCGCGCTGGTGACGATGAGGCGGTGCATGGCCTTCATACTCCAGCCGCGCCGGATGAATTCGCCGGCGAGCCAATCGAGGAGTTCGGGGTGTGAAGGCACGGAGCCTTGCGTGCCGAAGTCGTCTTCAGTTTCCACGATTCCCTTGCCGAAATAGCGCATCCACACGCGGTTCATGGTGACGCGGGCGGTGAGCGGGTTCTTCGGGTCCACGAGCCATTTGGCAAGGTCGAGGCGGTTTTTGAAGTCTGCGGTGCCTGCCGCATTGACGGCTGCGATGACGCCGGGCTGTAAGACGCCGCCCGCCTTGTCCGGGCGGGTAAAGTCGCCGCGTAGAAAGAGGTAAGTCTCCCGTGGCTTGGGCAGGTCGCGCATGATCATTTGCTCTACGACTTTTGCTTCTGGGTCGCCGTTGCCGACGGGCTTTTTGCGGGCCTTGGGCTCGGCTTTCTCGAAGGCGGTACGGACGATTTTTTGCTGCGCACCGCTGCGCGCGGCGCGGTTCAGGCGGAGGGCTTCGCCGAGCTTGCTCGTGGCGTTTTCGGGCTTGGCGAGTTCGGCGGTTTCCCATGCGTCTTCTAGCTGCTCTAGCTCGCCGCTGCTCGCGGTGTCGCCAGAAGCGGCATTCCCTTTGCCGAACAATTCGCCCTCGCTCACGATGGCGGTCGCGCCTTTGCTGTTGCGGTCTTGGCCGTGGTTAAAGAAGGCGAGGAACTGGTAGTATTCGCGGTGAGAGATGGGGTCGAACTTATGCGTGTGGCACTGCGCGCAGCCGATGGTGAGGCCCAGCCATACGAGGCCCGTGGTGCTCACGCGGTCCATCACCGCCTCCACGCGGAACTGCTCCGGGTCGCTGCCGCCTTCCGAATTGATGAGCGTGTTGCGGTGAAAGCCGGTGGCGACGAGTTGCGCCTTGGTGGGCTTGGGCAGGAGGTCGCCGGCGAGTTGCTCGATGGTGAATTGGTCGAACGGCATGTCGTCGTTCAAGGCGCGAATCACCCAATCGCGATACGGCCACACGGCGCGAAAAGCATCCACCGCGTAGCCGTCGCTGTCGGCATAGCGGGCCTGGTCGAGCCAATGGCGTCCCCATCGCTCGCCGTAGTGTGGCGAGGCGAGGAGCGCGTCGGCGAGCTTGGCCACGTCGGGATTTTTTACGAATGCGGCGACTTCTTCCGGCGAGGGGAGCAGCCCCGTGAGATCGAGATACAGCCGCCTGCAAAGCGTCGCGGCATCGGCCTCGGGCGACGGTTTGATTTTCTCTGCCGCCAGCCTTTTCGTGATGAAAGAATCCAGCGTCGCGCCGGGCTCGGGCTTTTGCGGCGGGAGAAACGCCCAATGCCCTTCATACTCCGCACCCTGCTCGATCCACTTGCGCAGCAGCGCCACATCGCGGGCTGGGAGCGTGGGCTTTTTGGACTTCGGCGGCGGCATCACTTCATCACGGTCGTCGCTGGTGATGCGCTTGATGAGTTCGCTGTCGTCGGGCTTCCCCGGCACGACTGCCGCGTAGCCGCCGAGGTCCGCAAGCGCGCCCTCGCGAGTATCGAGGCGCAATTTCGCATCGCGATGCTTGTCGTCCGGCCCATGGCAGGCAACGCACTGGTTCGAGAGGATGGGGCGAATGTGTGCATTAAAGCGAACGCGCTCCGGCAAAGGCTCCGCGCCCGAGGCGATAGCGGCGGTGGCGAGGATGGCGATGAGTGTAGGTTTGAGCATGAAGACAGTGGGCAGTAAACAGTGGGCCGTAAGCAGTGGGCAGACTGCCACCCGGCAACCGCCCACTTTTATCACCATCCACGCCCCGAAATGCAATCCATCTCAAGGTATAATGTTGAAGTGTCGCACTCTAGCCATCAAGTCTCAGGGTCTAGCGTTAAAGTCCCATACTTTAACGCTAAAGTGCCGCACTTGATGGCTAAAGTATCGAGGTTTAGTCATCAAGTGCGACACTTGAAGCTTAAAGTGCGACACTGTCTGCTATCTCCCTGCCGCTTTTGCCTGTTTTCGGACAAAACGAACGTAAAACAGCCCGTGCCAAGGAGGGGCGGTATCCTTACCGCCCTGCGCCCCGCAGAGTCGCCCAGAGAGCTGCGGCCTACGCGGGAGCCCCTGCCGGGGCACATGGCGGTAGAATACCGCCCCTCCTTGCGCGCAAGCCGGGGGAAACGGGGTCAGGTGACATGAAAACTTTCTGACTCATTGTTGGCTCTTCATTTCGTTTTTCTCGCCTGACCATGTTTCCCCAGCGCTACACCAGCCCCTCTTTCAGCGCCTTCGAGACTGCGCCGGTGCGGGTGTTCACTTGGAGCTTTGCGTAGATGTTGCGCAGGTGCGTGTCCACGGTGTGGACGCTGAGAGCGAGGTGATCGGCGATTTCTTTTTTGATGAAGCCCTCCGTCATTTGTTGGAGCACCGCTTTCTCACGCTCGGTGAGATGGTAGTCGTTTTTGCGCGGCGACAGCTTGCTAAACATATCGAGCACGCGGCGGGCGATGCGGCCGTTCATCGGCGCGCAGCCGGCGAGGACGTCGCGCATGGCCCGGATGAGTTCTTCGGCGGGCGCGGTTTTTAGCAGATACCCGGATGCGCCGGCGCAGATGGCGGCCACGATTTTTTCTTCATCCTCAAACACCGTGAGAATGAGCATCGCCGTATCCGGTGCGAGGGCGCGGAGGTGCGGGATGGCTTCGATTCCGCTCATGCCGGGCAGCCCGACATCGAGAAGGATGATTGCCGGTTGTGTCTCCGTCTTTAGCGCGGCGATGGCGTCTTCGGCGCGGGCAAAATCGCCGTCGCACGAAAAGCCCGGCTGCTTCGCGATAGTGCGGGCGATGGTGCGGCGAAAGGTCGCGTTGTCCTCGATGAGCCAGATGCTGATGTTGCTGGTCGATTTCATGGAATGCGGGCGTGGAGCGCGAGGTGGGTTCCTTTGCTCGGGCTGGACTCCACGGCGAGCGTCGCGCCGATGAGACCCGCGCGGTGATTCATGCTCACGAGCCCGTGCCCGTGGCGTGGCGTGGCCATGTCGAAGCCCTCGCCGTCGTCCGCGATGAGCAGGGAAAAGTCGCGTCCGTTCTGCGTGAGCCGGATGCCGATGCGCCGGGCGCGGGCGTGCTTGCGGATGTTGTTCAGCGCTTCCTTGAAAAACAGGATCACCTGCCGCTCAAAATCCAGCGAGAATGGCCCGCACACGCCCTCCGCTTCAAACACGCATTCGCTCCCAGCGAGCTGCTTCAGCGCGATCTCCCTCATGCGACCCGCAAGGTCCGACGAATTACCGCGGCCCGGCTGGATGAGCCACACGATGTCCCGCATCGAATCAGCCGTCTCCTGTGCGATGCGCTGAATCTCCGCGATCTCGGGCTTGTTGTCACCATGGTCCGAAGCGAGGTTCGCGAGCATCGCGATGCTGCCGAGGTTGCTGCCGATTTCGTCGTGCAAATCCCCCGCGATGCGCTGGCGCAATTTCGCCAACTCCCGCCGCCGCGCCTTGCGCTGGCGCACGCTCCACCACGCCCCGAGAAGCGCGACGCCGCCCGCAGCGACAGCCGTCCATTTGCCCAGCCGCCAAAATGCCGCCGTCACCAACGGCTCGCGGGCGGCTTCCAGCGCAGCGAGTTCCTGCATCACTTCGCGCCGCCGCGAAAGCCCGCGCAGCCACCCGCTCCAGTCCGTGAGCCAGCCTGCACTCGTGAAGCCATCGTTCAAAAACATCAGCTTCCAGTTCGGCATATTGATGTCCTCCAAAGCCGACGGAGTGGCCCCCAGTGCGATATTTCTACCTCCCGAGAACACCTCCATTTCGCTCAACGCAAAGACGAAATCATTGTGCCGCGCCCACAGTCGCGTCGCCGTGACCCGCACATATCGCGCGGAGATTCCCCGCGCTGCGACCACGAAGGGATTGTCGCCGGGGCTCTCGCAATCCGCGTCGGGAAACTCCACCAGCGACACCCGCTGCGCAAAGTCCTCCATCTCGCTCGCTTCTACCCGAAAGCGTTTCGGAAAACCAAAACCCGGACGCACCGGGAAATCCTTTGGCCGCGCCGCAAACAGCCGCACTTCATCAATCGCCTGCGTGGTGCCGAGGTCGAGCTGCACCCACTTTTCCGAAAACTCCGGCTGCCGCTCCAGCGAGTGATATCCGTTGCCCGGCGTAGGTCCGATGATCACCGGCGGCCCCAGCACCGTCTGTCCATCGGTGAGGTTCGTCGGATGCCACGTCGGCGCGTTTTCATAATTACTACTCGTCCGACACATCGCGCCCGCCGAGATATTCACCGGACCGCGCCACACGATGAGCTCGCCCAGCGCAAACAGCGCCTCATTTCCCCGGGAGAAAAGCCGCGTCGCCGTCACCCGCACAAAACGCCCACGCGCACCTGGAGTCTCCACACAGACCGGAAGACTCCCCGGATTTTGAAAATCCGCCCCGCCGAAATCCGCGAGCACCAGCGGCATGGAAAACTCCGCATCATCCGCCGACTCAATGCGGAAGCGGCGCGGAAATCCATAGCCCGGCCCCGGATGCGAGCCATACGCCACATTCACCGGCAGCAGCACCACCGAATCAAAGGCCCCGCTCGCACCGAGATCGACCACCACACTCTGTAACACATCCGCCGCGCGCTCCCCACGGCTAAACGTGCTGTGCCACCCCACCCGCGCCACCGTTTGCGCCTCCGGCACAGGAGGCAGACTCGCCATTTCCGCATGCAGGGAATCCACCCGCGCATCATGCCCCCGAAGCTCCGCCGAACCCAGCCGCGCAACCGCATCCGCCGGCCCCGAAGCCAGTGCGGCATTCGCAAGCAACGCAGCGAGCGTCGAGATGATTGGCAGCGATGGAGCAGGCATGAAGTCCCCAGTATCGTAAGAATCCCCCACCCCGCAAAGCCGCAAACTCGGATCGCATCATCCCGCGAATGCGGGATGGACGTCTCCTCTAGGGAAACGCTGAATAAAGCGAGTTGAGCAGAGAAGCGCGAGGCAGGGTGGTAGTGAGTGGGGTTCTGAGGCGGAAAGTCATCGAGAAATTGCTGTTTTTGCCCCGTTTTGGTGCGATGCGGGCACGGTCAAGCCGTGAGG
>CAMDQC010000111.1 GCA_945905735.1 Prosthecobacter debontii | reverse complement strand
GCCATCTCCGCGCGGTCGAGCGGCAGCGTGAACGTGAGCACGCCCGGCGCGAAGGTGTTCACCTCAACCGTGATGAGTGGCTGAGCCGCACCGCTGAGCTTTCCGACAAACTCTACGTAGGCGTTGTCAGGCTCGGGGTTTGTGACCTCAAATCGCTTGCCGCTCTCAAACATCGCATTGAGGGCGGCGGCGATTTCATCCGGTCCGTCCTCGATGCCGAGCAGCTTCGAGACGCGGTAGTTCCATCGCAGGAAGTAGGTGCCGCGAAAGTCCGGCGGCAACCGCAACGCTTGCAGCTCGTTCACGGGCGGTTCCGTCTCACTGCCTGCACTTCCATCGCGGATGCGGCGCACTGTCGGCGGCTCCGGCAACACGCGCTCGTGGCCGTCGTTGAACGCCAGCGGAGCCTGAATGAGCCTGATTTCAAACCACGTCTGTTCGCTCTGCACCCAGCTTCGCGAGCGGACGAACGAGATCGGATTGAGCCGGTTCTCCATCACGGTGATCAATGGCGGCGTCTCCGCGTCCGTACGAAAGAGCCAGCATCCTGGAACCGGCGAGGAAAGCTCTGCGATTGCCCCAAACGACTGTCCCACCGCTGCCGCAAAAGTAGCCGTATCGGCATTGAAATTGATGTTCCCCGTCTGCTGCTCAAGCGAGTCCCCGCTCGCCTCAAGGTTGGTGCCACTGAAGTAGAGCACGCGCAGTGTGATGCCAGCGCCGCCCGGAATGGAGACGGTGAAAATTTCCGAATCCGCATCCCAATCAGCCAAAGCGCCGGTCAAATTTGCTGCGATGTAGGCGGCCTGAGATTCGAGCGATCCTGCTGGTGGCTGAATCCCTGCAATGAGCGAACCATCGCGGATGATGCCCACCTCGGTAATCGCCGCCAGATTTTCGATTTCCACGGATGGCCGCGACCATCCTCCGAGCGTAAACCAACCTGCCATCGGAGCCGTCAGCGCACGCCCCATACTCGCCCGCAGCGTCCTCACGCGCAGATCGCGTTCACGCAAATCGCCGCCCACGCTCCGATCAAACGTCCGCAGCGAGCACCGCAACTGATCGCCCAGCACGAACGGCGAAAGCGTCACAGCCCCGCCATCGCGGGAGACAAGTTTGCGCGTAATCAGGTCGGCATAGAGATCAAGGTCGCTCACACCGGGTGCGCGTTGTCAAAGGAACGATTGACGCCTTCCTCGGTCGTGCATACATGTTCTACTTTACTGAACATGCGTGCGAATGCCACCAATGCCGATTCCGATAAGCTTTTCGAGATTGCCGAGGGCCAGCAGGGGTATTTTACGAGCGCACAGGCCGTAGATGCAGGCTTTGCTCGGAGTGCTCAGAGTTACCATGTCGCGGCTGGCAACTGGGTGCGTGAGCATCGCGGCATTTACCGACTTCGCCGGTACCCGCAGAGCGACGACGGCCAACTCGTGCTGTGGTCACTCTGGTCGCGGAATCTCGATGGCGAACCCGAAGGCGTGTATTCCCACCTCACTGCACTCCGAATCAAAGACCTTTCAGATGCGAATCCGGCCCGACTCGACATGACCGTGCCGCTTGATTTCCGTCGCAACAGCGCAGTGCCGCCGATCCTTTGCCTACACAAGGCACGCCTCGCGTCCGATGAAATCGTCCGCGAACACGGTTACGCGCTGACTAGTCCCATGCGTGCCATTCTCGATCTCGCCACAGCGAGTGAAACGGATCGCGCCGTGATTTCACAGGCATTCCAAGAAGGTCGTGTGCGTGGGTTGATTACCCGCAAACAGATCGCTGCGGCGTGCCTGCGGATTGATCTCCCGCCGTGGCTCCGCAAGCTCATTGAACCTACGACTTGATGCCGAAGATTTACGCAACCGCAACCGCATTTCGCCGCGCACTTGAAGACCGTCTCTGCGCGATAGCAAAGGATGAAGGGGTAGATTTGCAGCGCATCCGCCGACAGGTTTCGTTCGATCGGCTTCTGAGCCGCCTTTTCATCGGGCCAAATCCGCCGTGGGTCTTGAAAGGCGGCTATGCGTTGGAGCTGAAACTCTCCACAGCTCGGACGACGAAAGACATCGATCTTGGACTCGACCAGATGCCGGGAAACACGAGCGATTGGGAGAAATGCGCCGCCGAACTGCTCGCGGTTCTTCAAGAAAAAGCCGCGCAAACTCTCGATGACTTTTTTGAGTTCACCATCGGCGAACCCATGCAGGAGCTTGATGCCGCACCCTCCGGCGGCGCTCGCTACCCCGTGGAAGCCCGACTCGATGGGCGGACGTTTGCAAAGTTCCATCTCGATGTCGGCACTGGCGACGTGCAACGCGATCCTGTCGAAATGGTGATGCCTCGCGATTGGCTCACATTTGCAGGAGTGCCGATCCATGCGTTTCCTTCGATAGCGGACGAGGAGCACTTCGCCCAAAAGTTGCACGCATACACTTTCCCGCGTGAGGGTCGCCCAAACTCGCGGGTGAAAGATTTGGTGGACCTTGTCTTGCTGATTGAGCGAGGCAATCTCGACGCGGAACGGCTTCGCCGGGATGTCGCCGACACGTTCTCACACCGCAAAACGCATAGCCTACCGACTTCGCTCGAACCTCCTCCCGCTTTCTGGTTGCCGACATTTGCAAGGATGGCTGCGGAATGTGGAATCGATCAAGACTGCGAAAGGCAGTTTCAGAAAGTCAGCGAGTTTTGCCTGCGATGGGTGCTGCTTCCCGTGGCTCCGAATCGAGGGCAAAGTTAAACGGATCGAACGACTGCCGCTTGTAGTAAGGGAACGGTGGATTGAGCGGCGGTCCCTCGGCGCGGTTTTTCGCCTTCTCGGCCTCGCGCTCCTGGCGATTGGTATTCGGATCGAGTGACATGACTACGTGCTCCAGAACATGCCGCTCGCATCGGCTTGATTTAGGAATGCTTCGGCCTCGGTGTATTGGTCGTTCACGAAGCTCAGCAGCGCGTCATTGATGCGGTCACCGATGCCGCCAGCGAGGCCGGTGTGGAGTCGTAGCGGTGGGCTTGGTGCGCGCGGTGGGATGAGGCGCGAGGCGTGTTGCAGGTTCCAGAAGACGAAATGCTGCGGGTATGGCGTCCATGTTTCGTGAGGCTCGGCGTCCGTGGCTGCGTCGGGCGGCGAGACGATCCAGATGGTCGCGAGTTTGAGTTCGTCGAGCTGCGCGTCACCCGCGTTGAGCAGCGTGCCATACATCTGCGGGAGGCTTTGCTGCTGTTGCGGCACATACTTCGACACGGCCCGCAGTTTGGCGCGTCCGCCTGTTGTGCGGAGTGCGTCGTTGAGGAAGACGGTGGAGATGGTTTCCGTTTGTGCATCGAGGAGCGGGTCGTGGACGTCGATTTGCAGCCGCGTGCCGATGCGGGCTTTTGCGAGTACCACGTCCATCGCGCGAATCTCCCTCGTTCGCGTTGCATCGAATTCGCCTTCCATCGCGCCGGGCTTGCTGATGTCGCCGCCTTTCGCCGCTGGCTTCACTCCGAGTTTCTCGAACGACTTCGGATAGCCCTCGGCTGGTGCAGCGATGATTTGCCCGGAGAGTGTCGCACTCACGTTGGATGGAGTCAGCGGATTGCGCCAACCGTCGAGGATCAGAAACGGCTGAGGTTCATTGGTCAGCGGGACATCATGCTCGCTGGAAGCATTGTCCTCGGGCGGCGTCCCATCCGGCCAATCGGCGGGCATCGGGATGTGGGCGTCTCGGCCATTCACAAATCCGGGCCGGATGAACGCACGCCATTCGCCGGTGCCGTCGTCTTTCCATTCCCAGCGTGCGTTGATGAACCACGGATGCCGCCAAAACGAGTGGGTGTCGCCAGACACAATCACGCCGCGTAGTGGACGCGCTCGCTTCACTTGGGCGACGAGCTTGTTCCATGCGTCGGCGGAGAGCGTTGGAAGCTGGGTTGAGGTTGAAGTGTGAGTGACGCATGGAAAAAGCGAAAGGTGCCACGGCGGTTGACCAGCCGCGCCTTCGGTTTCGCCTGTCTGGAGACAAAGAAAACGCGGACGGAAAGCCATGCGAGCCACAAATCACTGCGTATCCCGAAACTCTCGGACTGGCAAAGCAGAAGTGCATCTCTTGCGGCGGGCGATGCCGAACGACTCGCAACGGCTTGTCAATTTTCGCACACCGACCCCATTTTCCCGCGACGGGCGTAGCTCGACATTCCAATGTCGAGTGAGGGCGCGTGGAGTCTTGGACGGTTGTCTTGTTGGGGGATGTCCAAACTCGACTTTGGAAAGTCGAGCTACGTCGCCATCACTTCGCCACCCGCAGCCGCACAAAAAACTTCACCGCACCAACCGGCGGGGTGATGCGCCATGTGTCGCTTACGACTCCGGCGGAGACGGCGGCGGTGGTTACGAATGCCGCGTCGGCGGGAGACCAGGCGGCGGCGAGGTCGGTGCTGGCTTGGAGCGTGTAGGTGATGTCGTCGGCGGCCACGACCCGTTGGTGTGAGAAGAGGAATGTGCCGGCGGGTTCGCGGGTGATGGTGTAGGCGGTGGGGCCGGCGGCGTTGTTCGTGTCGCTGGTGCCGAGGGCGTATTCGAGCAGGGCGTTGAGGCCGTCGGCGTCGGCGTCGGCGGTGGCGAGGCCGGTGAATGTGGTGGCGTCGGTTGCGCCGGGGTTTCCGTTTGTCGTGAGGCTTGCACGCCAGTTGGTGCCGAGGGCGTGGTCGGGTGCGGTGGGGCCGGGGATTTTTAGTACGATGCTGTGGCCGGGGAGCGTGGTGAGGTCAGGCCAGGGAGCGATGTTGTCGTAGGCGAAGGTGCGGATGACGACGTTTTCGCCGAAGTTGAGCGTGATGGTGTCGCCGTCGTTGTTGAGCGAATCATTTGGCCCCCACGCGGCGACGGTCGGGAGTGCGGTGCCGTAGCGGCTTTGGAAAGCCGCGAGGTTTTTTGGGACGATGACGCGCGCTCCGGCGGCGAGCGTGGTGCCTGCGGGGAATGCGTAGTCCACCCCGCCGCTGATGGTCACGGGCGCGAGGTCGAGCGCGGTGGTGGTGGAGAGATTGTGCAGTTCGATGAACTCGTAATCGGAACCGCCGGTCGGTTTATACATCAGCTCCGAGACGACGAGATTTTGCTGATAGAACGTCACGTCGGGCGCGCCGCTGACAAACTGAGCGGGCGCGCTCCAGCGGCTCCAGTGGCCGGCGGCGTCCTTCATTTTCACGCGGACGCGATACGTCACGCCGGCTTCGAGCGGCTGGGCGGGGAGTGTGATTTGGTTGTTAAAGACGGGCAGCTCGGCGCTGGTCCACGTGTCTTCGATTTCGTAGCGCCAGCGTTTGCCGTCGAGGTGTCCGGTGAGTCCGGGCCAGCGGACTTCGGCGATACGCCATTGAATCGCGGAGAAGGTCTGCGCGTTTGGGCTGGAAAATGCAGACGTCGAAAACGTGAGCGCGTTGATCGGATGTGTGCCGGGGCTGAGGTCGGTGAGCGTCGGCGTGTTGGGGATTTGCTGCGTGGAGCCTGTGGGATTCAGCGTGTAGAGGTCGCGCTGGTTGAGCGTGAACTCCGTAAGCCGCGCGCCGCCGTAAACGTCGGTGGCGATGAAGTCTTTCACCCACTTCACCATGCCCGCGAAGTCTGCGCTCGCGAGCGTGCGGACGTTGTATGGCGAGAAGGGGCCGTTGCCCATGTTTCCGATATTGTAAGGCGTGAGGTAAAACTGGCCGAAGTTGTTTCCATTGCTGCGCGGCTGGACGGGATTGAGCGGCCAGTAATCCCAGCGGCGACGGTCGGCTTCCACGAAGCCCGCAGCGACGGCACCGCCATTCGGGATAATGCGCGGCGTTTCGTCGGTGATGAGCGAGACGTATTCGTCGATGAGCTTCCACGCTTGATCGTTGTTGAGCAGCAGGTCCTGCAATTCGCGCGCGCGATTTTGAAACTCGATGCGAAGCGCGGTGTGCGCGAGGCCGCGGCGGATTTGCTCGTAGGGTGATGCGTTCTGCGTGCCTTGTGGTCCCCAGCGGTCGAGTTGCTCGTAGAGGAGGTCGCAGTCCCACGGCTCGATGTGCCATTTGCCGGTGAGCGGGTCGCGAAAATAGACGACGTTTTCCTGATCGCGGATGTCCGTGCCGTTCACCGCTTCGACGACAGTGCGCCACGAATAGTAGCGCGGCATGTCCACATTCGCGCGGAACCAAGCCTCGTCTTGATAAGTGCCGACGCTGCCTGCGGTGCCTTTGTTGTAGCCGGTCGTGGCGCTGAGGAAGCTGTTCAAATCGCTGAGGTCATCGGGCTGGCCCGCGCCCTGGCCGAGCAGGTGATTTCCGCCGCTCTGCATGCGGAAGATGTTTCCATCGGGCAGTCCGTGCTCGTCTTTGAAGTGGTTGTCCTGGTTTTCAAATGCCGCGTAGATGCCGAAAAAATCGCCGTCAAATTGCGAAGCGGGCGCTTCCGCCGCGTCGTCGATGATGCGCCATTGCAAGTAGCTCGTGTTCGGCGACGGCACGCCGGCGAGGTTGCTCATGCGGAACTGCATCACCTCGTCGAGGCCCGCGAGGCCGCGATTCCACGGTGCCCATGGCGACGGGACGCTGCTGATATTGAGCGTCTCGATGGTCGTGGTTTTCGTGCCGTAGTCGTCGGGCATGGAAAGGAGCTGGCCGGGGTTGAACTTGAATTTCCATTTGTTCTTCCCGGTGTTGTAGGTCGAGCCTTGGCCCTTGATGCGATAGCGCACGTGGTCGTAAACAACGCCCTCGACGACGAGCGCGCCGGAGAAGCGATACACGCCGTCGTTGAACGCGCCGTTGTATTGGCACGCCTGCACGTCTGCTGCTTGCGAGAGCAAATGCCATGGCCGCACTTTGCGCATCGTCGCGGTGGAAAATGTCGTGGCGCTCGTGACTCCCGGCTGGACCGCCGCAGTCCACGCAGGCACGCCGTCGTAACAGAAATACGCGAAGTTCGGGCACGGGTCTGTGGCCACGGGAAATGTCGCGCCCTGCCCGAGCTGATCGGTTGCCGCGATGCGGTAGCGGATGAGCCGCCGATGCTGCTGCACGCTGCCGGGAATTACGGCGGAATACGTGCCGTCGTTTGCCGGAGTGGGAGTCATGGCGATGCTCGTCCAGCTCGTGGAGAATGCGGTGTCGGTGATGCGGATGAAATTACCCGGCTCGACAATCTGATACTCCACTGCGCCGGAGAACACGCCGTCGAGGTCGGTGACTTTTGCCGTGATGGTGACGGGCGCATTCGACGGCACCACGGAGGTCGGCGTGAGCGACGCGGTGAACGTGTGGTTTACCTGCCGCACGATGGGCGGGACATTCACCGTCGCGCCGATGTTTGCAGTGCCGGGCGTGGGTGTCGCCGCGCGCCATGCACCGCCGAGTTGGTTGTCGAGTCCTTCGTTGAGAAGCTGCATCGACGGCCCGCTGCCAACGCTCGGCCATGGGAACGACAGGCCGTAATCCACGGTGTCCACGACGTTCCCGAGCGCGTCCACGAGCTCGATAGTCTCGCCGTCATTCTTGAGCGAGCCGACCCACGGCCCGATGCCCACCGCGCCAAGACGGGAAAGCAGCGTGGCGGGATTCTCTGCGACGACGAGATAACCGCGCGGCGGAATGCTGGTGCCATTTGGGAAGGTAAACGCGACGCCCTTCGTGAACGCCCAGCCGCTTGCATCCACGGCTGCGCTGGTCGGATTGTAGAGCTCGATGAATTCAGTCGGAAAGGTGTTCGAGTCAACCGGGTCGCTGTGGATTTCGCTGATGACCACGCGGGGATAAAGCACGCCAGAACCGTTCGCCGCGCCGGGAGTCGGCGTGGTGAAATACGCAAGCGATGTCGCAGCGCGCTCGCCACTGAGCCGGGCATCGATTTTGAAATCAACGTCGCTCGCAGCGGCGTTGAGTCCGTGAATGGCGAGGACGTTTGCGCCATTCAACAAAAGCCCGGCGTGTTGCGAGACGTCGATGGTCTCGGTGAAGTTCGGCACGTTTACGCTGGCGGTCGCGACGCTGTTGAAGAGCGGCGTGGCAGGCGCATTGCGGCGGGCGATTTCAGCGCCGTTGAGATACGCGATGAAGCCGTCGTCGTAAGTCATCCTGAGTGTCATCGCCGCGAACGCCGGACTTACAACCGAGAACGGCACGCGGATGAACGCGCCGGGATTCACGTTAAACATCGCGGCGGAAATGTCCGACGTGACATTGGTCCCCGGCACCGTGCGGAAGCGAAATGTGCCCGCGCTGTATCGCGCAGCCGGCCCGCCATCTAGCGACCCCGGGAATGCACCGGCCGTCGCGCCGTAGCGACTCTGCCCCACGAACGACAGCGCACCGCCGCCGCTCTGCGTGACCGTGAGGCCGTTGCCATTTCGCTCAGTGGCGGTGAAGCCGTGCGCATTGATCGTGTAGGCGCCGGGCGCGAGCGTGATGGGCGTGATGGCTTTGAACCGGTTGCCGTTTGCAAGCGTGCCGGGCGACGCGGTCGTGAACGTGATGCTCGCGAGAACCGACGTGCCGGTGTCGTCGCCGACATTGGACGGCGTGCCATTTTCATTTCGCGCCCACAATTGGACGGTCAACGTGACGCCCGCCGCGATGCCGTTCGACTGGTCATCGAACACACCGAGCTCCGAAACTTGCACCGCCTGCGTGACGACGAAATCCATTCCGAGTCCCAACCCGAAGTCTTGATTTCCCGGCGTGTTCGCGGGAGTCGAGAGCACCGTCGTGAGCGGCCCGAAGTTTTGGTCAAATCCCACGCTCTGCGTCGCACTCGTCCATGAGCCGTCGGCAAAACCCGTCGCCTGCCAGCCGGGAATCTCCGCAGTTGGCACTCTGTATTTCACCGCCCCGCCGCTGCCCACGAGCGACTCCGCGACACGGCTCGGCACCGTGCCGCGACCGTAGCTGATATTTGGGAACTGCGCTGCATAGCCCGGCGCAAACTCGCTCACAATTCCGCCCGGGCCGACGAGCGCGAGATATTCGCCGCCATCAGCCAGTTTGAAGTTCGTGTGCGGATTGCCCGCGAGGTCGGTGTAGTTCGTGGTGAGCTGGCCCGAGCAGAAAACGAGTAGCCGACCTCCCGCTGCGATGGTGCGCGCCGGGAAAGGCCATTTTGCGAGGTTTGCGCGATCGTCGGTGAGAAAATAGCCCGTCGTGCTGATGCTTGCGTTGGTCGGGTTTTCGATCTCCACCCAGTCGTTAAACGCGTTGTTGCCATCCGCGAGTGCGCTCACATTTGCCGCCATGAATTCGGAGATGCGCAGGTCGTTTGCGACGCTGACCGCGACCACTGTGCTCGCACTCGCCGAGCCGTCGGCGTTTGTGGCAACGAGCGTGTAGGTCGTCGTTCCCGATGGTGTCACCGCTGTGGACGTTCCGCTGATTGGCGATCCGTTCAGCGTGAGCGAAGTCGCGCCGGTGGCCGTCCACGAAAGCGTGCTGGAGCCGCCCGCCGTGGTAATGACGTTTGGGGATGCAGAAAATGACGCGATGCTCGGCGGCGTGGCGTAGCTGCCTGTGAAGTTGTCCGCATTGATCTGCTCGCCGCTCGCGTGCTCGATGAGCAAATTGACAGGCTGCCCCGCATTGGCCCCGAGCACCGATGCGCCGGGCAACAGCATGCTTCCGCTCAGCGCCGTGTAGCCGGTCGCATTCGCAGGCACACTCACAACAAGCGGACCCGCGACTGTAGCGCCGCTTGTCGCTCTCAGCGTGAACCGAAGCGAGCCGGAACCGGTCGTCCGCCCCCGTGCGGAGAAATTCACAGTCAGCGTCGCCCCCGGTTGCGCGGGCACCGCAACATTGCCCGCGAACTTCAAGTCCTGCGCGATAAAGCCCCCGCCGTTCATGAAAATCACGTTCGCTCCATCCGGCGCGAAGTTCACCGGCTGATCGGGATTGAACGCGCCCGCTGAACCGTTCGATGTCCACGAAGTCGTATTCGCCGAAGTGAACCCGCCCTCCCCAAGCATCTGCGCCTCAAACGAGCCATTGGCAAAAACAACCGTCTGCGCAGCTCGGAGAGGCAGGGCAAGGATGAGCAGAAAAAGGATGCGGAGTATCATGGATTAAGAAGTAGGACAGGAGAGCAGCCTGTCGTGCCGTGCAGTTCACCCGAGCATTGGGTGCGATTCAGGACATTGAGCCAGCGGATTGATCCTTACTTCCGCCTCCTCCGCCCGGCCAGCATCGCCAGCCCTCCGAGTAACAGCGCTGCGCTGCCGGGCTCGGGAACGGCGAGGACGATGTCGGTGCCGTCGGGGCTGATCTCGATCTGCATTATCTGTCCGCCTATAAAGCCGATGACGTTTGCACCGAGGGTTCCGGCGATTGTGAAGTCGGTGTCGAAAAGTGTGTAGCTCGACGCACTAAATCCACCGATGTCGGTGAACACAAAGTCGCTGAATTCGAGCACGCCTGTGCCAATGGTGAGGGCGCCCGTATTGAGCACGAGTTGGTCGCTTGCTCCGGGAGTCGCGAGTTCAAAGACGAATGCGCCTGTGCTTGCGGCGGCTGCCGAGATGTCGAGCCCGCCGACGGCGTCGAGCGTGAGTGTTCCCGCACTTGCGCCTGGTGCGAGTTTTCCGCCGGTCGCAATGGTGATTGCGCCGGGTGTCGTGATGCTGCCGTTGCCGCCGAGCGTTGCGTTTGCAGTGAGGGATGCCGTGCCGCTGAGGCTGCCGTTCACGAGCAGCGTTCCTGCGTTTAGGGTCGTTGGGCCGGTGAAGCTGCTTGCGCCGGAGAGGAGTAGTGTGCCGTTGCCGGTCTTCGTGAGTGACGATACGCCGCCGTGATCGAGCATCTGCGATGAAATCGTGAGGTCGTTTGCTGCGGTGCCATCCGCGACATCCACAGTG
Source organism: Prosthecobacter debontii (assembly GCA_945905735.1). GTDB lineage: Bacteria > Verrucomicrobiota > Verrucomicrobiia > Chthoniobacterales > Chthoniobacteraceae > SXWH01. The sequence continues at coordinate 6,924 of CAMDQC010000111.1, read as the reverse complement.
CCGCCGGGCGATCGGAATGAAATCGCCGGTGCATCAATGAGCGACGTCGTGTTACCCGTGTGCGAAATCTGGCCGTTGATGATAAAATTGCTGTATGTGTCGTGGTTCGCGTTCAGTGCGCTCACGGTCCCGCCGCTGAGTGTGAGGTTGGCGAGATTGTGCGCGTTTTGCGTGGCGCTGGATGCGACGAGCGTCCCGCCCGCTTCGACGTTGATCGTCGATGGCATTGCCTCGCCGGTACCGAGGCCGTTGTAGGCGCCGAGCGTGAGAATCGAAAGCGTCGCGCCATTTTGAATTGTCACTGGCTGGGCTGATAGTGGGCTCATCGCATTGTCGACGGCTTTGTAAGCCTCCACAATGCCCGCAGAAATCACGAGCGGCCCGCCGTAGTCCGCGCCGAGTCCGCTTACGCGCATTTTGCCCACGCCAGTTTTGGTAAAGCCGTGGACGCCGGGACCGTTGCCACGCAGACGTCCCGTGACGTTCAAATCCACATCCGCGCCCGTCTCGCTGACGTTTACCGTCTGGTTGCCGGTAAAGCCGAGGTCGGCGCTCCATGTCGAAGGATTGTCCTGCACGGTTACTCCGCCGTTCACGATGATGTGTGGGTAGCCCACGTCAGCGTTTCCACCTTGCGCGACCGTGCCGCCTTTCAGCGCTACACTGCCGACGTTGTTCGCGTTCGCCGCCGTATTTTCGAGGCTCAGCAAGCCGCCGTTTTCGATCACCCAGTTCTGCCCTTGAATCGTGTTGTATTGATTCCCCAACGTCCGCACCACTCCTCCTGCGCCGATCGTCACTGTCTGCCCGCCGCTCAGCTTCGCGCCCGCCGCAGTGTTGTTTAATACGAGCGTCGAGCCTGTGATTTCGTATCCGTCCGTGGTCGTATAAAGGCCGACGTTTGTCGCGGTGACGTTACTGCCGCCCAGGATGCTGATTTTTCCAGCCCCGACGAGATGCCCGCCGATGGTTCCCGTCGCGTTGGTGAACGAAATTGTCCCTGCGTTGAGCTGCGCCGTGTTTTCGAGCGTCGCGTTCGAGATGCTCAGCGCCGTGCCGCCCGTGCTTGTGGCACTGCCAAAAGCCACCGTGCCCGCATTGATCGCGATGGGGTTGGTCATCGTCACCGTGCTCTGAAAACGCACCTTGCCCGCGCCCGTTTTCACAAAACCGCCCGCGCCGCCGCCACCGTCGCCGTTGGTCACCGGACCGACCACAAGCAAATCGTCCGCGCCCGGAGTATCCGCGACGTCGAGCGGGAGAGCCGCGCTTGCGAACGAAAACTCCGGCACATTCACCGTCGAAGGAAAGTCGCTCACCGTGACAAAGCGCGTGATGAACGTCCCGTAAATCGGCTCCGCGGTTCCCGTATTGATCACGCTGCCGCCTTTCAAAATCAGCCCGCTAATATTGTTTGCATTATTCACCGTGCCCGCGGCCTCCAGCGTCGCGCCGTTCTCCACAGTGATGCCGGGCGACGCCGGCGTGATCACGCCACCGTAGGCGAAGTTATTATATTGGTTGCTCGTGAGGCGAAACGTCGCGCCCGCCTTGATCAGCAGCGGCATGGGAATCACCGCGCCGCCCGTCCGCGTCACGTCGAGCAGCCCGGCTTCCACCGTCACACCGCCCGTCACATTCAGCAGCCCTGTGCCCACCGTCAGCGCACCCGCGCCGCCTTTTACAAACGAGCCCGCGCCCGCCACAGCCTTCGTCCAAGTCTGCGCTGCGGCGTTTTCCACCTCGATCGACCCGCCCGCATTCGCCGTCAGCGTGCCTGTCACCACCGCCGCATCCACCATGCGAAAGCGCCCGCCGCTATTCGCCGTCACCGCCGTCGAGGCGAGGCTACCGGTCGATGCGAGCTTCAGCAGCCCGCCATCCACCACCACCGGCTGGGTGAATGTGTTCACCGCCGTCAGTTCCATCGTCCCCGCGCCGCTCTTGGTCAGCGCCGAAGGTCCCGTGATGATCTTTGCCGAAACCAGTAAATCCGTCGCATCCGAGGTCGTCGCGTCGTCCACAGTAAAGGCAGCGCCGCCCGTGTTGAGCACGAGCGTCGAAGAGCTAATTGTCGAAGCCGACGTGCCACCCACCGTCACCGGCCCACCCAAAACCCAGTTGCCAAAGCCGCCGTCATTGGCCGGCCCCGCGGGACCATTGATCGAAGTGAGCGTGCCGCCGTTCAGCGTCAGTCCTCTGATGTTGTTCGCGTTGTTCACCGTGCCCGCCGCTTGGAGCGTCGCCCCGTTCTCCACGGTGATGCCGACGTTCCCGTCCGGTAAGGTGAAGTTATTAAACTGATCGCCCGTGATGCGAAACGCCGCGCCGGCCTTGATCAGCAGCGGCATGGAAATCTGCGCGCCGCCGCCCGTCCGCGTCACGTCCATCAGCCCAGATTCTACCGTCACGCCGCCCGTCACATTGATGAGGCCCGAGCCTACCGTGAGCGTTCCCTCGCCGCCTTTCACAAAAGTGCCCGCGCCCGCCACAGCCTTCGTCCAAGTCTGCGGTGCGGCGTTTTCCACCTCGATCGACCCGCCCGCATTTGCCGTCAGCGTGCCCGCCACCGTCGCCGCATCCACTATGCGAAAGCGCCCGCCGCTATTCGCCGTCACCGCCGTCGAGGCGAGACTGCCGGTCGAAGCGAGTTTCAGCAGACCGCCGTTCACCGTTACCGCCTGCGTGAACGTATTCACCGCCGTCAGTTCCATCGTCCCCGCGCCGCTCTTGGTCAGCGCCGAAGGTCCCGTGATGATCTTTGCCGAAACCAGTAAATCCGTCGCAACCGAGGTCGTCGCGTCCTCCACAGTAAAGGCACCGCCGCCCGTGTTGAGCACGAGCGTCGTCGAGCTAATCGTCGAAGCCACCGAGCCGACCACCGTCACCGGCCCGCGCAACAGCCAGTTTCCAAACCCGCCATCATTCGCCGGCCCAGCGGGACCATTGATGGACGTAAGCGTCCCGCCATTCAGCGTCAGCCCCGCGCCGCCCGCGATATTGTGAGCATTGGTGCTCGCTGCATCCGCCGAAAGCGACGAGCCCGCATTGATTGTGATAGGCCTCGGGATAGGCTCCGACGGCAGCCCGAATTGATTGAAGCCCGTCCCCGTTAGCGAAATCGTATAAGCCGAGCCCGCTCCGCCGATCGTCAGTTCGCCCACCAAGATGCCGCTCCCCAGAGTCACCGTCTGCGTCCCCGCAAACGTCCCGCCAAAAACCGCGATATCATCCGCAGTCCACGCGGCCAGCGGCGCAGACACCGCGCCATCGTCCCAATTCCCCCCGCTCAGCCAGTTCATCGCCGCCGCAGAAGTATTGTCGCTCGCGGAGTTGCGGATGCTTTCATTCCCATCCCAAAACCAAGTCGCCCCATGCAACGGGACGGCGAAGCAAGAAAGAGTGGCGATGCTCAGGGCGAGGATGTGGCGTGTATTCATAGTCGAGTGACGATTAAGTGCCGGAAAAATGACGCCACCGTGAGATTTGGCAATCCCCAAAATGGCGCAGTTGACTACGAAAAGTCACAGCACTCCACGGCCTATGGCTTCGTTGCGTGGATGCGCCAGAAGGCTGCGCCGCTGGTCGCCGGGGCGGTGGTGCGGTAGGTTTCGGTGAGCCAGCCGGTTTGCGTGTTGATGCTCGTTTGCAGCGTCATACTCGCGGTGGCGTCGGTCCAGGTGGTGAGGTCGGGCGCGGTTTGAAAGGTGACGATGATGCCGGGAATCGCGGCGCGGCGGATGGTCACGAGGATGTGCGAGTCGGGCTGCTTTTGCGCGATGACGGCGTCGCGTCCGCTCGCGGAATTGCGCGGGTCGCTCGCGGTGGCAAACTCGGCGAAGTTGCCGAGGCCGTCGGCGTCGGGGTCGGCGAGGTCGCCGGAGATGGCCGTGTTTGCAAGCTCCGCGGCGGTGAAGTGCGCGCGCTGCCACTCGGTGTGAAGCGTCGCATTTTCACCGGGAGTCGGTGTGGCGAGGCTCGTGCGCCAGTTCGTTGCGGAGTTTTGTGCGCCCGCGACGAAGACGAGTGAACGGCCCGCGCCGTCTGCATTTACGGGCCACGGAGCGATGTCGGAGTAGGCGACGCTCGTGATGGGCGCGGCGGCGGCATCGGCAAGCGTGATGGTCTCGCCGTTGTTGCTCAGCTCGCTGCCGTCTTCGAATTCCCCCGCGCTGAGCGACGCGAGCGATGTGCCGTATCTTGCGAGAAATGCGGCGGTGTTGCGGACGACGAGCACGCTCGCCCCGGCTGCAAGTGTGCGGCCTGCGGGGAATGTGAACTTCACCCCGGCGGTGAAATTTACGCTGGTGAGGTCGAGCGTTTGCGCGGTGGTGTTTGTGAGTTCGATGAACTCGAAAAGCCCGGCGCTGGTGTGGCCGGCGTTGAACTCGGCGGTGGTGGGGTTCGCGGGGTTGTAGTCGAATTCGCTGATGACGAGCTCGCCGGCATTCGCGGCATTTCCGACGATGAATGTGACCTCCTGCAACGGGCTCCACTCGCTCGCAGGCGAGCTAGAGACCCTCAAGCCCGGCCAGATGCTCGTCATCAACCCCAGCGACAACCGCATGCCCGAGCCCGTGGAGGTGAATATCGAGCGCCTCGTAGCCACGAGCAAACTCACCGGCGGCGAGCTTGGCGAGCTGCCCACAGCGGGAAATATCAAAGCCGCGACCGCCGGACAGGGCACCGACATCGTGCGAGGCGAGATTGCCGCCACTCCGTTCCTCCTGCGAGGAACGGAAACCGAGCTACAGCTCCGCCAAGTCAAACAAGCCGAAGCTGCTGTATCCGAGATAAAAGCACTCGACTCCTCAGTTGTTGAGGCTTCGGTTTTTCGCGTCGCGAACGATCTCGATAATAAGGATGCCGTCACACGCGAGAGGTCTTTCGTCTTCGACAGTGGCGATAGCGTCACCGACACCCTCGGCAACAACGTGGGCACGTTCACTTTCAGTCGCGACGCGAGCAAAATCGGCCGCACGAAGCTCCTTAAAGTTCAGCTTGCCCCGCACCTCGCTGTGGTCGGCCCTGATGTCATCCGCGACCTCCCGCCTCGCATCATTGGCGATGTCACCGTCGCCGCCAGCTTCTTTGCGGGCGACACTCGGACGCTCCAAATCGTCACCCTTACTACCTTCGACCCCACCGCCCCCGGCACCGAGCGATTAAGCATCGAGCCCGGCGCGTATGTCCACACCCCATCCGGCGTCGGCCTTGGGTTTGTCGTCTCACAAGGTATGGATGTGAATGGAGCTAAACTCACCGCTGGTAAAGGAACCGTCACTAAGGAACTCCTCTCGCTCAAAGCCGCGAATGGTGGCATGACCATCACCAATTCCAGCGAGTTAAAAGGAGGACTCATCGCCCTCCAAGGTAGCGGCATCCCCGGGCAGCAAATCACAGTGGACCACTCCAAGCTCACCGCCCGGCGCGACCTCAGCGTCGGCATCAAAACCTCGCCCACCGGCATTTTCATCCGCAACTCCAGCGAACTCGCCTCCCTCATAGCAAACCTCGACCTCACCGCCAACCAAGCACCCATCACCGTGGACGGCGCATCAAAGCTCACCGCCAAGCGCCAGCTCACCATAGATGCTTTTGCAAGCGCACCGGAAAATCCCGGCAACACCCCCGGCATCGTCACCCTCCGCGATGCGCAGCTTATGGCGGATACCATCAAAGTGCGTGCCTTCTCGCCATCCGGCGACGCACTTATCATAGACGGCTCGACACTCAACGCCACGCAGTTCATCCAGCTCTACGCCGAGGGCGCATCCACCCTCCGCTTCCGCAACAACGTCTCGCTCACCACCGCCCTCGCCATCCTCGCCGGAAAGACCGTCGAAGTCGAAACCGGCGGCACCGTGAACATCACCGGAAAAGGCCGCGTCTTCACCGAAAACGCAAACTTCAACACCGCCACCTACGGCACCATCCAAGCAGGCGGCGGGCTGACCACAAAGCTCAACACCAAGCCTCCAGACTTCAAGGCAAAGCCCAAGCCATGACCGCAAGAAATCACTCCAGCCAATTCTCAACACGCAGCCCCGGCACTTGCACAAAGTCCACAAGGTTCCGAGTGAGCAGCGTTGCGTCGTGGGCTATGCAGATAGCGGCAATTTTGAGGTCCATCGTGCCAACGCGCGGGAGCAATTTACGCAGTTTCACAAACTCATCAGCGGCCTCGCGGTCAAATCCGAGGATGTCGAAATGAGTCAATGTTTCGATACTCCGTTTCAATTCCAGATACGCATCAAGTTGGTCGTGTCCGGGCTTCTCTCGGTTCAAAAGAGCGAACCATCCGCGAATGGATTCCTCCGTCACGACAATGCAGGTGAAAACATCCGCTTGGCCTTCATTGATGCGGGCAAGCAAGCGACGCCCAAGCAGCCCTTCCTCCACCAATTCGCGGATATGATTGGTGTCGAAAACAACCATCATAATCCTATCGCCGCGCGTTTTCTTCCGCCCGCCACTCAGCGCCGAGGCGCGCAGCTTCGCGAGTCAACTCATTCGGCTTCACGCTGCCCACGACAGCGCGCCAGCGTTGGCTGGGTGAAGGTTGGACCTTCGCCTCGACCTTCTCAAGCCGCTGCTTCAATTCCGCAATTTCGCGCTCCATTGCTTCGATGCTCATGGCGCGAATATGCCATCGCCACTCCTGCCTCGCAATCTCTTCGTCATAGAGAAAAAGTGATGTCGCGTCGGCTCTACGAGCCGAACGAGCCGAGCCAAACATCCCCCTGTAACTCTCCCTGTCCTTTGTCGGATATAATGCTAGGGAAACGCTGAATAAAGCGAAAGTCCCTGTAAAATAGCGGGACAGCGGGCGATAGAGCTGATAGACAAGAGCATGGAAAAGCAAATGAGTTTCGCGGCAGCGGAGTACAGCGAAAAAAAGAAAACCACCCGGCGGGAGAAATT
>CAMDQC010000110.1 GCA_945905735.1 Prosthecobacter debontii | reverse complement strand
CGGACCGGTGACCGAGGGCGCGATGTTTGAATTCAGAAAGGCGCAGGAAGAAGGAACCAAGCGGATCAAGAATGCTGTATTCGTCAAGACCACCGATTTTGCCCGACCGGCAGAACTCTCGCCCTGTCCCGGGCATGGACATCACTGGTATGCCAATGCGGAGAGTTACTTTCTGATCGGCGAAGCGTGCGGTGAGGGAATGAAGAGCCTGTTGAAGTAATCCATTTCCATTATCACCTACATCATGAAGCCATCGATCAAAACCATCGGCCTGCTGGCCGCACTCGCGGCGGGTTTCACCAGCCCGCTTTTTTCACAAGTCCCCGATCCCACCAAAGACAGCAAAGCCGTCCCCCTCGAGCATGTCCACCAAGGCCATCGAGGCCGCGAAAGATCATCCCCCGCGCCGCAGTATCACGTCCGCTCCGGCGAAGACGGCTCCCAACAAATAGCCGCTTCATCAGGCATCACCTCGTCAAAATGATCAAGCAGTCCCTAGCAAGCAATTCACCATGAATCTCCAGCGCCAAGCCAACATCGAACACCACCGCCGGGTCACCCGGCGGCACTTCCTGCGCGACTGCACGACCGGGCTCGGCGCGGCGTGGCTGGCGACGCAGGGCGGCCCGGCGTTTGGCGCGGGGGCGACTCGCGACCTGTCGCGCCCGCTCGCACCGATGCAGCCGCATTTTGCGCCGAAGGCGAAGCGCGTCATCTTTCTCCACATGGCGGGTGCGCCGAGCCACCTCGAGCTTTTCGACTACAAGCCGGAGCTGGCGAAATTCGACGGCAAGGAATGTCCGCTGCGTTTCTTGGAGGGGAAAAATTTCCCGTTCATCCAGGGCGTGCCGAAACTCATGGGGCACCGCTTCCCGTTCCAACAACACGGCGCGACGGGCGCTTGGCTCACCGACCGGCTCCCTCATTTCGCGCGCGTTGTGGACGACGTGTGCTTTGTGAAAAGCATGCACACCGACCAGTTCAACCACGCGCCCGCGCAGCTCGCGATGCACACGGGCTACTCGACGCTCGGCTTCCCCTCGATGGGCTCGTGGGTGACCTACGGACTCGGCTCCACAAACGAAAACCTGCCCGGCTTCATCGTGCTGCTCAGCGGCGGCAAGACGCCGGACTCCGGCAAATCCGCATGGGGCTCGGGCTTTCTGCCGAGCGTGTATCAGGGCGTGCAGTGCCGCAGCAAAGGTGAGCCCGTGCTTTATCTCGGCAACCCCGACGGCGTGTCGCGCGACCTCCGCCGCCTCTCGCTCGACGCGCTGAACGACATCAACCGTCGCGCGCACGAGGATGCGGGCGACCCAGAGACGCTCACGCGCATCGCGCAATACGAGACGGCCTTCAACATGCAGGTCAGCGCCAGCGAGGCGTTCGATATTTCCAAGGAACCCGACGACGTGCGCGCCGCATACGGCGTGAAGCCCGGCGAGGAATCCTTCGCCAACAACTGCCTCCTCGCGCGCCGCCTCGCCGAACGCGGCGTGCGCTACATCCAGCTCTTCCACTGGGGCTGGGACTCCCACGGCGCGAACGAAAAAGAGGCGCTCGAAATCGGATTCAAAGGCCAGTGCACCGACGTGGACCAGCCCATGACCGCGCTGCTCACCGACCTGAAACAGCGCGGCTTGCTCGAAGACACGCTCATCGTGTGGGGTGGCGAATTTGGCCGCACCCCGATGCAGGAAAACCGCGGCGGCACGACGATGCGCTGGACCGGCCGCGACCACAATCCGGGTGCGTTCACCGTCTGGCTCGCTGGCGGCGGCGTGAAGCCGGGCACCGTCGGCGAGACCGACGAACTCGGCTATGAGGCTGTGGTGGACAAAGTCAGCGTCCACGACCTGAAAGCCACGATGCTGCACCTTCTCGGCTTCGACCACCGCCGCCTCACGTTCCCCTTCCAAGGCCTCGACCAGCGCGTGACCAACGTCACCAAACCCTCGCGCGTGGTGAAGCAAATCGTGGCCTAACTTTTTCCGAAGATGAGCCCAAACTTTTGTATCGCAGTCGCCCTGACGCTCACGCTCACTGCCCGCGCGGAGAGCGACTTCAACCGCGATGTGCGGCCCATTTTGAACAAGCACTGCACGGGCTGCCACGGTGGCGTGAAGCAGGCGGGCGGAGTGTCGTTCATCTATCGCGAGAAGGCGCTCGGCGAAGGGAAGTCGGGCGAGAAAACCATCGTCGCAGGCAAGCCGGACGAGTCGGAGGTGATTCGGCGCGTGACGCTGAAAGACGATGATGACGAGCGCATGCCGCCGACGAATCACGGCGAAGGGAAGCCGCTCTCGGAAAAAGAAATCACGGCGCTGCGGCAGTGGATTTCCGAGGGAGCAAAATGGGGTGAGCACTGGGCGTTCGAGAAGCCGCGCGCGCAGAAGGTGCCCGCGGTGAAAGACACGGCGTGGGCGAAGTGCGATGCGGACCGGTTCATCCTCGCGCGGCTGGAGGGCGAAGGCCTCGCGCCGTCGAAGCCAGCGGACGAGGCGCAATGGCTGCGGCGCGTTTCGTTCGACCTCACGGGGCTGCCGCCGACGCCGGAGGAGCTGTCGCTTTTCACCAGCGGAAAGGAGACGCCCGAGCAGGCGGTGGAGCGGCTGCTGGCAGCGCCGGCTTTTGGCGAACGCTGGGCGGCGATGTGGCTCGACCTCGCGCGCTACGCGGACACGCAGGGCTACGAAAAAGACAATGGCCGCGAGGTGTGGCCGTGGCGCGACTGGCTCGTGCGCTCGCTGAATGCCGACCTGCCGTTCGACCAGTTCACGCTGAAGACACTCGCGGGCGACCTGCTGCCGGGCGCGACGCTCGACGACCTCGTGGCGACGGGTTTTCACCGCAACACGCAGACGAACACCGAGGGCGGCACGGACGATGAGGAGTTCCGCCTCACCGCTGTGCTGGACCGCGTGAACACGACGTGGACCGTGTGGCAGGGCACGACTTTCGGCTGCGTGCAGTGCCACGCGCATCCTTACGACTCGTTCAAACACGAGGACTACTATCGCTTTCTCGCGATGTGGAATTCCACCGAGGACGCGGACATCAGCGATGACTTCCCGCGCCAGCGCGTGCCGCACGATGCGGGGAGATTCGCCGAGCTGCTCGCGCTGGAAAACGACGCCCGCAAAGTCCGCACACAACTCAACGACGCTGCGAAGCCGCTCTTCCAGCAGGAAAAATGGACTCCGCTCGCGGGCATCGAAATCAGCGGACCGGGCGAGGCAAAATTTGCCGTCGCGCAAAACGAGGTGCGCGTGGACGGCACCGTGCCGAACGGTGCGACGTTTGTTATGAAGCTGCCCGCGACCACGGAGCTGAGCGCGCTGCGGCTCGATATTCTCCCGCGCAGCGATGACCCGAAGAAGTGGCCTGAGCACGGCGCGGTGGTCGGTCACCTCTGGATGGAAATCGAAGACCCCGCGAAGGTCGCCGCCGCAAAGGTCGAAGCGGAGAAAATCAAAGCCGGGGAAAAGGCGCTCGCCGAGGCCGACGCGAAAGCCGGGAAAAAGGAAAAGCGCGAACCGAAGCCGGCGCCGACGGGCATTGAGCGTGTCGACTTCGCCGCCGTCTATGCCGACACGCTCACCGGTCCGCACGACCCGGAGGAAAGCCTGAAGCCGGGCGCGGCGGGCGGCGGAGCGTTCCCGAAATTGTTCGGCCCGCGCTGGCTCGTCTTCGTGCCGAAGCAGCCGGTGAAAGCGCCGCCCGGCGCGACGCTCCGGCTGCATTTGAAGCACGAGATTTTCGACGCGGAGACGAAGGGCTCCATCCTTCACCACTTCACACTCGCGACGACCACGAACGCCGCTTGGACGCAACTCGTGAATTCGCCGGAGCGCGCGGAGCAGCACGCCCAGCACGCGGAGCTTCGCAAAAAGCGCGACGCAATTCCCGCCGCGAGCACGCTCGTGATGCGCGAGCGGCCCGCCAACGCGCGCCGCGAGACGCGTGTGTTTCTGCGCGGCAATTTCCTCGCGAAGGACAAAGTGGTGGAGCCCGGTGCGCCGGAGGTTTTTCCGCCACTGCCCGCAGGCCCCGCCGACCGGCTCGCCGCCGCGCGCTGGCTCGTCAGCCCGGAGAATCCGCTCACCGCGCGCGTCTTCGTGAACCGCGTGTGGGCGGAGCTTTTCGGCATCGGCATCGTCGAAACGCTGGAGGATTTCGGCTCCACCGGGATGGCCCCGTCGCACCCCGAGCTGCTCGATTTTCTCGCCCTTCGTTTTCAGGGCGAACAGCGGTGGAGTCTCAAGGCGCTCCTTCGCGAACTGGTTCTCTCCGCCGCCTACCGGCAGGACCACCGCGCCACGCCCGCGCTGCTCGCCAAAGACCCGCGAAACCGCCTGCTCTCTCGCGGCCCGCGCACGCGCCTCACCGCCGAGATGGTGCGCGACCAGTCGCTCGCCGCCGCCGGTTTGCTCAGTCGAAAAATGGGCGGCCCGCCCGTGATGCCCCCGCAGCCCGACGGCGTGTGGCAGGTCGTCTATAACGGCTCGCAGTGGGTCACACCGCAGGGCGAGGACCGCTACCGACGCGGCCTTTACACCTACTGGCGGCGCACTTCGCCGTATCCGAGTTTCATGACGTTCGACGCTTCCAGCCGAGAAGTCTGCAACGCGCGCCGCGTCGTCACCAACACGCCGCTGCAAGCCCTCGTGACGCTGAACGACCCCGTCTATTTTGAAGCCGCGCAGTCGCTTGCCAAACGAATGTTCGCCGCTGCCGACAACACCGAAGCCCGCATCGCATGGGCCTTCACCGCCGTCACGAGCGACCCCGCAAGACCCGAAACCATCGCCCGCCTCGCCCAGCTACACGCCGACGCGCTCGCGCAATACACCGCCAACCCCGCCCTCGCAAAAAAAGCCGCAAGCGACCCCGCGACCGCGGCACTCACCCTCGTCGCCAGCACGATTTTGAACCTCGACGAAGCGCTGACGAAGTAAGACCACAGAGAAATGATTTTCCAACAACATACACCCATGAAACCAACTGCAATCCTAACCGCAGCGCTGCTGTGCGTCCTGTCGCCATTCTCATTCGCCAAGCCGCTCAAGGTGTTCATTCTCGCGGGGCAGTCCAACATGGAGGGACATGCGAAGATCGAAACTTTTGACTATATCGGCAAGGATCCGCTGACGGCGCCCATTCTCAAAGAGATGCGCAATCCCGATGGAACTCCACGGGTCTGCGACAAGGTCTGGATGTCCTATTTGACCGGCCCTTATGACGGCAGTGCAAATGGCGAGGGACTTGGGAAATTGACCGCCGGTTTTGGCGAGCGTGGAAACAACCCCACCAAGGATGGCGGCAAGATCGGACCCGAGTTCACCTTCGGAATCACCATGGAGAAAGAGCTGAACGAGCCGATTCTGATTATCAAGACAGCATGGGGCGGCAGGTCGCTGAACACCGAATTTCGTCCGCCCAGTGCCGGGCAATACAAGCTGCCCAAGGAGATTCAGGACCAGTGGGACAAGTATCCGCAGGGCGCCCACGGGATTCCCAAACTCGAGGACCGGAAAGCGTGGCAGGACAAAAAGGATGCCGCCTCGGGTGTGTTTTACCGGATGATGGTCGAGCATGTGAAAAAGGTGCTCGCCGATCCCAAGCGCGTCTGCCCCGCCTACGATTCGAAGGAGGGCTACGAACTGGCCGGTTTTGTCTGGTTTCAGGGTTTTAACGATCTGGTCGATGGGACGACCTACCCCAATCGGAACTATGATGAATACTCGCGCTTGATGGCGCACTTCATTCGCGATGTGCGCAAAGACCTGTCAGCTCCGAAGATGCCTTTCGTGATCGGCGTGCTAGGAGTGGACGGGGAGAAGAATGTGAACTTCCGCAAGGCCATGGCCGCACCGGCCGACATGCCCGAGTTCAAGGGCAATGTGGTCGCCGTAGATTCCGCGCCCTTTTGGGATCACGACATTGCCGCCGCATTGGAGAATCAGGACAAGCATAACAAGATACTCGCCACGGCGTACACCTTGAAAAAGGACGGAACTTTAGACCCGGAAGGGAAATGGAATGGCTACTGGAAGCCGGTTGGCAAAGCTCGGCCGGAGGAACAAATCTGGCGCTTCACTACGATTGATGCCACCGAGAAGAAGGACCTGATGGAGAAGAGTGACAGGCGATTCCGCGACATCAAGCTGCCTGCCGGGATGGAGAAATGGTTTATGCCCGACTTCGATGACAGCAAATGGGCATCCGGCAAGGCTCCCATCGGAAAGGGCGTGCTTAAGAACTGGGCACACAGCGGAATCGTTCTGGGCAATTTCCCTTCAACCTGGGGCGAGGGCGAATTCCTGCTGATGCGCACAACGTTCGAAGTTGAAGACCTCAGCTACGATTCGTATCGCATCGCGGGTTTGGCACTACGCAGACAAGGATTTCATATTTATTTGAACGGACAAAAGATTCACACCACCAACAGCTCGGCGGATGTTCCGCGTTATGGTTCCATCGTCCTCAAGAAGGACCAGATCCAATTATTGAAGAAGGGGAAGAACGTAGTGGCGGCCTATTCCAATGACTTGTATGACCTGAATTCCTCGGAAAACTATGCCGCGATCGATCTGCGGATTGAGGGCATCACCAAAGCAGACCAGGAGAAGTTCGATCTCGCCTTGGAGGAAGTCTTTTCGCCCAAAGACAGGGAGGCCCTCAAAGGCGCTTCCAATGGCGGTTACCACTACTTTGGCAGTGCAAAGATCTTCGCGCAGATGGGCAAGGCATTCGCAGAGGCGCTTGTGAATTTAAAGAAATAGGCTCGTCCGGCAAAACCGGCGCCAATGACCCCGACGCAAGAGCAATTCTCCCTGAACCACGGTTTGCCTGAGCGGATAGATCGGAAGACCGCAGAGCCTTGAATTCACGGGGTCTTCTCTGCGGTCTTCCAAGCTCTGCGGTGAAAAATCAAAGGCGACGCGTTTCCAAATAATACCGGAGCAGCGAGAAAGATCCCGACGCCCGCGTTTTATTGCGGTAGTCACCTCATTACACATCTTATGAATCCACCGAATCAAATCCTCACTCTCGCGGCGATCGTGCTGCTTTCGCCTTTCGCGGCATTGGCTGCGGAGTCTGCGACCAAGCCTGCGCCGCTCATCGAACTCGGCGCGCCCTTTGCCGATAATGCGATCCTGCAACGCGGGGTGGACCTGCCCGTGTGGGGCTGGAGCACGCCGGGCACTGCGGTGACGGTGGAGTTTTCCACCCAAAAAGGAACGGCCACCGTCGGCGCGGATGGAAGGTGGATGGTGAAGCTCAAGCCGCTCACGGCCAGCGCTGCGCCCGCCGAGATGATCATCAGCGATAGCCACGGCAAGCGGGTGGCGCTTAAGAATGTGCTGGTGGGCGAGGTGTGGCACGCTTCCGGTCAGTCGAACATGGAGTGGTTTGCGGGCAAGTCGCTGTGTGCGGGTCTGGCGCAGGAGCTGGGCGGCGCGAAGGAGGAGGTGCCGATTCGAGAGTTTAGAACGGATACGGTGTCGGCGCTTTATCCGCAGCAGAAGGGAACTTCGGAGGCGGGTTGGAAGACGAGCCGCGCGGCGGGCGATTTCTCGGCGCTGGCGCTGGCTTTTGCGCATGAGCTTCACAAGGAGCTAAAAGTGCCCGTGGGCATCCTGCTGACTTCGCACAGCAATACGCGCATCGAGGCGTTTGCCGAGCGCAAGGCGATCGAGGGGCATCCGGGGCTGACGGTGGATGCGGAGATGATTCACGATGGCGATGTCGCCACGGAGCAGGGGCGCGCGGCGTTTGAGAAATACTACCGCGATTTGGGAACGTGGCAGAGTGCATCGGCGGCGCTGGGCTTCCCCGTGGAGAAACCGCTGCCGAGGCCGAGCCTGCCCGGTATTGCCGGTCAGTGGCGCGGGCCGTCGCAGTTTTTCAACGGCAAGATCGCGCCGGTTGTGTCGTATCCCGTCCGCGGTTCGCTTTGGTGTCAGGGCGAGAGCAACAACGGCGATGGTCGGCTTTACGCGGCGCGGATGGAGGCGCTCGTGCGTGGCTGGCGCGAGGCTTGGGGCATGCCGGAGATGCCGTTCTATTTTACGCAAATGCAGAATTATGGCGGGGCGGATTCTGCGGAGTTGGGGATGGCGGATGTGCGGCAGGCGCAGCACCTTTTTTTCATGAACAACCGAGCCCACGTGGGGATGGTGGTTCAGACGGATCTCAATCCCGCAGCTCCGGGAAACATCCACTACCAGAACAAGCTCCATCCCGGCATGAGGCTGGCGCGCTGGGCTCTGGCAAAGGACTACGGACGCGACATCGCCTACACCGGCCCCGTTTTTGAAAAGTACACCGTCGAGGGAAACAAAGCGGTCGTCGCGTTTGAAAAAGGCAGTCTCTTTGGCGGACTGATGGTGGGCAGCAAAGGACTGGAGAAGGATCTCAAGGAACCGGAGAAGTTCGTCGAACCAGCGCGGCCCACGCCCGGTGAGAAGCTGAATCATTTCCGGCTCTGCGGCAAAGACCGGAAGTGGCACGCGGCGGAAGCGGTGATTGCCGGCGATGCCGTGGTGGTGACTTCGAACGCTGTGCCGGAGCCGGTCGGCGTGCAATACGCCTACAGCGCAGCGCCTCAAAACGCGAACCTCTACAACAAGGCCGGCCTCCCGGCGACGCCCTTCGCCGCCGTGGATGGCAAGCTCATCTTCGAGGAGGACGAACCGGCAAAGGTGGCAGCCGAGAAAGCGAAGTATGCGCAGTACACCGACCCGGATTTTCCGGTCTTCACCGTCGCGGCGCACTACCGCGATGGAGCGATCATCCAGCGCGACCGGCCCATCCCCGTGTGGGGCTTTGCCAACAAAGGCGTGGAAGTGACCGTGACGCTCGGCGGTGTCACGCAGACCGCCATGGCGAACGACCGGCAGCAATGGTCGGTTTCCTTCCCCGCGCTGAAAGCTTCCACGCAGCCGATCACACTCACCGCAAAAGCAAGCCACGGCCACAGCAAGACCGTGAAAAACATTCTCATCGGCGATGTCTGGTTCCTCACCGGCAGCACGCAACTCACGTCCGAACCCGCCTACGATCGACGCGACGCAAAGGCCACCGCTCCCGATCCGCTTCCGCTCGTCCGCGAATTCCGGCGCAGAACCTCAGCCAGCACAAACCCAGTTCCAAGAAAGCGCGGATTCGAAGTGGGCGGCGACCGCAAATATCAGTCGTTTTGGCAGACTGCGGATTTCGCCGACGCGGGCGACTGCGTCTCGATGGCTGCGTATCATTTTGCCAAGGCGCTCAACCGCCCCGGCATCCCGCAAGGCTTCGTGACGATGTCGTCCGGGCAGGGAAAAGAAATGGCGTCGCCGCTGTCGTGGACATCATTTGCCGGGGTGAAAGACGCGACGCACGCTGCATTTCAGCCGCGCCTCAACGCGCTGCTCTTGCAAGACCCCAGCTCCGACATTTCGCGAAAAGCCACCGCCGAATACGTGAACGCCGTGAAAGCCGAAGTCGCGAAGATCGCGGACATGGCGCAAAAGGGCGCGGACCTATCCGGCGCACCGCTGCAATTCCCAGCGTTCCCGGAGCCCGGCCGGGACGGCGAAGTGAAACCCGACACCATCCCCACGCTGGCCTACAACTGGTGCATCAGCCCGCTCACGCCGATGGGTGTGGCCGGCGTGATCTGGGTGCCCGGCGCCGCAAACCTCGGCCACACGCCCGCAGACTACGCCGCCGAACTGGAGATCTACGCCCGCAGCCTGCCCGCCACATTTGGGCAGGACAAAGTGCCATTCCTCCACGCCCAGCCCACCGCCACGCTGGTCCCGGGAATCACCGCCCCGAAAATCGAAAACGCCGCGAGCGTGGAATTCAACCAATGGCCCAAAACCCTCCGCGACCTCGCCGCACAGCTTGGCGCTGCTGCGGGTGAAACGAAGCGATAGGATCAGGAAAACACGATACACGACCACGGCACTCTGTGCCCGCACCGGGATTCGACAAAGCCACCGCGTTCCTCCGCGAAGAACTCGATGCCGGGCGTCCGGTGGTCATCGATTTCAATTAGACAGACCCGGAGCTATTCCTCGCCCGGCCTGCGGATCACGGATTTTGCCGAGGCGCGTTCGCACAATCAGCCGCTCAAGCTTTCTTCCGAGCGAATCCATCGAAGCGTCCACTACGAAATGTTTTTCGCGGACTGAGAGGGGCGAGGGTCAGGCGAGAAAATGGATAAATAAACTTCGGACATTGATCATGCGTTTATTTCGTTTTTCTCGCCTGACCCGCTTTCCTTTGACCCGCTTTCCTTGACCCGCTTTCCTCGGGACAGCTCCGTCACCACCTGCACCCAGCGCTTCTTGCCGTCGGGTTTTCCGGTCGCCCATTTGGCCCAGTCAAAGCCGTGCATCATGTCACATGCTATGGCATGCTTTTCGAGCATCACGGCGATGGCTAGCGCCGTATCGAAGGTCGGATTTCCTCGGCGGAGATGCCTTTGTTGTTCGTGATCTGCACGTCATTGGTTTTCTCAACGAGGATTTTTGGCGTGCCTTTGGGCGCACTCTCAGCGAGCGGGCCAAACGTGTTACCGCGAATCAGAACATTGGCCGCGTTCGTGATGGTAATTGCCGGGCCGACGGGCCAGTTCCACCCAAAGACACTCGGAGTGGTGCCGAAGCCGGAAAACGAGTTACCCTCAATCAAGATGTTCGTGCTGTCGTAAGAGGTGTTTTCCGGCGCATCGCTCACGATGGGCTTGGTGCCGGGAACTCCCGAAAGCGGCGAAGCGCCGATGACAATGTTGGGATGGTTGTTGTCGGTGAATGTGCAGTCGCGCACCGTGAAGTTGCGAATCGACGATCCTTCCTCGAAATACCATTCGGGCGCGGCGAAAACCGCAGGCTGGAAGCTGTTGCGGAAAGTGCAGCGTTCGATCGTGCAGTTGGCGGCTTTCAGGTTGAGGCACTTTGCCCGAAAGACCTGGAACTTGCTGTCGCGGATGATGGTTTCCTGCCCCACCGTCGCCACGTTGATGAGCCGGTCGATGCCGTCAATCATGGACTCGCGGCTGAAGTTCATACCAACACCCACGCCGACGCGCTCAGTCACGACATCCCGGTCCAGGGCGATGAGGAACGTCCCGTCGGGGTTGGGCGTGGCCGTTGTGATGATAGCATCCATACGCATTTTTTTGTGCTGCCAGTCCCAGAGTTCCACTCGGTCGCCGGCGCGGTAATCGTGTTTTTTTGCCTGCACGAGCAAGGTTCGCTTGTCTCTTTGCTCGATAATGCGTGTGTAATCCGCCAAGATATCAATGCCGTCGTCGTCGATTTTGGAAAAGTCGCACTGATCCAGCAGAAGCTTTCCGCGCAGGCCGCTAACCTGGCCGCCACCCGCGCAGGAATAAAGTCGATTTGAGCCGGGAGGCACGCCGATCACGAAACGCCGGAACGTCGTGGTGCCTTCCAGCCCCCTGATATAATAGCCCGCGTTTGCCCCGCCGCCCCAGTAATTGATGTCTTCAAGGGTCGTGTCGCTCAGGTTGCTCAGCATGAAGGCCTGGCTGCGGCTCTCCGTGTAGATGAAAAACCTCTTGCCGGGCCAGTTTTCGATATTGGGCGGACCTTTCAGTTTCCAACGCCAAGTGTGCTCACCGGTTTTTACCATTTCAGATGGGTTGGGCCAATGGCGATCCAGTTGATAGTAGTTCTTCTCTGGGAACACGAAGGGATGCACCTGCGAGCCTTTGAATGACGGATCGTTTGGTGAGGGATAGCCGGGGTCTATCGAGACTTCGCACGTCATGTTCGGGACATCCACACTCGTAATCGTGCCCTGCGTGAAGCCCAGAGGGTCATGATCAATGGATATTTTCCTCACGGTTACGCTTTTGCTGTCAACGACGCGAAACACCGGCTCATCCAGATCACCCGACACAATCGTCGTGTCGCCTTCGCCTTGAAAAGTCAGCCCGTCAGCACCCGTGATGCGAATGGACTTTTCCGCGCCCAGCGCTGTTTTGTATCGGCCTGAAGGTAGCGATACGACAGCGCCCGCGCCCTGCTTCTGTGCCGCAACAATTGCTGCGTTAATAGCCGCGGTGTCGTCGGTCACGCCGTCTCCTTTGGCGCCAAAGTCTTTGACGTTGATCGGTTTCAGCTCAGCTGCCGCCACTGGGACGGAGGCAATAGACAACAGCGCGAGCGCCACCATCGCGAGGGATGAAATTGCAAAAGGTCGGAATGTGTGACTTTTCATTTTTTGATTTTTTTTGATTCGGCGGCGATGCCTGTCCTATTTGATGCCGATGAGCTCCGGGATGTACGTTCTTTGAATCATCGGCGCTGGTTCATCATGGCGAGCATGGCTTCGGCGAAGGCTTTGCCCATGAGCGCGAAGGTCTTCGCGCAGCCGAGATAGTGGTAGCCGGCGTTCGACGCGCCGCGTTGCCACAAGGCGACCTCGGCAGGCGAGATGAGTTTGGCCTCGAACGATTTCACATACGCCTCCTTCTGGCGCTTGGTCATCTTGCCGTTGGCGTTGGGGTGGTCTTCGTGTTTCGCATCGAGGAAGTATCGCATCTGCTCCACCTGGTCATATTTTTCTTCAATCGCTCCGAGTTTCATGGACCAAAACGGCGCGGTTGGCACAGCGGCGACACTGTCTTTGAACTCCGGCAGCAGTGAGGGAGCCGTCATGGCTTCGCGGAACGCGAGGATGTCCGCGTCCGCCTTCGTGCCCTTAACTCCCATCACGCCGATGACGAAGGGCATCTTCGGCACGTTGAGATCCTTGCGCACATCGCGGATGAACGCCGCCAGGCACTCGCTGTATTTGGCGAAACGCGGGTTCTTACTGTCCGCCGGAACCTCAGGATAGACGTCGGAGTCCACCATGTCGTTCCAGCCTTGCAGCCAAACGAAGCCCGCGACCTCGAAACCCTGCGCGGCATCGTATTCGGGGCAAACGCGTTTGGGATCGGCCAGCACCTTTTTCACATGCTCCATCATCAGGCGGTAGTAGTGGCCAGTGGCTTTCGCCTTTTCGACTTTCCACTTGGCGAAATCCTTGGGGATGCCATGTCCCTCTTGTTTGGGATAGTTCTTCCGCTGGAACGAACTCAGTTGATACGGGCCCGCACTGGGCGGGCGGAAGTCGGTGTGCAGGCTCTTGCCGCCCCACGCCGCCTTGATGATGAGAACTGGCTCACCCAGCGCCGCGTCCATCGTGAGGCCAAAGGTGAACTCCGGCCCGATCTTGTCGCCGGGCTTGGCGGGGTCCATGTCCCACAGCGAACCGTAACCTGCCGTCAGTTTGCCACTGAGCTCGAAGTTGTTCTCGTCAACTCCGGTCAGATACGAGATCCACGCGCCTTTGCACACCTCCGGCTTGCCGTCGGCCGCCCGCATCAGCTTGAGCATCGGCGCGGTCGCCGGGTCGTCGCCGATGTAATCGAAGGTGTTGATGTTCGCGGGGCCTTCCATGTTCGACTGTCCGGCAAGGATGAAGACTTTCAATGGCTTCGCTTCGACGCTGGCAGCGGCGAAGAGTGCGGTGACTAGAAAGGTGACGATGCGTTTCATGGTGTTGCTTCTTGAACGGAGTTTCATTTTAGCCGGACGAGTTCTGGGGTGTCTTTCGAAGCTTTAATCGCACGAATGGTTGCGCGGACACACTTGGCCTTCATGATCATCAGCTCCTCAGGGAAGTCCTTTTCGTCCTTTGCGAAGTAGTCGGCAATCTTCGTCAGCTCCGGAATGACCGCCTTGGCGTGAGTGCCGTAGCTGAGGAGAACTTTCATCAATTCCGGTGTGCGCTCCTGGCTGTCCCATGGATTTTGATCGCGGGTGTAATTCACGCAGGCACGGATTCCTTCCTCGAGCCGATGTTTGGCCAAAAGACGGAGCCCCTCCACACGGATCGAGTCGGCAAACATTTCGCCGCTCGGGGCTGGTTCGATGACCGCCTGATAGATCGCGGGCAACAATGGTTTGATTTCTTTGGCAGAGAGATTCCGATAGACAGAGCCGATGCTGCCCCTGGCACGACCATCCTGATTCCTGAGACCAGCCCTCACAGCCTTGTAGAGCAACTCGCGGTCAACTCCTTCCAAGGAAGAGTTGAGCATTCCAACACTATGCTCCTCGCCGTCATCGAAAAGCGCGAAGGAAAGATAACGTTGCTGCATCCCGCGCGGATCGTTCTCGGCGTCCACTTGGGCGAGGAGTTCGAGAAGTTGCGGAACCGCTGGTGCTGCGGGAGCGCCGATGGCTGCAAGCGCCTCGGCTGCTTTGATGCGGAGCCACAGGTCGCGCTCTGACAGAAGTTTCCGCAGCGCATCCACGGCGGGCGCGGCTCGCTCTCCCAGCGCCCGAAGCGCCTGGCACGCGCCGTAGCGGGCTTCCAGCGCGGGGGACTCCAGCATTTTCAGCAGAGCTGAAATGGGCGCTTCCTTCCGCCGCTCCAGTGCAATCGCCGCGCGCTCGCGCACCGTGGGTGCCCAACTCCCGAGGCGCTCCAGAAGTTGAGCTTCGCTGAGTTTGTCATAGGCGCTGTGCTGGTCTTTGTTGTTCCAGCCGCGACCATCATCGATGAGCGATTGCGCAGCGGCAGCATCGAGTTGTGGGGCGATGCTCGGGCGTTTGCCGGTGAGGTAAATTTTCTTCAGCGGCATCGCGCAGGCAAGCAGGTAACTGCCCGTCGCGTCCCATCCCTCGTAGCTGTCTTGCTCAAACTCCGGCGGGCCTTGGTGGGGAAACGTCCCGTCCCACCGCCGGGCGAGATCGAAATACCAGGAACCAAACTCATTCATCCACGCTCCGGTCGCATTCGGGCCGGACAGGGCAACACCCGGGACAGCCCACAGGAGGTTGAAGAAATTTCCGCAGTGCCCGCAGTCGCGCTCCGGCCCGTGCGAGGCCACACTGATGCGGGAGAAGAACTCCGCACCCTTCGCTTCGCCGAGTAAATTGAACAGGACAGCGCCCATCCCGCACTTGCCGTTGTCATCGTGGACAGCAACACACGGATGATGGTCACCATAGGGAATCGCACCCTTTCCAATGTAGAAACGCAGCAGCTTCGCACTGCGCTCGATTGCGAGATCCAGCGCAGGATCTTTCACGCCTGCCTCGCGTGCCAGCACGAGCGAAATCGTGAGCGGCACGCCCGGCGCATTCATCATCCCGTAGCCGCCGAGCCGCCCATCGGGAATGGCAAACCCATGCCCCCACGAGCCCACCGCACTCTGCCCCTTCGCCGCCTCCAGCGCGAGCCGTCGCAAGCCCGGCATCACCGACTGGTCACCCGTCGCCATCACATACTCCGAGAGCAGCATCATGACGTAGCTATAATACCACGTCTTCATCGAATCCTCCGTGAAGTCCGCCGCCCACTGGGCTTCGCGTTTGACCAGCGGGAGATGGGCGGCATCACCGCTCGCTAACAGGGCGAGCGCATTGAGGGCTCGCACGATGGGATCCTGTTGCTCCGAGGATTTCGCCACTCTTTCGGCAAGCGCTTTGCATCCCTGTTCGAGAATGCGCTTCGATTTCGGGCAGTCGTAGGGCGCGGTGGAACTGTAGCTGCCCAGCGCCGGGAGTTTGACGACTAACTCTTTCGTCTTGCCCGCCCGCCAGCGGGTCACTGTTAGCGTCCCTCCGCCCGCCTCCGATTCGGCGGCGGTGATTGCCTTGCCGAACTCCGTGCGCGGATCGTAGGAAAACGGCTTGCCGCCCACACCGAGAATGACATCGCCGACCGCGAGTGCTCCATCCGCAGGCGAGCCTTTATCGACTTTGGTAATAGCGATCTGCCGAGCATCCGAGGTCACCATCTTGTCGCTGAAAATCCAGCCGCGCAGTCCGGTTGGACCAAGATTCCAATCGTGCTTCGCGCCGGAAGGAATCTTTTGGCCTTTGGTGAAGTCCGGGTTTGGCACCGCCTTTTCCGCCCCGAAAACCGGACCGGACGTGGCGAGGATGGCTATGACCGCGAGAGAAATGAGTGTGGTTTTCATGGTTTGGCTTTTCGTTTGGGCGGGGAGAGGGACGCGCTCACTCGCTCACGCGCGTCGCGGTGTCGGCGGAAGGTGTCGGGGGAAGCGAGGTCAGGCGACAAAAAAGAACACCCGACGGGAATGTTGATGGCGGCCGAAACCGAAGACGCTGGAGACAAAAAAGCCCCACCCTTGCGCGGGTGGGGCTTTTGTTTTTGTGTGGGTGGATTTCGTTTAAGGAACGAGGTGTTCGATCGGGTCGCTCCATTCGCCGGTGAGTTCGTTGGGGCCGATGACTCGGATTCGGATTTGCACGAGGACGCCGGCGGGCAGTCCTTCGATTGTGGTGCTGGAACGGGTGGTGGTTTTGGCGGGCGTCCATACTCCGGTTGCCGTTTTGAATTGGATCTCAAACGCGCGGGATTTGGCGATCGGAGCCCACATGATGTCGAGTTCCGTGGTCTTGTCGCCAAAGCTCACGGTGACCGTGGTGACTTTCGGCATGCTCGTGGTGGCGACGGGCGCGGATTTGAGCGTGAAGACGAGCGCGCAGACTTCGGGCGCGAGGGCTTTCACGACGTCGCAAGTGGCCGTTTGGGTGAGCATGGCGGAGGCGGCGGTGACTGTGTTGTCTCTATCGAGCGTGGCTGCTTCGGCGGCCTGCGCGCGCTGGGCAGCGGTGGAGGTTTTGCCTTCCAGTGTGTCTGCTACGGTGGCGAGTTCGGCGGCGGTGGGATCGACGCCGGTAAACGCGGCGGCGTTGTCGGCGAGGCCTTGGGATACGCGCCGGAGTTCAGCGATGAGTTCTGTGATGGTGAGGTCTTTGAGTGCGAGGACTACGTTGTTCATTTTGTGTGTTTTGGTTGGAGCATCGCCGTTCCAGTGGATCCCTGGCTGATTCCACTTCAGTCCGGGCGTCCCCCATTTGAGCTTTGCCATTGTGTGATGTCTTTCGTGTTATGTCTTTCGTGTTATGTCTTTCGTGTTATGTCTTTCGTGTTATGTGCTTGGTTTTGTTTTATGGTTTCTATCGATCTAGGAGAATTGTTTGCAAATCCCTGTGTTGCTTATGGTTGCGCGGGATTTCCAACTCGGGACGTGACTTCCCGACATGGGGGACGTGACTTTCCGATGTGTGGACGTGACTTCCCGACGTGGGGGACGTGACTTCCCGATGGGTGGACGTGACTTCCCGATGGGTGGACGCGACTTCCCGACGTGGGGGACGTGACTTTCCGATGTGTGGACGTGACTTCCCGACATGTGGACGTGACTTCCCGATGTGGAGACGTGGCTTTCCGACGTGGGGACGTGGTTTCCCGATGTCTTGTTACGCGACGGGACGAACGGACCGCCGCTAGCATGGGTCAGCGAAGTGGGCCGCAAGAAGCTGTGAAACGCAGTCTTCATGGAAGCGGACGATGCCCGCGCCTATTCTTTTTGCAACCAACTTTTTCCTGTCCTTTTTCCAACGTTGGGCGAGAAGGGAAACCCTATGGCATTCGATCCTACTATACCACAGAACGGCACCGACATTGATGCGGTGGAAATCCGCACTCAACTCAACGGACTAAAAGCGCTCATCGACGCAGTTCCCGCTGGACCAGCGGGGCCGCAGGGGCCGGTTGGTCCGGCGCTTGCGAGCATCCAAATCGCGAGCGTGACGACGGGGACTCCGGGGACGCCGGCTGCGGCTTCGGTAAATATGAACGGAAACAATGCGGAGCTTTCATTTACGATCCCGGCGGGGGAGACGGGCGGTGTGTCTTCGACGGATGTAACAAACGCAATCGCCAATGAGATTTCCGGCACGGCGCGGAATCCGAACACGGTGTCGATGCTGGGAATTTCGGCTCATCGCTGTTTTGAGTGGGTAGAATCATGAGGGTTTGAGGGAGGGGAGATTGAGGTTGAGAGCGGCGGCTTTGAGGTAGGAGATGGCTCGGAAGAACTCAAAGTTGCGGAAGCCTCGGGCCATGCGTTTGGCGAGTTGGAGTT
>CAMDQC010000109.1 GCA_945905735.1 Prosthecobacter debontii | reverse complement strand
GCTCGCCCTCACGGCTTGACCGTGCCCGCATCGCACCAAAACGGGGCAAAAACAGCAATTTCTCGATGACTTTCCGCCTCAGAACCCCACTCACTACCACCCTGCCTCGCGCTTCTCTGCTCAACTCGCTTTATTCAGCGTTTCCTTAGAGGCAGAATGATGAGAATGAAGGACAGCGGAGTTAGGATGCAGGGGTGGCGCAGCGCGCGTGTCCTTGCCTTGCTGCCCCGACTCAAGTCATGACTTTGGTGTCTAAATATCATCATTTGGTTCATCGTATCCTTCTCCGCACCGACTCCAACCCGCTCATGGCAGAACCCTTTGCCATCAACCGCGCTCTTTGCTCGTGACGTGTTTGCGGTCGCGGGAGCTCCGCCACGGCAACGGTGCGGAATTGCTCGTGGCCGTGTTCCTACTGGAGACTGATGGGGCTGCGGGCGGGGAGCGCGGGAAGCGTGGTGTGGATCATGGCGTGGCCAAATGACCGGGCCAGCGGGACAATCGTCGGAGTCTTCACGCAGTCCACCGTGAAATTCACCAGCGTCCGGTCGAAAACATCCGCGTTCATCTTCGCTCCATCCGCCCGCCAGTGGCCGCGAATCAGTTCCTGCGGTTTGGTCGGGTCGCCGAAGCCCGCCGCGCCATCCACCAACCGGATGATGGTAGTGTCCCGCTCCTGCCCAAATAGCCAAGGCCCGACCATGCCCTGCCAATTATTCTCGTTGCCCGGCGGTTTGACTTCATCGTGGAGTTTCTATGCGAGCAGCTCTGAAACAATGCCGCCTTGATCGATGTCCCGCAGCCCCGTGTCGGCGACGCCGAACTTGTCGCGGGGTTTACCGACGGCTTGCAAAAGCGTCAGGTAGAGATTCGAGAGGGTGCGGTGTTTTTTCTGTCCGTATGACGGGAGTTGCACGAAACGACCGCCGGGCTTCAGCTTTCCTCGCAGTCCACCGAGCAGCACGACCGGCCACTCGCGGAGGCTTGGGTGATGAGCCTCGCCGCTGTCGCTGAGGTAAACGATGAGCGTGTTGTCGAGCATCGTGCTGTCTCCTTCAGGGATGCTCTGCAAGCGTGCGGCAAGCGCGGCGATGAGCTTGCAGTGATATTGCCGCACTTTCACAAAACAGTCTGCCGAAGTGAGTCCGTTCACTCCTTTACCGTGGCCGATTTCGTGTCCGTCGATGGGAATTCCGAGGTCCGGCCACGCAATGTATTGCTGCCCTCCCCCGCCGCTGGTGAGCGTGAGCACATTCGTCAGCCCCGCGATGAGCGCGGCCGCTCCGAGCTCGAACTGCGCCTGGAGCCGGTTCACCTCGGTGGGCTGGGCAAACTGAGCATCGAGCCTTGGCAACGCGCCAATCATCGCGGCCTTGATTGCGTCGATTTTTCCCTGCCGTAAATAGAGCGATTCGAATGAGCCGAGATAGTCATCGAGCTTTGCCCGTTCCTCGCCGGCAAGCGAGGTCCTCGCACGCTTCACGTCGTCGCGCATGAAATCGAGGAGGTTTGTCCGGCGGTCGAAAGCGGCGCGATTTTGTCCACCGACCACACTGCCGAACAATCCACGAAACGCCTGCTCCGGGTCACACTGGATCGGCATCGCCTTGCCCGCGCCCGATGCGGAGATCTGGTAGTTCAGCGTTTGATCGGGCTTGCTCAAAATGCCCAGCCCCACGTTCTGCACGATGGATGGCAGCGCTTCGCCCAGCGCGCAATCGATCGTCTGCGCCATCGGCCCCTGACTCCCCGGAAAGCACCCCAGCGCTCCGTGATTCGTCGAATGCCCGCCGGTCCCGCCCTCCGAGCTTCGCCCCGACAGCCCGCGCAAAAGCGTGAGCCGATCCGAGAACGGCGCAAGGTCCGCAATCGCCGCGGGCAACTCCCGCCCCGCAAGCGCCGCTTCGATAGCCGCATCATTTCCCGGCAACTCCTTATCCTTCCGCACCGCGAACCCAGTCGGGATGATATGATTCGGGTCGATCCCATTGCTCTGCACCACAAACACAAACCGCTGCCGCGTCGGCGCCCCTGCCGCCTGCGCCGTGAGTTGCGCAAGCACCGGTCCGAGCAGCGAAGCCCCGGCACCGAGCGAGAGTCCCTTGATTACAGAACGACGAGTCATGAGCGGTTTCATCGCTCCCATTATGCCGGGGGCGCTCGGGTGGAACAGAAATATTCGGGAGGTTCGGAGTTCAGTCCCGCAGCCTGCGCCATGGATTTCGGCGTAACGAGGAACGGTCGCACGCCTTGACATAGATCAAAGGCACGGGGCTGCGACCCGTTGAGAATGCGGGCGTCACATCAACCCAACATCAAACTACCATGAGCCATTACATCGCACTTCTCCGCTACACCGCGAAAGGCGTGGAGCACATCAAGGACTCCACGAAACGCGCGCATCACTTCAACAAGATCGCCAAAAAGGCCGGGGTGAAAATCGAAGGCCAGTATTGGACGGTTGGCCGGTACGACGGCGTGCTCATCATCGCCGCCGACAGCGAAAAGAAAGCGCTGCATTTGCTCGTGGAACTCGCAGCCGGCGGGAACGTCCGGGCGGAGACGATGCAGGCGTTTACCGATAAGGCCTTCGCGCAGATTGTCGGCTAGACTCCACGCTCCGTCAGGCGGATGTTGCTTCATCGCATGAGGCGCTCTCTTCATCTATTCTTCGCTCTGCTTTTGATTGCGGATTCTGTCGCAGATGACCCGGCACCGATGCGCACGGTTGCGGATGAATCCGCGCTGCTGGAGAAGGGCCGCGGGCGAGCGCAGAAGAACGCACTCGCGCGGCTCGCCGCTTCCACGGACCCCGCGGCAGACAAGGTTTTGCTCGCTCAGTTCCAGCGGTTTCGCGAAGGGGCGCTCCCTGCTGCGCTGTGGCTCGACCTTTTTGAAGCGGCGGCGAAGCGCGACAATCCCGAGTTGAAGAAAGCTCTCGCGGATCGTGAGGCGGAACTGGCGAAGTCGAAGGACCCGCTGATGCGATTTCGCGAATGTCTGGAGGGTGGCGATGGCGAAGCGGGCAAGACGCTTTTTCATAAAAGCCCGGAACCAGGTTGCATTCGGTGCCACTCAGTGGACGGCAAGGGCGGCGAGATTGGTCCCGACCTGACATGGCTGCGCAAGTCAGCGGAACGCTCGAACCTCCTTGAATCGGTCGTGATGCCAAGCGGGACCATGTCCATCGGCTTCCAGGCTGCGTTGGTGCAGCTCAAGGACGGTGAAGAGGTCTCGGGAGTTATCACGCACGACAATCCGTCGGAGTTCATCCTCACTTCTGTGCCTGATGGGAAAAAGCGCACCATCCAAACGGCTGATGTCGTAAAGCGGACGGCGCTGCCGAGCCCGATGCCGCCGCACTTCGGTGCCGCACTCACCAAACGCGAATTGCGCGACCTGATCGAGTTCCTCGCAAGCGGCGAGTGATCAGACCGCCTCGCCGAGATTAGACCGAAACTGCGCCTCCAGCCTCAGTGGTGAAAGCACGCTGATGCGCTTGCCGTCCACAGCAATGTGGCCGGCATCGCGAAGCTTGGCCAGTGCGCGGGAGAGTGTCTCGTTGCGGGTGCTCAGCTCGGCGGCGAGGACGGACTTCGTGACATCAAGCGAGATTTCCAGCGGCTCGGCCCGGCGGGGTGTCGGGCACCGTTTCAGCAGCCAGTGGATGAGCCGCGTCTCGACGTCCTTGCCCTGCAAATCTTCGAGCGCGTTCACGAGCAGACGCAAGTGCTGGCTCATCGACGCGATCATGCTCAGCGCAAGTTCCGCGTGCGATTTGATGAACGATAGAAACTCCGTGCGAGGGACAAAGAGAAGATCGCAATCCTCCACCACTCGCGCACTCGCCGGATAGCCACCGACCCCAGCAAGCGCTCCCTCGGCGAACGACTGCCCCTCGCGGAAAATGTGGATCACTTTCTCCGTCCCGTCGGCCCCCGAGCGATGCACATTCACCGCGCCGCGCCGGACGATGTAAAAGCCACGCACCTCCTCCCCTTCCCTATACAAGTAGTGCCCGCGCCCGGCCTGCCGAACCTCCACGAAACTCGCAATCTGCTCCAGATCCTCCGGGGAAAGATCGGCAAACATGCTGCAACCGCGGAGGGCGGCAGCGCGCGCAGCGAGTCGAATCTCGGTGAATTTATGGTGCATGGCTTTCAGGTTTGAACATCGGGAAAAGCCGCTGTCCACCACGACTTCACGCTCTGGTCCGCAATATCCAGGGTTGCCACTACCTCGTCCGCAGAAATTGGCTGATCCCCTCCGCCACGCGCGGGCTGATTCCCGGCACGCTGGCGATCTCTGCCACCGTCGCACGCCGGAGGCGGGTTACACTTCCGAATTGCTTGATGAGCGCCTGCTTCCGCGCCTCGCTTACACCGGGGCACTCGTCCAGCACGCTCACGGAAATGCGGCGCGTCATCAGCAGTTGATGGTAGCCGTTTGCCCAGCGGTGCGCCTCGTCGCGGATGCGTTGCATTAACTTTAGCGCCCCAGTCTCGTGCGGCAGGACGACGGGCACCGGGTTGCCGGGGCGGAAGATTTCCTCTCGCTCTTTCGCCAGCCCCACGATGGGCACGTCATCGAAAAGTCCCAACGCTTGCAACTCCGCGCACGCCGAGCTGAGCTGCCCTTTCCCCCCGTCCACGATGATGAGGTCGGGCAGTCGCGGCAGCGCCGGATCGTCGTCCAGATTCTCCACGCGCCGCACGGCATCGCGCAGCCGCTCTTGGGAAAACTCGGCGTCGTATTCCACATGCGTCCCGTCCTCGCGCTCGGGCCCCGCCGCCCGTGCCACCTGCGCCTCCACCTCGCGCAACACTCGGCTATATCGCCGGCGCACCACCTCCGCCATCGCCGCAAAATCATTCTGCCGCCCGTCCAGCGTCTTGATGCGGTAGCGCCGGTAGAGATGCGTCGCAGGCCGCCCGTCGATAAAGCAGACCATGCTGGCTACAACGTGCGTCGTGCTGATGTTCGAGATGTCGAAGCACTCCATGCGGCGCGGCGGCCTCATTAAAGAAAGCGCCTCACCCAGCTCCGCGAGGTCCGCGGCGGGGACGATGGCGCTCGGCAGCTTCAGCCGGTGTCGCATCGTCGTCGTGTAGCGCGTCATCTGCTTCGTCGTCTGCCGCAGATCATCGAGCATGTTGCGCAGCTCCGCCGCCTTTTCAAAGTCCAGCTTCGTCGCCGCTGCACGCATCTCCAGCTCTAACTCATCCAGGAGTTCCTTCGACTTCCCCTCCATGAACTCGCACGCCGTCTGCACCCGCTCGCGGTATTGCTCGGCGGTGATGTCGGCCAACTTCATCGGCACCTGATACGTGCTACTGCGCAGCTCCCGCTCCGTCGGCGAGCCTCGCCCAAACGTCAGCACGCCGAACTTTTTCCGCATGAAGTTCATCGTCTGCCGCAGCGCCCCCGAGTGCGCGAACGGGCCGAAATAGCGGCACCCGTCATCGCCCACTTTCAAGCGTGTGAGCCGAAAGCGCGGCCACGGCTCCTTGTCATCCACCTTCACCATCAAGAAGCGTTTGTCGTCGCGAAAGCTCACATTGTAGCGCGGGCGATACTCTTTGATCAGCTTGCCCTCCAGCAGCAGCGCCTCCGGCTCGCTCCCCGCCACATGCCAGTCAAAATCATACACCGCATCCAGCAGCGCCACCGTCTTCCGGTCCGCCCGCATCTGCTTGCTCGGCGTGAAGTATTGCGCCAGCCGCTTCCGAAGGTCGCGCGCCTTGCCCACATAGATCACCCGGTTAAAGCGGTCGCGATGCAAGTACACGCCCGGCTTGTGCGGCACTTCGCCCAGCTTCTTTTTAAAATCCACTTTCTCCCTCGGAGCAATCATCGCCGCCGACTATGGACAAAGGCGCGGCGAATGACGACTCGTCATTCACTCCACGGTGCGCAGGACGTGATTAAAAGTGGAATACAGGATGCAGCGAACCGGAGTGCCGCCCTACGCCAAAGCAATAGTCTCCGAACCGCCACCCAGCGCGGCGAGACAATCGCCGAGCCATGCACTTAAGGGCATCCGTAGGCGTCTGCGGTTTCTCTCAATGCCGCGTCTCCGCTACGGCGCCGTCCAGTTTTGATTGGGCCCGGCGGGGCTGCTGCCACGGCTAGTCGCGGGGGATTTCGTTGACGGTGTAGTAGGCTTTTTTGTGGAGGAGGGGCTGGTTGTCTTTGCCGCGCAGGGCTCCGAGGTCGAAGTCGTGGATGTGGTCTTCGGTGATTTTTTCGAGGCGGAGGCGGACGGTGAGTCCGTCGGCGGAGGGTTCGGCGGCGAGGACGCGGGTGGTGGTTTGATCGACTTCGGGGCTGCCGTATGCGCCGTGGTAGATGTGGGTGTAGGTGGTGATGGTGTAGCTCTCGGGGCGGGCGGCGAGGACGGGGTCCACGGGTTTTGTGAAGGTGAGGAGGAAGCCGTCTTTGCGGATGTTGATTTCTTTTACTTCGAAGGGGACGACGCCGTTCCAGTCGATGCGCTGGAGGGCGAAGGGTTCGGTGCCGCGGACGGGCCATTGGCGGTTGGTGGTGAAGCCGCCGGCGATGAGTTGCCCTTTGGGGGAGAATTCGACGTTCATGATGCCGGTGGCGAGGCCTTCGCGGAATGGGTAACAGGCGCCTTGCCAGACGCCGTTCACGAGTTCGGTGGTGGCGCGGAGGATGATGCTTTGGGTGTAGTCGCCGAGGAAGAGTTGGCCGTCGAATGGGCCGAATTTTCCGCCGGTGGTGTCGAGGCGGAAGCCGGAGATGGAGCGGCCCATTTTGATGTAGGGGAATTTCACGGCGGGGGGGACGAGTTCTTTGATGCGCCGTTTTTCGATGGCCATGCGGGAGCCGGTCTGCGGGGGGAGTGCGGGGGCTTTGACGCCGGGGGCGAATGGATACCAGTTGTAGCTGGCGGGGTGGCCGAGGAATGCGCCGGGGGTGATGTGTTTGAGGGAACAGCAGCCGTTCCATGGGCCTTGGCTTTCGATGGCGAACATGGCGCCTTGTTTGTTGGCACCGACGCCGCCGGGGCTGCGGAGGCCGCTGGCGAGGGGGATCATTTTGCCTTGGGGGGTGACTTTTACGGCCCAGCCGCGGAAGAGGTTGTGGGACTCGTAGGAGCCGCTGAGGCCGAGGGCGATGGTGATGTCGCCTTGGGCGTCGGGCTTTGACCCGAAGGCAAACTCGTGGCCTTCGGCGTAGCCCCAGTTGCTGGAGAGGGTGTCGTAGCGGTCGGCGACTTCATCGCCGTCGGTGTCGGTGATGCGGGTGGCTTCGCCCCAGGTGATGGCGGTGATGCCGCCGTCGCGCCAGGAGAGGGTGAAGATTTCGTCCTGCCCGCTGGCGAAGAGGTGATACTGCGGGGCGGGCGGGGTCTCGAATGCGCCTTTGATGAAGTAGATGTCGCCCCGGCGGGTGCCGACGGCGAGGCGTCCATCGGGCAGGCTTTCGAGGCCGCCGGGCCGGAGGGGGACGGCGGAGGGGATGGGGATATTGACGATGGGGTAGTATTTGGCTTCCTCGGCGGCGGTGCCCCACATTTCGCCGAGGTCTTCGTCGGCGCGTAGGTGTGGTGCGAGGGCGAGGGCGAGTGCGATGATGGTGCGAGCGGTGGCCATTGGTGTTCGGGGGCGAGGGTAGCGCGGTAGTTTGTCAGGGGTCGAGGAATTCCACAGAACGCGGGCACGAGAGGGTGTGATTAAAAGTGGAATTGTAATACTCATCCCGCTGATTGCTGATTGCTGAACTCCGATTGTTGATTGTTGAAGTTTTCCGCCTCTCGCGAGCCGCGTCACCTTCCGACACTTCAACAATCAACAATCGACATTCATCAATCGATATTTCCACGCGTGACCATCGCCCTGACTCGATTTCACTTTTCATCACGCCCGGCACGAGACTGATGCCCTCCAACGGCTGGATGTAGCTGCCGGGGATTTCAATTTGGAAAAAGTATTTGCCAAACCGAGAGAACACGGCTTTCCTCCACGCCCTTGAGTTAAGCGCACCACAATACGCGCTGTAGGTCCTCGGGCCCGGGTCGTCAGACCTTGGGCCGCTTTGCGCCGAGGGAAACCCAGCGAAAATGAAAAGGTTTTCAGTGATGACGGGCCAATGCTCGCCGTTCTGAGGGCCGGTAAATAAAGAAAACACACATATTATGTCCGTACGTCTTGGACGTTTTGAACTCCCGAAGGTGCCCGTCGCCGACGAGAGCACAAAGTCAACAACCTACGCCAGATTCATTGCCGAGCCATTCGAGCAAGGATACGGCGTGACCATTGGTAACGCACTCCGCCGCGTTCTGCTCAGCAGCATCGAAGGTGGCGCGATTACCAACGTGAAAATCACTGGTGCCAACCACGAATTCCAAACGCTTCCGGGCGTCTTGGAAGATGTGACGCACATCGTCCTCAACCTCAAGAAGGTCAAATTTAAGTGCGCGGACCACGAGCCACGCACGCTCTCCATCAACGTGAACCGCGAAGGCGCCGTCACGGCTGGCGACATCCAGGAAGTCACCGGCGTCGAAGTGGTGAACAAGGACCAAGTCATCTGCACCCTCGATAAAAAGCAGCGTTTTGAAGCCGAACTCACCGTCCGAGTGGGCCGTGGTTTCGCGACTGGCGAAGAAAACAAATTCGTGGATATGCCCATCGGCGTGATCCCGCTCGACGCGATCTTTTCGCCCGTCACCCGCGTCAAATACGCAGTGGAAGCGACGCGCGTCGGCCAGCGCACCGATTACGACAAGCTCGTGCTCGAAGTCTGGACGGATGGCCGCATCGAGCCCGAAGAGGCGCTCAAGCAAGCCAGCTCGATCCTTCGCAAGCACTTGGAGCCCTTCTATAACTACGACGAGGCGCAAGTCACCTTCGACGAGACGCCACAGGCCGCGAACCAAGAGAACCAGAAGCTCAAAAAGCTCCTGAATATGTCCGTGAACGAGATCGAACTCTCCGTCCGCGCGGCAAACTGCCTCAACAACGCGAACATCACCACCGTCGGCCAGCTCGCCATGAAATCGGAGCAAGAGATGCTGAAGTATCGCAACTTCGGCAAAAAATCGCTCAACGAAATCAAGGAGAAGCTCCACCACCTCCAGCTCTCGCTGGGAATGAAGTTCGACAGCGGCCTCGTCGATGCGAACCTCCTCGAAACCAAACTCACAGGAGCCTAAAAACGGCCCGACACACTTAAAGAAATAACGACACAATGCGTCATCAACGTAAAACAGCAAAACTAGGCCGCACACAGGGCCACCGCGATGCCCTCCTCTCCAACCTCGCAGTGAGCCTCATTGAGCATGGCCGCATCAAATCCACGGTCGCAAAGGTGAAAGCCCTGCGTCCATTCGTGGAGAAACTCGTCACCAAGGCCAAAGTCGGCACGCTTCATTCGCGCCGTATGGTCCTCGCGGACCTTCGCCACAACGAAAACGCGACGACGAAGCTCTTCACCGAAATCGGCCCCATCAACGCCGCGCGTAAAGGCGGCTACACCCGCATCGTCAAGATCGGTCAACGCCGCAGCGATGCGAGCGAAATGGCCTTCATCGAATGGGTGGACCTTCCAGCCTCGGCCACTCCCGCAGTGGAAGTGAAGGAAGAGAAGCCAGCCAAGAAGCCCCGCGCTCCGAAGGCAAAGAAAGACGAAGGCGAAGCCTAAGTCGTTCGACTGAACCAATTCACAAAAGGCGAGCCTGCGAAAGTAGGCTCGCCTTTTTGTCGTACCGCGAATGCGACTTTAATTTCAGGCAAGAATAGTGTTGTGCCCCGAGGGGGCAGATCGGTATCCACGCCGGGCCGTTGCTAAGAAAGCTGCGGCACATCAATCTACAACTCCGCTTATGAATATCCGCATCGTCCTCGCAGTCACCGCAGCTCTCGCTGCACCCGCATTTTCACAGATCGCTACGGTCCGCCCCGCCGCTGAGGCGAAAAACAGAATCAAATGGGATGATATGGACCTCGGGCCATTTTTCTCGGGCTGTTATCAGGTGAAAAATGCGACCTCTTTCAAAGGCATCGCCGTAGCCGTTGGGACGAAAGAATCGCCGGCGACGATCCTTTTTGATCCCGAGCTGCTCCGCTTCCACGCTGCGTGGGAGGGCGGACTCGCAGCGTTTGCGCGTGGGCGCGGCGGGCTGGAAGGGACGATCAAAAACGATGGAGAAGTGAACGTATCGACGGGATGGACAGTAGGCATCGGCGCGGAGATTAAGGCCGACCCTCGCGAACGGCATCAGGGCAATATGGCTGGGGTAAAATGGAAGGGCATCCATGTGAACGGCCCGCACACGGTTCTCAGCTACTCGGTGGGCAAGCAGTCCGTGCTGGAGCTGCCCGGCAGCTCGGTCGCGGACGGCGTGCGGACCTATACGCGGACGTTCACCATCAGCGCGGGCAGCGACATTAAACAGATCCTCGTGGGCGATGGCGCAGGCACGATGGGCGATGGAATGGTTACGATTACGGAGGGCGATAAGACTTCCGGGTTTGCGCTGCGTGGCGCTCCTACGGGCGCAAAACTCGCGGTGAAAGACGGACACATTATCGCAGAAATTCCCGCGCTGACTCAGCCGACGACTTTCCAGATCGCCTTCGCCACCGTGCCGACGGCGGACCTTGCAAAGCTGACGTTTGCCGGGAAGGTTACGCTGCCCGCTGTGGCCGCGCTGACGAAGCCCGGCCCGGCCCGTTGGGGCGCTCCTCTCGTCTCGCAAGGCACGGTCGGCGAGGACCAGAGCGGCTACGCCAGCGACGAGATTCCTTTCCCTGAAAACAACCCTTACAAGAGCTGGATGCGCCCCGGTGGACACGACTTTTTCCCCGATGGGACGTGCGCGCTGGCGAATATGAGCGGCGATGTTTGGGTCGTCTCTGGGCTCGACGAGAAGCTGCAAGCGGTGACGTGGAAGCGGTTTGCCAGCGGGTTCTTCCAAGCACTCGGCTGCAAAGTCGTGGATGGGAAAATCTACGTCCTCGGGCGCGACCAGATCACCCGCCTGCACGACCTCAACGGCGACGGCGAAGCGGACTTCTACGAGAACTTTAACAACGACTGCGTGGTGACGGACAACTACCACGAATTCGCGCTCGATTTGCAGACGGATAAAGCGGGCAATTTCTACTACGCGAAAGGCTCGCCGTGGACGCCCACGAACCAATCGCCCCACCAAGGCGCCATGCTCCGCGTGAGCAAAGACGGCGCAAAACTCGACATCGTCGCCACCGGCCTCCGCGCACCCAACGGCCTCGGCATGGGGCCAAACGACGAACTCAGCGCGAGCGACAACCAAGGCCACTGGATGCCCGCGAATCGCCTGAACATCATCAAGCCCGGCGGCTTCTACGGGATGGTCCCAGCCGCGCACAAGGTGATGACTTTTAAAAAGCCCGATGGCACCGAGTATAAAGCGAACCCTTCGCTGCAAACTGCCCGCGACGAGCACAAGACCGAGTTTTGGGGCAAGGCCGACTCCCCGATCCCCGTGGAAGGCCAGGACAACCCGCTCGTCTGGCTGCCCATGAACGTGGATAACTCCCCCGGCGGCGAAGTCTGGGCACCAAAAACATGGGGACCGTGGGGCGGACACATGCTCCACATGAGCTACGGCAAATGCATCCTCTACGGCGTCACGATGGAGACCGTCGCAGGCGAGCAGCAGGGCAGCGTCACCGCATTCCCCGTGAAGTTCCGCAGCGGCATCCAGCGCGGGCGCTTCAGCCCGACCGACGGGCAGCTCTACCTCAGCGGATTGAGCGTCTGGCAGAGCAGCGCGGCGAAGGACGGCTGCTTCCAGCGCGTCCGCTACACGGGCAAAGCGGGCGTCTATCCCACCGGCTTCACCACGAAGGCGAATGGCGTAGAACTCACCTTCAGCGCCCCACTCGACGCCGCCAGCGCAGGCGACTTGCAGAGCTGGAATGTCGAGCAGTGGAACTACATCTGGAGCGGCAATTACGGCTCGCCCGACGTCTCCGCCCACGACCCGAAGAAGAAGGGCAAAGACATCGTCTCGATCACCAAAGCGACCGTCAGTGCGGACAAAAAGAGCGTCTTCCTCGAACTCGCCGACCGCGTCCCCGTCATGCAGATGAAAGTGCAGTGCAACATGAAAGCCGCCGATGGCAGCACCGTGAAACACGACACTTACGCGACCATCAACAAACTCCCTTCCAAATAACCAAAACCAACGAACACAAAACAAATGAAACTCATCATACTCGCAACACTCGTCGCAGGCTTCGCCTTCGCCGGGGAACAAAACCTCTTCAACGGCAAAGACCTCACCGGCTGGGAAGGCAACGAAAAGCTCTGGTCCGTGCAAGACGGCGCAATCACCGGCAAGACAAGCTCCGAGGGTGACGCGAAGATTAAGCACAACACCTTCCTCGTCTGGAAAGGCGGCACCGTCTCGGACTTCGAGCTGAACTTCAAATACCGCATCGAGAAGGGCAATAGCGGCGTCCAATATCGCTCCAAGACCATCACTCCCGGCGAGAACGGACCCATCGTCTCCGGATATCAGGCCGACTTTGAAGCAGGCGCAACCTACAGCGGCATCCTCTACGAAGAGCGTGGCCGCGGCATCCTCGCCCAGCGCGGACAGAAGACAAAAATCGCCACCGACGCCGACGGCAAGAAGCCGAAAGTCGAAGTCACCGGCAGCGTCGGCGACTCGAAAGAAATCCAAGCCGCAATCAAAAGCGAAGACTGGAACGAATACCGCATCGTCGCGAAAGGGAACCATCTCCAACACTTCATCAACGGCAAGGCGACTGCCGACGTAACGGACGAGCACAGCGGCGCAGCAGCGGAAGGCATCCTCGCCCTCCAAATCCACGCTGGCCCAGCGATGGTCGTGCAGTTCAAGGACTTGATCCTGAAGACGGACAAATAACGATCTGCGCAGTTTTTCAAAGGCGGCCACGGAACTCCGGTTCCGTGGCCGTTTTTGTTTTTGCCGCCTCAATCAAAACCCGAACGCCACATTTTCGCCCCGCAAATAGACGCAACAGCCGCGAGGTCCGCATCTACTTCGCTAGGTGTGTTTTTGGGTTCGTGGGGTTCTCGTATCCAAGTTTTTAATCATAGACGAACACACGCGCTTGCGCATCGGGGGCGAAGGCAGATATAAGCACCGAGCCATGTCGAACCGGCCCACAACAATTCTCGCTCGATCCATCATTCCTGTCTTCGCGGTTGCGGCTTCTATGCCGGCTGCGTTCGCGTTCAATCCTTCTCATAGTAAAGGGAAGCCCGCCGCATCGCACACCCCAGCGCAAATGAATCCTCCCAAAGCGCCGTTGCAGTTTAATCCAGACCCCGGCGGAGTGACGACGCCAGCCGCGAAGCCGAAGCCGAAGCTGCGCCCGCTTCCCACGATGCCCGCCGCACCGCCGCCGGAGCCGAAGAATCTGGGCGGTTCGCCGTTCGACATTGGGCTACCAAAAGCGGCCTCGCCATTCGCGGCGCTGCCGGAACTCACCGACCGACCTTCGCTTTTTGGCAACGACTTTCTTTATATCCCACGCATTGATTTGGAAGGTGCGGGCGATGTGAAACTTCCGCGCCGTGGTGTGCGCTCGCAGTCCGAGCAGTCAGGCATTTTCCACTATCGGGAGTATCCGATGGGGCAAGAGGGGCTGGGGCTGCTGCCTCGTACAAGCCCGCTGAATAATCGCTGGGCGATCCCTTTCCCTAAGTGGCAGCGCTATCTCGACCCAAGGCATGAGACGCCTTACGGCGATGGCCGCGAGACGATCAAACTGTGGCACCCTTACGAGCAGTCGAAGCTCAAGGGCGATGTGCCGATTATCGGGCAAGAAATTTTTGCGAATATCACGCTAAAGTCGTTTACCCTTTTTGAGTATCGGCGCCTGCCGGTACCATCAGGCGTGAGCGCAGCGACGCCGAACAGCTCGGAGTTTTTTGGGCGCGGCGAGCAGTTCATCATCTCCACGGACCGTTCGTTGACATTCGAAATGTTTAGGGGCGAGACGACGTTCAAGCCTGTGGAATGGCTCTTCCGCCTGCAAGTGGTGAAGAATGATAACTGGGTGTGGGTGCAAGAGCAGAACCTCCTCGATCCCGATCCACGAGGAGTGAACCACGCGAGCGGCAAGCAGCCGACGCCTTCGAAGATCGGGGCAATCTCGCCAAAGGATACGCGCAAGGGCCTTCAGCCGCTCTCCGTCGTCACGCGGCCCGGCGACCTCTTTAACTACATCGCTCCGCAGCTCGAACCGCTCGGTGCTTCGAGCAAGCTGACCAAGGTGGACCCGGAGACGAACGAGGTGAAGCCGGGCACGAAGATCAAAAACAACCCCGAGCACGACAAAGACAAAGCGGGGACTCGCAACACGCGTCGGCACAAAGACTTCATCGGCATCCAAGAGCTGTTCTTCGAGTATCACCTCGGCGACCTTTCCGACAACTACGACTTCTGGACTTCGCGCTTCGGCATCCAGCCATTTGTTTCGGATTTCCGCGGGTTCATTTTCAACGATACGAACCTTGGCGCGCGGCTCTTTGGGAACTGGGACAACAACCAGTGGCAATACAACCTCGCCTATTTCAACCTCCGCGAGAAGGACACTTACAGCGGCCTGAACATGTTCGACGCCCGCGACCAGCAGGTCATCATCGCCAGCCTCTACAAGCAGGATTTCCTGATGAAAGGCTACACCGCGCAGGCGTCCGTGCATTTCAACTTCGACGACGGCCAGCGGCACTACGACAAGAACGATTCTCTCGTGCGCCCTGCACCGCTGGGCAGCTTCGGCAA
Organism: Prosthecobacter debontii; assembly: GCA_945905735.1. Classification (GTDB taxonomy): domain Bacteria; phylum Verrucomicrobiota; class Verrucomicrobiia; order Chthoniobacterales; family Chthoniobacteraceae; genus SXWH01. The sequence continues at coordinate 3,197 of CAMDQC010000109.1, read as the reverse complement.
CGCGCAGGAGCACGATGTCCGCACGGCGTATCTCGGCTGGGCGGGCGACGGGCACCTCGATCGCTGGAACATCTCGCACGCTCTCTACTGGGCGCTCGGCGAAGACGAGTTCAACGGCCTCGCAGGCCGCCGCGTGGACGTGAACGCGCAGATGGCCGCGCTCGAATTGAGCTACGACCGCGACTGGCTGCGGTTCAAACTGAGCGGCTTTTATGCAAGCGGCGACCCCGACCCGACGGACGATCGCGGCCAGGCATTCGACAGCATCGTGGATGCACCGTTCTTCGTCGGCGGGCCATTCAGCTACTACGTCCACGAGGGGCTGAACCTCGCGGGCACAGCGGTCAATTTGAAGAACCCCGACAGCCTCCTGCCGAGCCTCCGCAGCAGCAAGGCCGAGGGGCAATCGAATTTCGTAAACCCCGGTGTAAAGATCGTCGGCTTCGGGCTCGACGCCGACGTGACGCCAAAGCTCCGCGCGTTCTTTAACGCGAACTACATTTGGTTCGACGAGACGGCGCCGCTCGAACGCGCGCTACACTCGAACAAAGTGAGCGACAAACTCGGCTGGGACGTCAGCCTCGGGCTCAAGTATCGCCCGCTGCTCACCGAGAACATCATCGTCGGCGCGGGCCTCGGCATTTTGATCCCCGGCGAAGGCTACAAAGACATCTACCGCCGCAACACCGACCTCATCAAAGAATTCGGCCCCCAGAACCGCGAAGGCCGCGTGGATGACTTCCTGTGGAACGCACTGCTCACGGTGACGTTCACCTTCTGAGGCCGTTCGCCTCTATCACTCCGTAATCCACCCGCGGTTGCGATACACGCGCCAGCCGATGAACTCGTGCATCCAAATGCTGATCTTCTCGCAGCCGTTCCAGCTCGGCACTTTCACCTCCAGCGGCGAGTCCGCCGTGCTCACGGTCGTGAGAAAATTGCACGGCACCGGCACGACTTCCACGCCCGCCGTGCGGAACGTCGCCGCCGCGCGCTTCATGTGAAATGCGGAGGTCACGAGCAGCACGCGCTTCCAGCCCCGCTGTCGCATCAGCGCCGCCGTCTTTTCCGCCTCGTCGCGTGTGTGGCGACTGGTTCCGAAACTGACGACCTCGGCTGCGACCGGCAAATTCCACGAAGCAAGCCACGCCTTAACCACATCCGCCTCCGATTGCACCGCGCCGTCGAACACCGCCCCACCGCCGCCGAGGCAGAGCGTGCGCGCCTTTCCGAGCCGCATCAGTTCTAGGCCCATGAGCACGCGGTCGCCTGCTTTCGTGAGGTGCATCCCAGCCGCCTCGTAGCGCGAAGGCTCCGTCCCGCCACCGAGAATCACCACGGCATCGCACACCGGCAGCGCGTCAATTCTCACGCCCGCCCACGGCTTCTCCAGCCCTCGCAAAAGCCAGCCGGGAAAGTCCGTGCTCCCGCACAAAGTCACCGCGCCCACGAGCAGCGCCATGCACGCGCCCAAGCGCCGATGCCTACGGCGAAAAAGCACGGCAGTCAGGATGATGAGCGTCAGCCAAAGAAGTCCCACGGGCTCCAGCAGCGCCAGCATTTGGCGCAAGATGAAATCGAACATGCCCACTCAATACCCGCGCACCCCTATATTTGCACACTGGCATTTTCCCCGGCGGCTCCATAGCGTCGCGCCCATGAAAGCCCTACGCCTTCTTTTGTTGGCCCTCGTTTTTTCCATGCTCGGTGCCTGCGCGAGCAAGGCACGGAGCAGTGCTCGCGTGTATGATGGCGACTCTAGCCCGAATCTGCGGATGTATGAGGAAAACCCCGGTGGACCGCTCGGACGCTAATGCGGATTTCCAAGAAAGCCGAATACGCCCTCCGTGCGCTCGTGGCGATTGCTCGCCAGCCGGGGAAATCGTGGCCCATCCAAGAGCTGGCGACTTCGGAGCGGATTCCCATCAAGTTCCTGGAGCAAATCCTTCTCTCACTGAGGCGCGCGGGGATGCTTACGAGCAAGCGCGGCGTCGGCGGCGGCTACACGCTCTTGCGCGCAGCGGCGGAGATCAGCCTCGGGGAAGTGATCCCTATTTTCGACGGCCCATCCGCGCTCGTCGCATGTGCGGCGGAGAAGCCAAACGAGCCTTGCACTTGCCCGGACCAACGGACGTGCCCGCTGCGCCTAGTGATGCGCGGCGTGCGCAAGCAGATGACTGCGCTGCTCGAAAGCGTGACCATCGAGACGATGCTCAAAAGCGGCGCTGGAGCGGAGTCGTTTGACATCTAAATGGCGGACGATTTCTTCAGCGCGCCCCCGGTAGAAAGGCCGAGCGTCGCTCCGCTCGCCGAGCGGATGCGGCCCCGCACGCTGGATGAATACAGCGGCCAAGAACACATCCTCGGCCCCGCCAAACTCCTCCGTCGCGCTATCGAGGCCGACCGCATTTCCAGCATCCTCCTCCACGGCCCGCCGGGCACGGGCAAGACGACGCTGGCGCAGATCATCGCCAACGCGACTAAGTGCAAATTTGAAGCACTGAGCGGCGTGGAGAGCAGCGTGGCAGACCTCCGCCGCGTCGTCTCCGCCGCCCATAATCGTCTCGCGAACGCCGGGCAAAAGACGATCCTGTTTGTGGACGAGATCCATCGCTGGAACAAAGCGCAGCAAGACGTGCTGCTGCCCGACGTGGAGCGCGGCACCGTGCGGCTCATCGGCGCGACGACGGAAAATCCCTTCTTCTACGTGAACAGCGCGCTCGTCTCCCGCTCGCAAGTTTTCCAGCTAGAGCCGCTCACCCCCGCCAGCATCGAGCGCGTGCTCCGGCGGGCGCTGGCAGATAAAGAGCGCGGCCTCGGCGAGCACCGCGCAGTCGCCACCGACGATGCACTCACGCACCTCGCCACCATCGCCGACGGCGACGCGCGCAAGGCGCTCAACGCGCTCGAAATCGGCATCCTCACCACCGCGCCCGATGCCGGGGGCGTCGTCCAATTTACCCGCGCAGCGGCGGAGGAGAGCATCCAAAAGAAGGCCGTCGTCTATGACGCCACGGGCGACGGGCACTACGACACCATCAGCGCATTTATAAAAAGCGTGCGCGGCTCCGACCCGGACGCCGCGCTCTACTGGCTGGCGAAAATGCTCTACGCCGGGGAGGACGTTCGCTTTATCGCGCGGCGGCTCGTCATCCTCGCCAGCGAAGACATCGGCATGGCCGACCAAATGGGCCTGC
>CAMDQC010000108.1 GCA_945905735.1 Prosthecobacter debontii | reverse complement strand
GGTGGTGTCGCCATCGGGTGTGCCGGTCGGTTTAATGAGCGCGGTGTAGGTGCCGGTGAGGGCGGGCCGGTTGTTCAAATACGTCACGGTCTTCGTCATGGTGGAGGTGTTTCCGCTGAGGTCTTTGGCGGTGACGAGGATGACGTTTGCGCCGTTCTCCGCGATGGCTCCGAGCACGCTGTAAGGCGCGATGGCGTTGGCCACGTAGCCGGTGACGGGGTCCACGGTGAGCGGGAGGGTTGCGCCGTTCACTTTAACGGTGAGCGATGCAAGGCCGCCTGCATCCTTGACGGTGCCGGTGATGTCAAACGCCGCGCCCGCCACCGGGGTGTTGAGCACGAGTGTCGGCGCTACGGTGTCGCGGGCGTTGATGGTGAGCGTCGCCGCTGCCGGGCTGCCGATGGCTGCCCCGCCGGTGGTCGAGGCGAGCGTCAATTTGAGCTGCCCCTTTTTCGTAAGCACAGGCGTCTTGAGCAGCACGTCCACAGTCGCGCTGGCTTGGCCATCGGCGAATGAAACGGTGGAGCCTGCGACGGTGCCGTTGACGAATTGGTAGTCGGTCCCATACACATATTTCGCGAAGCCGCTCGGGGTCGTAGCTGGCTGGCTCGGCACGACTTCGACGGTAATTGCACCGGCTGTCCCACCGCTGCGGGTGATGAGCACGGGCACGGTGTTGAGCGCGCCGGAGCCGTTCACGGGATTGGCGGAAGGCGTCGCATTTGCGAAGGCCAGCGTGCCGGGCATCAGGGCCTGCACCGTCACCGTGAAGCTCCCGGTGACGGTGTTGCCGGCGAAGTCCAATGCGTTCGCCACCACCGTCGTCGTGCCGACGGGGAAGAGGCTCCCGCTCGCTGGCGTGAAGCTCGAGTCCCGGAGAATGACCGCGTCGCTCGCGCTGGCCGTGTAAGTCACCACCGCTCCATCCGGCCCCGTGGCCGCGACCGTGATCGGCCCTGGCAGCGAGAGCACCGGCGGCGTCGTATCCACGAGCCATGTGCGTTGTTGTATCGGCTCCACATTCCCCGCCGCATCCGTCGCCCGGTGGGAGAAGTAGTGCAACCCGTCGGGGAGACCGGTGAACGTGACCGGGCTGGTGATCGGCACCGAATCGCCGGCATCGAGATAACCCGTCCACGTGAGTCCCGCCGCCGGTGTCACATCATCGCTCCCGGTGAAGGTGAACGTCGCGCTCGAGCTATTGGAAAAGGTGAAATGCCCCGGCCCGCTGGTGATCGTCGTCACCGGCGGCGTCGTGTCCACGCCGCCACCCAGACCAGCGTAGAGGACGAAGAAAGTGCCGCTCCCATTGGCCCCGCCACCGGAGGCCTCTCCATATAAGTTCCCGTCGTTCCCCAGCACCAGATCGCCACGGGGATTGAAGCCCGTGGAGCTATTGAAGTTCCCCAGCGTCGTCACCACTCCCGCCGCCGTCAGCTTGAAGACCGCACCCACGCCGACCTCCCCGCCGTCCGTTGCCAGCCCGTAGAAGTCCCCGTCGCTCCCCAGCAGCAGACTGCCGAAGGGATGCGCTGCGTTGGCGTCGAAGGCGACCAGCCGGGTCAGCACCCCCGCCGTCGTCACCTTAAAGGCCGTGCCGAAGTCATTATTCCCGCCGCTGCCGGCCACTCCGTAGAAGTCCCCATCGGTCCCCAGCACCAGCCCGGCCAGCGGTCGGGTCCCGGAGGCGGCGTCGAAGTCCGCCAGCTTGGTCACCACTCCAGCCGCCGTCACCTTGTAGGCCGCGCCGTCATAGGTGGCCCCGTAATAAGCAGCCACCCCGTAGAAATCCCCATCGTTGCCGCGCACGAGGGTGCCTTGCGCACCGTGCAGCACTTCCGCGTAATCCGTCACCTTCCGCAGCAGCTCGACCCGCCCGCTCACCGCGAAGCTGTAGCTGGAAGACGCCGCATCGCTCAGCACCGTCGCCGTCGCCGCCGCACCCGCGGAGGCCGACTGGAAAGACACGCTGAAGTCCAGCGTCTCTCCCGCCGCCAGCACCGCCGGCAGCGCCAGCGTACCGAGGGTGAAGCTACCCGCTTCCAGCCCACTGATCTCCACACTGCTCACCGTCACCGCCGAAGTGGTGCGGTTCTCCAGCGTGAAGGTCTGCGCGACCGGGAGGTTCGGATAACCGGTCATCTTCGTCCCATCCGCGGCCCGCGTCGTGGTCGCACCGGGCACGATGTAACGGCCATTGCCCCCCGCGAAGAAGCCCGCGGCGGGGAACATCCCCGTATTCACCCGAAAGAGGATACCCGCGTTATTCGTCCCGCCCGACCTCGACAACCCGAGGAAGTTCCCATCCCCCGTGGGGATCAGATCGCCGAAGAGGCCCTTGCCCGGGATCGTGGCGCCGTAATAGGCACCGGAATACTCGTCCAAAGCAGTCGCCAGCACCGTCACCGTCCCACTCGGGGTGAGCTGGAAGACGGCCCCCGTGCCATCATAGGAGCCTCCCTCCGAAGTCATCCCGTAGAAGTTCCCATCGCTGGCCTCCACCAGGCTGCCAAAAGGCCGCACCCCGGTCGTATATTGATCGAAGTCCGCCAGCTTCGTCAGCACGCCCGCCATCGTCAGCTTGTAAGCCGTGCCCGTGTGCCCGAAGCCACCGGTCAGCCCGTAGAAATCCCCGTCGCTGCCCAGCAGCAGATGCCCACTGGGATTGCCGCCCGTCACAAAGCTATCGAAGTCCGCCAGCTTCGTCACCACGCCCGCCGGCGTCATCTTGAAAGCCGTGCCCGAGCCAGTGAGCCCGCCGCCATTCGCCACCCCATAAAAGTCTCCACCGCTCACCTGCACCAGATCGCCTTGGGGATTCGACCCGATGGTCAAGCGGTTGAAGTCCGCCAGCTTCGTCAGCACGCCTGCCATCGTCACCTTGAAGGCCGTGCCCTCCTGGTTCGCCCCGCCCGTGTAAGTCAGCCCATAGAAATCCCCATCGCTCCCCAGCACCAGGCTACCCTGGGGCCTGCCCCCGGTGGTGTTCTCACGGAATTCCGCCAGCACCGTCAGTTCCCCTGTCGGCGTCATCTTGAAGAACGTGCCATCGCCCGTGAAAGTCGAGCCGTCTCCATAGACCCCGCCGATGGAAGTCAGCCCGTAGAAGTTCCCATCGATCGCCTGCACCAGCCTGCCGGCAGGATAGCCCCCCGTGCTGTATTCCTCAAAGTCCGCCAGCTTCGTCACCACACCGTCCACCGTCACCTTGAAGGCCGTCCCATTGTTATAGGCCCCGCCGGTATTCGTCAGCCCATAGAAGTCCCCATCGCTCCCCCGGATCAGGTGTCTGGGCTGCGACCCAGTCGCCGCCCCATCGAAGTCCGCCAGTTTATCGATCGGCACCTGCTGCGCCGAAGCCAGCGGCGCGAAAGCCAGCGCGCCAAGCGCCAGCAGGAGGGTGGTAAAGCGCCCCATAGCGCGGGTGCGCAGCAGGAAGGTGAATGCCCGGCGTAAAAGCCCGGCGTTGGTGGTGTGTGAGTTCGTTTTCATTGGTTGTGAAGTTGCAAAAAAGTGACTTCACAAGGGGAGTTGGGGATTACGGGCGAAAGGTGAGCGGATATTTTGAAGTTTTTGCTCCGCTCGCCAATTTCCACTGGCGAATGGTGAGGTAGTCCGGCATCGTCGTCGGCATGAGCATCACCGTTGAATTGCCGCCGGATTTGGATCAAGACGTGAAGAGGATTCCCGATGTGGAAAAGCGTGTGCTCTCGTTCCTACGCAATCAGGTGGAGCACGAGAAGTGGCGCAACGCACGCTACAGCGAGCAAGCGATTCGACTGCTCGAAGAAAGCAAGGCGGATGCTGCGCAAATGAAGGCGGATGGCGTGCCGCGCGGGGAGTTGTTTCGCCGATTCTTCGAGGCTTACGATAAGGTGGCAGGGCAGCAGTGATAGGGATGTTCCTCGCTGTCTTGGACACCAATGTCGTGCTTGCCGCGCATCGGAGCAACGCGCCGACGAGCCCGAACCGCGAAATTTTAGCGCGCTGGGAGGCGGGTGAATTTACGCTTCTTTACTCGGATGACACCCTGCTCGAATACATTGAGAAGTTGATCGAGAAAGGCGCGAGTGGAGCGACGGTGCGGCAGATCATCAGCTCAATGCTCACCACGGGTGAGCGCGTGGAAATCGAGTCCTTTCACCTGCGCCGCTATCCGAGCGATACGGACGACATCGCGTTCGTGCTCTGCGCACTCAATGGCGACGCGACGCATTTGGTGACTTATGACGGGGGCTTTGCCGAGGTCGTGCGAGACTGCCCGTTTGCGATATGCGAGCCGCTGGCTTTTCTGCGGGAGCTGCGCAGTAGCTTACAGGCGACGCGCTAAAACTCCGCCACGGGAGTTTGCTACGGCTATCGCGTCGCAGTGGCAGTCACCACCACATTATCCAGCACGCCGTCCTGACTCGAAGTATCCCCGGTGCTCACATCCGTGAAAGTGAGGGTGCTGGTGGCGGACTTCGCAGTGAAGGTGAACGTGACGCGGTTGAAGATTTCGGGGCTGACGTATCTCGCGGTGCGATCCGCGATGACCAACGTATTCGCATTGCTCTCGATTGAGCCGCCAGAGGTCGTGGTCATCCGCCCGCTGCCGCTCTGGATGAGATGCGCCCCGCTCCTTGACGAGATTCCATCGCGCACTTGCACCTGGAGTTTTTGGAAGGAACTTGTAGTCCAGCCGTAGGTGCCGAAGTCGAACTGCACGGTGTAGGTCTGCCCAGGCGCGGTCTTGAAGGTTTGGGAGAGCACCCCGCCGATGGATTCCTGCCTGCAGTTAAAGATCGCCGCGAAGTTCCCATCGGTGGTTCCTTCGCCACTGGCGACCCTCACGGCACTGGCTGTCCCTCCAAACCTCCACCCCGTCGGCGTCTGGCTTGGGTCGCCCTCACTCGTCTCAAAGCTGCCGTTTTGGAATTCGATGATCGGCTTGGGCGGGGGCGACGCGGGCTTGCGCTGAAACGCCACCGCCAGCGCCACGACCGCCGCAGCCAGCACCGCCGACGCGACCGGCCACGGATGCCGCCGCACCCACCGCACCCCGCGCTCGGCAGAGGTGATGCCCCGCGAGTGGATGGGCTCGCCAACCAGCCAGCGCTCCAGCTCTTCCGCGAGAAAGCCCGCTCTGCTGATGCGCCGCGCGGGGTCTTTCGTGAGGCACCGCGCGACGATGGTAGCGAGGTCGGGGGCGACGTGGACGCGATGGACGGCGGTCTGCGGTCCATGCCGTCCATCTCGTCCATGCCGTCCATTGAGCGTCGGCGCCTCATCCTCCAGCACCCGCCGCAGCACCTCCCCGCTACTCTCCCCAGCAAACGGCAGCCGCCCGCTGAGCATCTGGAAAAGAATCGCGCCCAGCGCCCACACATCGCTCGCCGGGCCGATGTCCCGCGTGCGCCCCGCGGCCTGCTCGGGCGACATGTATTCCGGCGTGCCGAGGAAGGATTGCGTAAGCGTGAGGCCCGAGGGCGAGGCGGTGACTTTCGCCAGCCCGAAGTCCGTCAGCCACGGCGCTCCCGTGGCATCAATGAGGATATTCCCCGGCTTCAAATCGCGGTGCAGCACCCCGCGCCCGTGGGCGTGCTCGACGGCGCGGGCGACCTTCGCCATCAGCACCGCAGCTTCGCGCTCCGGCAGCGGCCCCGCCTTCAGCCGCTCCGCGAGGCTGCCGCCCTCGATGAGCTTCATCGAGAAAAACGGCTGCCCGTCCTGCACGCCCACTTCATACACCGGCACGATGTTCGGGTGGTCGAGCTGCGCCGCCGCGCCCGCCTCGGTTTTGAATCGCGCCTTTTCATCCGCCGTGGACAGCAGCAGCGAGCGCATCAGCTTCACCGCCACCGTCCGCCCGAGCCGAGAGTCAAGCGCCTCATACACCGCGCCCATCCCGCCCACCGCAATCTCCCGCCGCATTTCATAAGACCCGAAGGCACACGGCAGCGCCGCCGGGTCGAACCGCACCGAGGCCCGCTCCACCGGCTCCGGCGCAGCGATTTGCAAAAGCGCACATGCAAAACACAGTTGCTCGGCGGGCAGGATGGTGCCGCAGGTGGCGCAAGTGCGGATGGTTTCGGGATTCGGCATGGATGTTACTGAGGTAGTTGGGGAAATACCGCAAAAGGTTAGCGCATTAGCAGCGCCACGAGATGCCGCAACTCATCCTCCACATCCGAATCCGCCGCCACCGTCGCACGAATTTCCGCCCGCACCTGCACGGCAAATCCCTTTCGCAGCACAAAGGCCGCCGTCTTCACCGCGTCCTCCGTCATCCCCAGCCGAGCGGCGATTTCCCCGTACCGCTCCGCCTCCGCCGAGCCCTCCAGCCCCCACTTGAGCGCCGCAAAGAGCGCCGCACGCTGCGCCCATTCCACCTCTAGCCCGGCCAGTGCGCGTGCCACCAGCGACTCCGCCCACTTCCGATCAAACGCCTCATCCGGTGAATCTCCGGCTGACACCAGCACCGCGCCCAGCTCCTGCAATTCATGCAGCGGAATCGCCAGTGCCCCGCCCCCGCGCTTCGCCGCACTCGCCTTCTCCTGCTCATCCCCCAGCCAGCGCCGGAACGCGACCAGCAGGAAATTGCGGAACCGCCCCTCGCCCGGCCTCGCCTTGCGCAACAGCTCGCCGGAAAGCAGATATTCAAAGAACCCCTGCACGCCATCCGCCGCCGAATCGTGGTCCTGCCCGCGCTTGCGCAGGAAGACGTAGAGCGGCTTCCAGTAAGCCGTGGCCAGCCGCTCCAGCCCCCGCATCGCCTCCGAGCCATCGCCCTGCACATCCAGCAATGCCGACCACATCGTCGGGGGGAAAAGCCCATCGCGGATCGCTTGAGAAGGCTGCTCGCCATGCGAGCCAGTCGTGGGTTCCGTCGTAACATCCATTGGCGTTCCTGTTAAACAAGACTGCCCCGCGCTGACAACTGGGAAGTCGCTTAATAGGAGATAACCGCCGCCGTGGCAGGGTTCTTTCTTTCGCAGAGCGTGCATGAATTCCAACACAACACTGCTCAGCTTTGAGCGGCTGCGCTTTTTTTCCGGTGCGCCGCGCGAGTTTTGGCCGAGCTTTTTGCACGCACTCGTCGGGCACGCGGGCGGCACGGGCGGGCTGCTCTACTTGCGCCCGAGCGGCACGGATGCTTGGCAGGCGGCTGCGGCGGTGAGCAGCATCCCCGGCAGCGAGCCGCAGTCGGAGCACGCGCTCACGCTGGCGGATTTGGCGGTGAAGGACGGCTTTTCTTTCCACCGCGATACAGCGGCGGAGGTCTGCACGCTGGGGCTCCGGCTGGAGACGGGTGAGGCGGCGGCGTGCGTCGCCATCATCGTCTTGCGGGGAAAAGTCGCTAATTTGCAGGGCGTCGTCGCGCAGCTCCAGCTCGTCTCGGATACGCCACGCCTTTACCAAGACCATCGGCGATTGCAGCAGGCGGATGCGGAGTTGAGCCAGTTCTCCAACGCGCTGGATCTCATGCTCCAGCTCAACGCGCAGACGCGCTGGCAGGCTGTGGCGATGACGCTCTGCAACGAACTCGCCACGCGCTACCGCTGCACGCGCGTCTCGCTCGGCTGGCTGAACGGGCGCTACGTGCGGCTCGCGGCGATCAGCCATATCGAGAAGTTCGAGCGCCGCATGGAGATCGTCGGGCGCGTCGAGGCGGCGATGGAGGAGACGCTGGAGCAGGATGAAGAAATCACGCTTCCACGCTCCGCCGAGTCGCTCGCCATCACCCGTGACCACGAAGTATTTTCCGATGCCGAGAAGAGCCCGCACCTTTGCTCGCTGCCCATCCGCGTGGGCGATAAAGCGACGGGCGTGCTCCTGCTAGAGCGCGGCGAGACGCCGTTCACGGAGGAAGAAGTGCGCTCCCTCCGCGTCATCTGCGACCAGGCCGCGCGCCGCCTCGCGGACTTGCAAGAACACGACGGTTGGCTCGGCAAACGGCTCGCACGCAGCACGCGCCGTCGCTTTGCAAAGCTGCTCGGCCCCGAGCATACGTGGGCGAAAGTCGCGACGGTCGGCGTCGCTGCGCTGCTCGCGGTGCTGTTTTTCGTGAAGGTTTCCTACCGCGTGGAAGCGCCGTTCATCATCCGCACGGAGGCGATGGCGGAAGTGCCTGCGGGGTTCGATGGCTTCATCCGCGAAGTGCTCGTGCGCGTCGGCGATGAGGTGAAATCGGGGCAGCCGTTGCTCCGGCTCGACGACCGTGATTTGCAATCCGAAGCCGCTGCTGCGCAAGCCGAGCATCAGCGGTTCCGCGCGGAAGCCGACATCGCGCAAGCCGAGGGCCGCATCTCCGAAATGCAAGTCGCCCTTCGCCGTATGGAGCAAGCGCGCGCCACGCTGGAGCTCTCTCGCTATCGGCTCTCCCGCGTGGAGCTGAAGGCTCCATTCGACGGCGTCGTGGTGGAAGGCGAGCTGCGCGAAAAGCTCGGCAGCCCGGTGAAACGCGGCGAGACGCTTTTCAAAATCGCACGCCTCGACGGCCTCTACGCCGAGCTGAAAGCCGACGAGAGCGACATTCACAATATTGCGATGAACGCCGGCGCCGACCTCGCGCTCATCAGCCGTCCGGCGCTCACATTTCCCGCGAGCATCGAGCGCGTGGAGCCCGCCGCCGTGGCGGAGGAAGGCGGCAATCACTTCATCATCCGCGCGCGGCTCACGGGAACGTCCGCCGATTGGTGGCGGCCGGGCATGAGCGGGCTGGCGAAAGTGGACTCCGGCAAACGCAGCATCGCGTGGTGCCTCACGCACCGCGCCATTGACCAAGCGCGGCTCTGGCTCTGGTGGTAATATGGACGAACAAGGCGCAATCTTCAGCGAATCGTGGCACCGCATCGCGGCGCTGAAAGTCCATCTGCGAGCCTCCGTGCAAGTGCGGCGGCAATACTTTCGCGGCGAGAAATGGTTCATCGTCCACGACCCATTCGCGAACTCATTTCTCCGCTTTCGCCCCGCCGTGTGGCAGTTCCTCGCGCGCCTCCGCCCCGACCGCACCGTGCAGCAAGCGTGGGACGAATGCCTCGAAGCCGCGCCCGAGCAACCGCCGACGCAGCCGGAAGTCATCCGCCTGCTCGCGCAGCTCTATCAGTCGAACCTCCTGCAAAGCGACCTCCCGCCCGACAGCGCGAAATTGCTGGAGCGCAAAGACCGCCGCGAATCGAAGCAACTCCGCTCGACGCTCACGAATCTGCTCTTTCTAAAAATCCCCGTCCTCGACCCAGACCCGCTGCTCCGCCGCATCGTGCCTTCGCTGAAATGGCTGCTCTCGCCGCTCATGGGCGTCGTGTGGATCGTCATAGTCCTCGCAGGCATCGCCACCGTCGCGCAGCACTGGCCGATGATGCGCACCGACGCCGCTGATGCGCTGGCACCCGATGGAATCCTCGCGCTCTACGCCGCGTTCTTTGTCACGAAAGCGATTCACGAATTTGGCCACGCATTCATCTGCCGCGCGCTTGGCGGCGAAGTGCATCGGCTCGGCATCATGTTTTTTCTTTTCAGCCCGATGCCCTACGTGGATGCGACGGCGAGTTGGTCCTTCCGCAGCCGTCGGCAGCGGATGCTGGTCGGCGCGGGCGGGATGATTTTCGAGCTGTTTATCGCGGCGCTCGCAGCGTTCGCGTGGGCGGCGACGGGGCCGGGTTTCGTTCATCGCTTCGCGTCGAATGTGATGTTCGTCGCGTCCATTTCCACGGTGCTCTTTAACATCAACCCGCTCGTCCGCTTCGACGGCTACTACTTGCTCTCGGACTGGCTCGACGTGCCGAACTTAGCGCAACGCTCGATGGTGGAAGTGAAGCATTTGTTCGAGCGGTTTGTCTGTGGCTCGCGCACGAGCAAGTCCGCCGTGGAGACGACTGCCGCGCGTTGGGGCTTTGCCAGCTACGGCGTCGGCAGCGCTATCTACCGCATCTTCATGTCCTACGGAATCGTGCTCCTCATCGCGGAGTATTTCTTTGGCATCGGGCTCGTGATGGCTGCGGTGTTTGCGGTGATGTGGTTCGTCGTTCCCGTGGGGAAGTTCATCGCCTACGTCGCGCGCGGCGCATCGCTCTCGCGTGTGCGGGGACGCGCTTGCGCCGTGTCGTTTGGCGTGCTCGCGGCGGTCGTCGCGTTCCTTGGATTTGTGCCGATGCCGAGCCGCTTCACCGCGCCGGGAGTCGTCGAGGCGACGCAGTATCGGCAGATGTTTGCGCCGGTGGATGGCTTCATCGCGGACGAGCGGATTCTTTCCAACGACGTGCTAGAAGGCGCGACTTTGCTGGGGTTGGAGAACCCGCAACTTGATTTAGAAATGGAATCGCTCCAGTCGCAACGGCAGGAGATTTCCGAGCTTCAGCGCACGGCGCTCACGACTTCCATCGCGTCTGCCGAACCGCTGCGCCAGCGTCTCGCCGCCGTGGAGCAGAAGATGGCGACGCTCGCCGAGCAGCGCGCGACGCTTACCGTCACCGCGCCATTTGCCGGACGCTGGATGGTGCCGCGTCAGGGCCAGCGCGGTGGGCACTGGCTCCAACGCGGCGAGCCCCTTGGCGAACTCGTCGCGCCGGGCGCATTCCAGTTTTCCGCAGTCGTCCCGCAGGATGAAGCCGCCGCGCTTTTCGGCGGCGAAATGGCCAGCGCGCAAATACGGCTGAGCGGAGAAGCAGGCGTGCTCGTCCCCGCAAAAATCGAGCGCATCGTCCCCGCGAAACAAGACGAGCTGCCCAGCGCCGCGCTCGGCTGGCGCTCCGGCGGGGATGTCGCCGTTTCCGCAGGCGACCACGCGGGCAAGCACACCACGGAGCCGTTTTTCAAAGTCATCGCAACCATCGGCACGACCGACGCAGCCTTGCTCCACCGGCGCACGGGCGTCATCCGGTTCGAGCTGCAAGCCGAGCCGCTGCTCCAGCAATGGTGGCGAAAAGGGCGGCAGCTTTTACAGAAGCGATACCGCGTATGAACCCCACCGCTGACTACCGCAAGACCGTCACCGTCGCGCCGCGCGAGCTTCAGCGTGGGCTGGATTCGCTGGTGGCGCGGGGGATTGGCGCGGCGCGGCGTTCGGCGCTGGTGCGGGCGCGGCTGGAGAAAAGGGCGCGTGTCGCTTTCGCAGAATATGAGGTGCTTGAAGTGGTCGGCGCGGTCGCTTTGCAGACGCAGATTGCCGAGCAGCGCACCACCATGCGTCGCTCGCCGGGCAATCGCGCTCTGGAGTTGCACGGGCTTTCGCTGGCTGCGGAGTTGGCGCGGCGCACGCTCGGATTGCGCCCGCATTTTGTGCAGGTGCTCGGAGCGCTTATCCAGCTCGATGGTGCGCTGGCGGAGATGGCGACGGGGGAGGGGAAGACACTTGTCGTCGGCATCGCGGCGGCGGTTGCGGGATGGTCTGCGCGGCCTGTGCAGGTGGTCACGGCGAATGATTATCTCGCCGAGCGCGATGCGGAGTGGCTGGCACCTTTCTTCAAAGCGTGCGGGCTTCAATGCGGCGCAGTCATCGGTAATTCCGAGGCGCAGGAGCGGCGCGCGAGCTACGCGAAGGACATCGTTTATACGACAGGGAAAGAACTACTTGCCGACTACCTCCGAGACCGCATTCTACTCGGCGCGATGGCCGACGGCGCGCGGCGGCACCTGCGGTTCCTTTTGAAGCCCGACCAAGACCTGCGCACCGTGCAGCGCGGCTTGCACACGGTCTTTGTGGATGAAGCGGACAACCTGCTCATTGATGAAGCCGTCACGCCGCTCATCATCAGCCAAGCGCAGCCAAACGACGCTCTGCGCGAAGCCTGCGACGCCGCACACACGCTGGCCAGTCGCATGGAGCGGGGCCGCGATTACCGCGTGGATGTTGCCATGCAGTCCGTGGAACTGACCCAGCCCCTCTCGCTCGACGACCAAGCGGTGCCGGGCATTTTCGCCCCGGCGAAATGGCGCGAGGATTTGCTGAAGCAGGCGCTCAAAGCCCGCGAGTTCTTCCACCGCGACCGGCAGTATGTCGTGGACGACGGGAAGCTGCACCTCGTGGACGAATCCACCGGACGGCTGATGCCGAACCGCTCATGGCGGCAAGGGCTCCACCAAGCGGTCGAGGCGAAAGAGGGCATCGAACTGAGCGACCCTACCGAGACGATTGCGCGCATGAGTTTTCAGCGATTCTTTCGCATGTTCCAGCGACTCGGCGGGCTCACGGGCACAGCGCGCGAGGCCCGCGACGAGCTGTGGCTCGTCTATGGTCTAGCCGTCATCCCCGTCGCTACGAACAAGCCACTCCGCCGCACCCAAATGCCCGACCGCTTCTTCGCCACGCAGTCGGAGAAGTGGAGCGCCGTCGTCGCCGAGGCCACACGCCTCAGCGCCGCCGGACGCCCTGTGCTCATCGGCACGCGCACCATTTCTGCCAGCGAGGAAATCTCCCGCCGCCTCCTCGCCGTCGGCGTCCCGCATCGCGTGCTCAACGCCGTGCGCCACCACGACGAGGCCACCGTCATCGCCGAAGCCGGCCAGCGCGGCGGCATCACCGTCGCCACGAATATGGCCGGGCGTGGCACCGACATCCGCCTCTCCGCCGACGCGAAAAGGGCGGGCGGCCTCCACGTCATCGCCACCGAGCGCAACAGCTCGGGGCGCATTGATCGCCAGCTCTTTGGCCGCGCCGGGCGGCAGGGCGACCCAGGCTCCGCGCAAGCATTCGTGGCCCTCGACGACGACCTCTTCCTCCGCAATCTCCCAGTTGCGGGGCAGCGCGCCCTCGCCGCAATCCTCAAAACAAAACTCCCCGGCAGCACCGCCATCCTCCGCGCCGCCGTCGCCCAAGCGCAGCGCAAATCGCAGAGCCGCGCCTTCCAGCAGCGCCGCTCCGTCATGGCCGCAGATTCGTGGATGGAAGACGCTCTGAGCTTTTGCGGATTGGGGTAGTTTCCCTATTTCTCCGAAAAAAGGCGTTGCCCTCCGTCGCTTGGTCGCTAGGTTGCGCGCCCTATTTCTTATGGCTGATCAAGCGAACAAATATCCTGAAAACGTCTCTGGCACATTCTACGTGGACGACCAGTGCATTGACTGCGACCTCTGTCGCGAAACCGCCCCCGCTAACTTCAAGCGCAACGACGACGGTGGCCACAGCTACCTCTACAAGCAGCCTGAAAGCGATGCCGAAGCCGCACTTTGCAAAGAGGCGATGGAAGGTTGCCCGGTCGAGGCCATCGGTAGCGACGGACACTAAGCCGTAATCGGTTTTCATTTTGAAAAAGACCTCCACTCAGAGATGGGCGGAGGTTTTTTCGTGCTCGAAGTAGATTGTCTATTTTTCCGATAGACAATACCGGAATTCCCGCTATCAAACGCCCTCCTTTCACACTTTTATGCAAGATTCTATCGATCAAACTCGTCGCCTCCGTGTCGTATTCGTCGGCCATGTGGACCACGGAAAATCCACGCTCATCGGTCGCATTTTCTACGACACGAAGTCGCTGCCAGACGGCAAGGTGGAGCAGATTCAGGCTGCATGCAAAGAAGAGGGGATGGAGTTTGAGTATGCCTTTTTGCTCGATGCGCTGCTGGAGGAGCAGGCGCAGAATATCACGATTGATACGACGCAAATCCAGTTCAAGACGGACAAGCGGCCTTACGTCATCATTGATGCGCCGGGGCACAAAGAGTTCCTGAAAAACATGATCACCGGTGCTGCCAGCGCCGACGCGGCGGTGCTCCTCATCGCTGCAAACGAGGGCATTCGCGAGCAGTCGAAGCGGCATGGATACTTGCTCTCGCTGCTCGGCATCCGGCAGGTCGTCGTCGCCGTGAACAAGATGGACCTCGTGGATTATCGGCAGGATGTGTATGACCAAGTGACGCGAGATTACTCGGCGTTTTTGAAGGAAATCGGGATGGAAGCGCGGCAGTTCGTGCCCATCAGTGCGCGCAATGGCTTCAATGTCGCGAGCAAAGATGGCGACGAAATGGCGTGGTACACAGGGCCTTCCATCACGGACATGCTCGACACTTTCGAGCTGCCGAAGTCGCTCACCGAGCAGCCGCTGCGGTTCCCGATTCAGGACATTTACCGCTTTGACGACCGGCGTATTTTGGCCGGACGCATCGAGGCGGGGTCGCTGAAAGTCGGCGATACGCTCGTCTTTTCACCCGGTAACAAGACCGGCGTCATCAAGACCATCGAAGTCTGGAACGCGCCGACAAAGACCAGCGCAAGGGCAGGGGAAAGCGTCGGCATCACACTCACCGAGCAGATTTTCGTGGAGCGCGGGCACATCGCTTCGCACCAGACGGACGCGCCGATCGAGTCGAACCGCTTCAAGGCCCGGCTCTTCTGGATGGGCAAGACGAACCTCAACATCGGTCAACGGTCCAAGCTGAAACTCACCACGCAAGAGCTCGACGCCGAGATCGTCAGCATCGAGCGCATCATCGACGCCTCCACCCTCGAAACCATCTCCGGCGAGCGCGGCTACATCGCCCGCAACGACGTCGCCGAAGTCACCATCCAAGTCCGTGGCGCGCTGGCATTTGATAACGCAGACCGCAACGCCCTGCTCGGTCGGTTCGTCCTCCTCGATGGGCGGCAAGTCGGCGGCGGCGGCATCATTTTCGGCGGCAAATACACCGACCGTTCCCAGCCGAAGTCGGATAACATTTTCTGGAGCGAAGGCAATGTCACGCAAGCCCAGCGCTTCGCCCGCAACAGCCACAAAGGCGCAGTCATCTGGCTCACCGGGCTCAGCGGCAGTGGAAAAAGCACCATCTCCAGCGCGCTCGACCGCGAGCTGTTCAACCTCGGCATCCAGACCTACATCCTCGACGGCGACAACATCCGCCACGGCCTGAACAGCAACCTCGGCTTCTCCCCCGAAGACCGCGTGGAAAACATCCGCCGCGTCGCCGAAACCGCTAAATTGCTGGCCGACGCCGGCATCGTCGTCGTCACCGCCTTCATCTCGCCCTACCAAAACGACCGCCGCCGCGCTCGCGCCATCGCCTGCGAAGCCGGGCTCGACTTTTTCGAAATCTACGTCGCAGCCCCTCTCGAAGTCTGCGAACAGCGCGACACTAAGGGGCTCTACAAAAAAGCACGCGCCGGGCAACTCAAGGATTTCACGGGCATCGACGCCCCATACGAAGCCCCCGAGAGCGCTGAAGTCACAGTCGCCACCGACAAACAAAGTATCACCGAAAGCGTCGCGCAGATCCTCGAATTCCTCCGCCCACGCATTCGCGTGGAGCAGGATTTCGAGATTTAAGCAGCCTACTCGACGAGGAAAACGCAGCAGCGGTATCGCACCGCTCGTGAGCGCATGACGCCCGTTCCTGGAGTGTGGAAGGGGGAGCGCCGACGTCCGGCGGCGATAGGACAGGCTTGGGGGTTGTTGCTTGCGCATCTAAGACAGTCGCATCATTCGACTTTGACTCCACGACCGATGGACACCACTCGCCAATTCGCCGCTCCACTCTCGCGCCGCCACTTTCTGTGGAATTCCGGCGGCGGGCTCGGTGCCATCGCGCTGGCTTGGATGATGCAACGCGACGACGCCCGCGCGACGGACTCTGCTTCCGCGATAAAGCCGCACTTTCCCGCGAAGGCGAAGCGCGTGGTGCAGGTGTTTTGTGCGGGCGGGGTGAGCCATTTGGAGACGTTCGATTTTAAGTCGGAGCTGGAGCGGATGCACGGGAAGACGATGGAGGGGAAGGGCGAGAACCTCGGCTTTTTCGGTCAGCCGGGGCGGCTGATGAAGAGCGTTTATCCGTTTCGCCAGCATGGAAAATCGGGGGCGTGGGTGAGCGATTTGCTGCCGAATCTCGCGGGGTGCGCGGACGATATTTGCTTCATCAAATCGATGTTTGCGAAGAGCAACAATCACACGCCCGCTGCGTTTCAAATGAACAGCGGCTTTACGCTCAACGGCTTCCCTTGCATGGGCGCGTGGCTCAGCTACGGGCTCGGCACGGAGAACGAAAACCTGCCCGCATTTGTCGTGCTGCCCGACCCGCGCGGTCTGCCTGCGGGCGGCTCGATCAATTGGACATCAGGATTTCTCCCGGCGAACCATCAGGGCGTCTCGTTTCGCACGAACGCCGCCGAGCCCATCGCCGACCTCCGCACGCCCGACGGCATCTCCGCCGATGCGCGTAATGCCGACATGGACTTGCTCGCTTCGATGAACCGCGACTTCGCCAGCGCGAATCCGGGCGACACCGCATTTGCTGCGCGGCTGCGCTCTTACGAACTGGCGGCGCGCATGCAGTCGAGCATCCCGGATGCGACGAGCATTGATGCCGAGCCCGAGTCCGTGAAAAAACTCTACGGCATCGACGAGCCCGTGAACAAAGGCTTTGCGAAGAACTGTCTCATGGCCCGCCGACTCCTCGAACGCGGCGTGCGCTTTGTCCAAATCCTCAACGGCGGCGCATTCGGCAGCCCGCGCATCAACTGGGACGGCCACGAAAACGTGAAAGAAAACCACGACACCCAGGCCGCCACGATGGACAAGCCAGTCGCCGCGCTCATCCAGGACCTCAAACAGCGCGGCATGTTGGAAGACACGCTCTTTATATGGTCCACGGAATTTGGCCGCAGCCCCGCGACTCAAGGCATCGGCTCGGTGGGCCGCGACCATCACCCGACGGCGTTCACATGCTTCCTCGCCGGCGCGGGAGTGAAGGCGGGCACGACGTTTGGCAGCTCGGATGAACTCGGCTATTTCGTCGGTGAAAACAAAGTCGCCATCCCCGATTTCCACGCGACCATCCTGCATCTGCTCGGCCTCGATCACGAAAAGCTGACGTTTTACCACAACGGAATCGACCGCCGCCTCACGGACGTACACGGGCATGTCGTGAAGCCGGTGCTGGCGTAGAGATTGTCGAGTCACTCGTCCGACAGCGCCTTGAGGAAGGCTACGAGTGCGCGCTGATCGTCGGCGGAGAGGTGCAAGCCGCCTTCGGGATGTTTGGCGAGATTCGGATCGAGCGTGGGGCTGCGATGGATGCCGGTGCTGTAGTGCGCTACGACTTCCTCCAGTGTGCTGAAGCGCCCGTCGTGCATGTAGGGCGCGGTGCGGGCGACATTGCGCAGGCTCGGCGTCGCGAACTTTCCACGGTCTGCGTCTGCCTTCGTCACGCGGAAGCGCCCTGCATCATCGGCGAGCGCGGCGAGGCCGTTGTTGTGAAACTGATGATCGCTGAAGAGCGGTCCTCCGTGGCAGTGGAAACAGTCCGCCCCGCGCTGGCCGGTGCGCGGGTCGAACTCGGTCATGAATAGTTCAAAGCCACGCTTCTCGTCGTCGGTGAGCGTCGCCTTTCCACGCATCGCTCGGTCGAGTTTCGCATCGCCCGCTAGTAGCGTGAGGAGGAACTGCTCGATGGCGAGGCCGATCTTCTCCGGGGTGACTTCGGGCGTGCCAAACGCGGACGCGAAGAGCGGGGGATACGCCGGAGCGGCAGCCAGCTTCCGCGTCACATTGGGCAGAGTTTCATCCATTTCCAGATGGTCTTGGATTGGCTCCAGTGCTTGCGCGCGGAGGGACGGGGAGCGTCCGTCCCAAAAGAAGCTCGTCTTCCACGCGAGGTTGAAGAGCGGCATCCCATTGCGCGTCCCCGCTTTTCCTTCCACGCCGAGACTCACGCGGCGGAGGTCGGTGAATGCGAAGCTCGCGACGTGGCACGATGCGCACGAAATCGAGCCATCGCGGGACAGCGCCGTTTCGTTGAACAGCGCCTTGCCGAGGGCCACGCGCTCTTCGATGAGCGGGTTGTCGCGGGGAAGCGCGGGGAGGGGAAAGGATGCGTTCATCGTGAAGCGATAGGGCGTATATTTCTCCGGCAAAAAGAGCGGCTTCACCGGCACAGGGCGCGAGAGTTCCGGCACAGCGGAGACGATTCGCGCGACTCGGAAAGCCCCCGGAAGATTCGCACCAAGGGCCGCTGCTATCGGGTCGCCTTCGCGTGAATGCGTCGCCGCTCCGTCTTTCTCGAACGAGAGCGGACGCGGCGCATTCAGCAGGGTGCCGAGGTCAAA
>CAMDQC010000107.1 GCA_945905735.1 Prosthecobacter debontii | reverse complement strand
TGGCGTCAAACTGAAATTCCGCCAAACGCCCCGCCGGGGGCGTGATAAAACGTGGATGCGCAAAGTAAGACAGGTTTCCAACCTGTCCGGGCCGCCGAGACAGGGAGCATCCCCGCGCCGG
Organism: Prosthecobacter debontii; assembly: GCA_945905735.1. GTDB lineage: Bacteria > Verrucomicrobiota > Verrucomicrobiia > Chthoniobacterales > Chthoniobacteraceae > SXWH01. The sequence continues at coordinate 17,951 of CAMDQC010000107.1, read as the reverse complement.
GGTCGCTGTGACAGGTTGGAAACCTGTCTTACTTTTTCGCTGCTCCGTTCGCACGAATTCCACTTTAAATTACACCCCAATGCGGCAGCGAATAGAGCGAGGTCGGCATCAAGTATTCACTCCGCCGCTTTAGCAAACGCTTCGAGATCGGCGTATTTGTTCACCCACGTCGTGTACATCACCCCGAGGATGCCGGGGATTTTCTCTGCTGTGGCCAGCCATTCTTTGATGCGCTCGGGCTTGCTGTCGTAGTAGCCGGCGATGACTTGGCGGTGCCCGCGTTCGGCGAAAAAGCGGAGGCTTTCCGCCCGCTCCTCGATATACCACGGCAGGATGATCACTTCCTTTTCCAGTCCCTCCCATGAGCCGGTGAGCGGGCCTCGGACGAGGTAATAGCCTTTGGCGACGGCATTGTGGTTGGGGTCAAACATGTCGCTCCAAACGTAGATGCGCCCACCGGGATTCACTTCGCGGAGGATGGCGGTGCAGAGCTTGACGTTGTCGGCGATGATCTGGCCGGGCGTGAGGTTGCGGGCGCGGCAGGCGGCGCAGTGGTTGAGCACGCGGATTTCGTCGTGCGACATCATGTAGCCTTTCGCGCCCCAGAGTTTGTGCATGGCTTTGGCCTGGTCGCGGAGGAGCGCGACGGTCTTGGGCTCGCTAGGGCAAATCATGGCCTGCCCGGCGTGGACGGTGGCGCAGTGGTAGTAGCTGGCGAGGAGTTTCGTGCCGTCGGGGAGCTTGGTGCGGAGGACGGGAGGGGTGTGGAAAACATCGTATTCCCCCGCGTAAGGCTGCGTGCCCATGAGCGGGTCGCGGAGAGGCTCGAAGTCGCGGCCTTCGACGAGCGGCTTGCCATCGGCGGTGGTGATGACGAGCGGGCAGCCCTCCCGGCGCGGCATGTTCAAAAAGGCGACTTCTTCGATCTTCGCATCGTCCCACCAGAGCGAGCCGCTCTGGCTATCCCACATGCCGAAGTAGAGCGAGACGGCGGTGTTCTCCTGCGAGTTGAAGACGATGTGGTGCGTCGTCCAATCCTGCGTGGGCTTTACTCCGAGGTAGTCGTGGCAAAGCGACGGGCCGCTCTCGGGGAGCGCCTTGATCTCCGGCTGGCCGCGAAATTTGTCCGTCTTGATGCGGACGCTGACGTGGTATTGCCGCCACGGGGTGACGGTGATGCGGGCGCTGATGCGCGCTTTCTCGCCCTTCGTGTCGGTGACGCGGGCCGTGCCGTTTTCAAACACCACGTTCTCGTCTTTGAACGACCACTTTTTCGCATCGTCGAAAGTGCCGCCCCGCAGGCTCGGCGCAGCCGCATCGGCCACGCTGGCCACGCCGCCGTTCACGACGAGCGGCACGTCTTTCACCGGGAGTGCTTCGACGAGATTCACGTCTTGCGAGAGGATCGCGTTCGAGTAGCCGATGGGGAAGACGGCGGGGACCACCTCGATCTGGTGCTTGGCCGCCAGCTCTTTCACGCGGGCGACGTTCTTGAAGTAGCGGGCATCCAGCTCGCCGAGCCGCGAGAACTTCGAGTCCGTGAGCAGCATGTGCGTGTAGCCCGTCGCGCGGGATCGCTCTAGGAGCGTGGCGAGTTCGTCCACGTTCTTTTCCACGAGGAGATTGGTCGATTTATAGAGCCAAAGCTCCCGTTTTTCTGCGCCGAGCGCGGTGGCGGCGAGGATGATGAACAGGGCGAAAATGCGGTGCATGTCTCGGGTGTGGGGCGGCGGGCGGGCGGGCGCAAGGTTTGAGTATTCGCCGAACGGGAAATCCGGTAAGGAGTAGCGCATGGCGACATACATTTACGAAACCATCCCGAAGAAAGCCGGCCAAAAGCCGCGCCAGTTTGAACACCAGCAGCCGATGAGCGAACCCGCACTCACCCACGACCCAAAGACCGGCGAGCCCGTGCGCCGCCTCATCGTCGGCGGCAGCCTCATCACAAGGGGGACGAGCATCCTCTCGATGAACAGGCCGAAGCGGCGCTAGAACATCTCTATTCTGTAAGCACACGGCTGGTTGCCAAATCAGAGAGCGCGGGCATATTGCGCGGCCGTTATGCCCCGGTTTTTCCGTTTACTCCTTACCGCTTTACTCCTCGCCAACTCTGTCCAAGCGGGGGTGGTGATTAATGAGATCCTGTACCGACCAGGGACTGCGTACCCGGAGAACCCGTTGCTGGAGTTCGTCGAGCTGCACAATACGGATGCTGCGTCGGTGGACATCTCGGGTTGGGCGTTCACTTCGGGGGTTGCTTATACGTTTCCGGCGGCGACGACGATTGCGGCGGGCGGGTTCGTGGTCGTGGCGGGGAGCCCGTCGCTGGCAAACTCGACCTATGGGCGGAGCGATTTCTTCGGTCCGTGGACGGGTTCGCTCTCCAATAATACGGAGCGCGTCCGAATCTCGAAGCCGGGTGTCGCGCCCGGCACTTTCGATAAGGTGGATGAGGTGACGTATGCGAACGAAGGGGACTGGGCGACGCGTACGCGGGTCTTGAGCGGGATCGCGGCGGGCGGCTGGGAGTGGGTGACGGGGGCGACCGCTGGGCGTTCTGTCGAGGTGCGCAATCCTGCGCTGAGTAATGATAACGGGCAAAACTGGGCCGCCTCCGCCGCGCTGAGTGGGACGCCGGGCGCGGTGAATTCGGCGCGTGTGGCCAACGTCGCGCCGGTCATCAAGGCGGTGAAACATTCGCCCGCTGTGCCGAGGACGACGGACCCCGTCCGCATCTCGTGCGAACTGAACGATGAGACGGCGGCGGCGGGTCTGACGGCGACGCTTTTCTGGCGAAACGCCACGGCGGTGAGTCCCGGCGCGTTTCAGCAATCGCCGATGACGGGCGACGGGGCGGGCAAGTTTTCGGTGACGCTCCCGGCGTTCACCACGAATCTGACTATCGTGGAATTTTACATCTCCGCTGGCGATGGGGCGCTGACTCGCACATGGCCAGCGGCGGCGAGCGATGGGCAGACTGCGAACTGCCAGTTCCAAGTGGACAACGAGGTGGACCCGGCGACGGACAGCTACTACCGGTTGATCCTCACTGCCGGGGAGAACGCGGCTTTTACCGCTGTCGCATCGAGCAGCGAGCGGCAGTTCAACCACACGCTCATCAGCTCGCGGGCCGGCGAGACGCTCATCCGCTATCGCGCGTCCATGCGCATCCGGGGGAATAGTTCGCGCTCCTACCAGTTTAAGCCGCTGCGCATCTCCATGACGAACGATGACCCGTGGGATGGAGTGACGGATTTTAACCTGCACGCGAAAGCCTCGTACACGCAGTTTCTCGGGATGCGCCTCATGCAGGCGGCGGGGCTGCCGGGCAGCGATGCGCTGCCCGTGGAGCTGCGGCGCAACGGCGTGGAGTCCACGACTTCTTCCGGAGGCACGCCGGACTTTGGGAAATGGGTGCGCATGGAGCCAGAGAATACCACTTATGTTTCAAACCACTTCCCCACTGCCGATACCGGCAACCTCTACACCAAGCGGAGCCCGGAGAGGTATTGGCGCAGCTCCGGCTGGACGGTGCCGACAGACCCGACGACGGGAACGCTTGACACATGGGCAAAGCAGAACAACTCGGCCGCGAATGATTGGACGGACCTCACGAATTTCTTCACCGTCGTGCAGCAAACCGCCGCGCCGCATTTCCCCACTGCGCCAGCGACGGATGTATCGCAATCCCTGCCCAATCCCAATGCACGACTCTCTGGACCCGGGGCGTGGGATGGGACGGCGCTGACCGCAGGAGAACTCGCTGCGCTGGAAACGGTGGCCGATTTGGACCACTGGGCGCGCTGGTTTGCAGTGATGACGATCATGCAGGACTTGGAGACGAATCTCTCCAACGGAGTGGATGATGACTACGGCATCTACTTCCTCCCCAACGGTTCCGGGCAGCGCCGGGCGCATTTCATCGTGCATGATCTGGATACGATTTTCGGGCGCGGCGATAACCAGCAGTCCGCGACCTATACCGACCTCTACGACATGACGGAGGATGGCCAAAGCGACTACTCGTTCCGAACGCTGCTGCCACTTTTCGGGACCACGGCCATTCCAGGGAATGCAGTCTTTCGCGCGAAATACCTGACGGCGATTCGCGAGCTGTACGGCTCCTTTTTGAATGCGGACACTAGCGGCAATCCGACGCCGCCGTTCTACCGGTTCATTGACGAGCACTTCGCCGGATGGTCGAGCAGCGGCGCGTTTGCGACGGAGGTTGCGGCGATCAAAACCTTTGCCACTCAGCGGCAGGCTTACTTGCTCGGGCTCATCGGGCAGGGCGCGATCCCGCCGCCGACTGCGACTGCGACTGCGACTGCGACTGCCACGGCTGGGAATGTGGTGATCAGCGAAGTGCTGGCAAACAACGTCGCCGCACACGCAAACGGCGGCGTCTTCCCCGACACTATCGAGCTGCACAACGGCGGCGCGACGACCGTGGACCTTAGCACCTACACGCTGACGGACGATCCCGCCGTGCCTGCGAAGTTCGCCTTTGCCGCAGGCACGATGCTTGGCGCAGGCGAGTATCTCGTCGTCTATGCGGATGCGAACGTCGCGCTGCCCGGCATCCATGTCGGCTTTGCGCTCGATCAGGATGGCGACCAAGTGCAACTCCGCAACAGTGGGGCGCTGGTGGATTCCATCGCGTTCGGCCCGCAGGCGGTGGACTTCTCCATCTGCCGGACGGGCGCGGCGCTCGATACTTGGCGGCTATGCGCGCCGAGCATCGGCCTTGCAAACACAGCCGCCGTGGCCCTCGGAGCTTCCGGCGGAATCAAGCTCAACGAGTGGGGCGCGAACCCGGACTACCTCATCGGCGGCGACTTCGTGGAACTCTACAACCCGGCGGGCCAACCCGTTGCCATCGGCGGGATGCACGTCACGGACGACCTCGGCAATTTCCCCACGCGCCACACTTTTCCGGCGCTGAGCTTCATCCGTCCCGGCGGCTTCCTCCGGCTCAATGCGCGGGGTAGCTCGGCTTCGGCGGGCAATGCGACGGAACTCGCGTTCAGCCTCAACTCGGACTTCGGCTACATCGCTTTCACCGGCGCGAACGGCTCTCTCGTGGACCGCGTGGATGTCATCGGCCAGCCGCGCGATATGTCGCAGGGCCGCAGCCCGGATGGTGCGGATACGTTCGTTCGTTTTTCCCTGCCGACGTTCCCACCATCGCCCGGTGCATCCAACGTCGCGCCGCCTGCGAACGTGCTGAACCTCATCAATTTCCTGCGCATCACGGAGATTCTCTTTCGCCCAAACACGCTGGAGTTTATCGAGCTAACGAATACGGGGACGGTCGCGCTGGACCTCTCGGGCGTGCAGTTTACCTCGGGGGTCGGTTACACGTTCGAGCAAGGGGCGACGCTCGCGCCAGGAGCGTTCATCGTTATCTGCAAGGATCGAGCGGCGTTCCTTGCGCAATATGGCGGCGCCGTTCCGCTCGCGGCGGGCGTGTTCACAGGAACGCTCGATAACGCGGGCGAAACCATCGCGCTGCAACCGCCCGCGCCTTGGAATATCAACATCCTCAATTTCACCTACGAGTCGGATTGGTTCGTGGATGCGACCGCGAACCACAGCTACACCACGGCGAATAGCGCGGGGACCGCCGCGAGGGATTGGAACGAGAAGGAAACGTGGTTGCTCTCCGCGCAGCCGCTCGGCACGCCGGGCAACGATGGCCCGCCCATTCTCACGAGCGCACTCACCGCGAATGCGACTGCCGGGGCGAGCTTCACCTACCAAATCGCGGCCGCGAAGAGCCCGGAAGCATTCGATGCGCTGGGGTTGCCGCAGGGCCTGTCCGTAAATAACACGACCGGCCTGATCTCGGGAACGCCGACGGTGGACGGTGTGTTTAACGTCTTCATCTCTGCAACCAATTCTGCCGGTGCCGACTCCGAGACGCTCGTGCTTACAGTGGTGATTCCGCCTTTGCCGGCGATCAACAGCAGCCTCGCCGTCAATGGTTCGAAGGACGTTCCCTTTACGTACCAAATCACCGCGACGAACGGCCCGACGAGCTACGATGCCACTGACCTGCCCGCTTGGCTGACGGTGAATGTGAACACCGGCTTGCTGTCCGGCATGCCACCGACGGTCGGAGTATTTCCCGTCACAATCGTCGCGACGAATTTCAATGGTTCGGACTCCGAGACTCTTACGATATCCGTGGCTGCGGTCGGGCCGTTTTCTCACTTCGCATGGGATGTCGTGGCGACGCAGATCGCGAATACGCCTTTCTCCGTGACGCTCCGAGCGTTGGACGCCAACGACCGCGCTGTGGACTACGACGGCCCGGTAACCGTGGGTGCGTCGAGGCCATCATCGTTGGGCGTGGTGCTCACGGAATTCGGGTGCAGTTCTCCGACGCCGGACTATTTCGAGATTCAAAATCTCAGCGATGTCTTGGTGGATACGACGGGCTGGTTTGTCATCACAAGCCGCGCCAGCCAAGGCGTGAACTCCCCACTCGCGACTTCGTGGGCGCTGCCGGCCAGCCTCGCTTCGGGGCAAATCGTGGGCGCTACCGACGGCACGCCAATTACCAACGAAACTTCCTACGGCGTGGACATTGACTGGGCTGGAAATGGCCCGAGTGGATGGGTGATGCTCTCGGATGCTAGTGGAGTGATCCGGGATTTCTGCGCGTGGGGCTACACGGCTGCGGAGTTGGCGACGATCAATTTCACCTTTAAGGGATTTAATTACACGCTCGGTTCGCAATGGACGGGCGATGGCGCTCCTCGCCATTTTTCGGGCACGTCGCTCTTCCGCTCCGGCACGGCCGATAGCAACGACGCAAGCAATTGGTCCGTCGCGGCCACGCCATCGCCGCGCGGTGCGCAAAACAGTGGGCTCGTCGTGGGCGGGTCGCTCACGATTTTGCCGGTAAACGCCGTGCTGGTGGACGGTGTGTGGACCGGCCCCGTATCGGTGCTCGACGTAGGGTCGGCACAACTCACCGCGTCCGCAGCGGGAACACCAGTCGCGCAGTCTAACGTATTCCAACTCTCTGCTCCGACGCTGAATACGCCGCCGACATTTACCAAAGGCCCAAACATATCCGTGCCGATGGATAGCGGCGTGCAGACGGTCGGAGCTTGGGCCACGGGAATCCGCGCAGGTGCATCATCGGAAACAGCACAGACGGTTTCATTCAATGTCGTCGCAGACAACTCGGCGCTGTTTTCCACGCAGCCTGCTGTCGCCCCGAGTGGTACGCTGACGTTCACCGCAGCCGCCCATGCGACCGGCTCAACAACTATCAGCGTCACTCCGCAAGACGATGGAGGCACTGCGGGGGGCGGCATCAACACAGCGGCAGCGCAGACTTTCACGATCACTATCCGGCTCAATACGGCCCCCTCGTTTGTAAAAGGAGCGGACATTTCGGTAAGCGAGGCTTTGCGCGAAGTCACTCGCGCGAGTTGGGCGACGGCTATTTCTACGGGATCGGGGGAGACGGGCCAGACGCTCAGTTTCATTGTCACTAACTCGAACAACGCGCTCTTCTCCACCCAGCCCGCCGTCGCGCCGAACGGAACGCTCACTTTCACCCTCGCGGGAGAAATGCCCGGCGTCGCGACCGTCTCGGTGAACGCAGTGGATAACGGCGGCACGGCAAATGGCGGCGTGGATTCCAGCGCGGTCCAGACCTTCACCATCACCGTCGTCGAAGTGAACACGGCTCCGTCTTTCACCGTCGGTTCGGACGTCTCGGTCCGTCACAACGCGGGGGGCCAGAGCATCGTCGGCTTCGCCACCAATATCAGCGCAGGCCCGGTAGCCGAGGCGTCGCAGACGTTGGCGTTCGAGGTGTCGAGTTCGGCTACCAATCTTTTCGTAAGCCAGCCTGCGATCTCCCCCAACGGCACACTCTCCTTCTCCCCTCACCCGATCCGAAGCGGCACCGCCACCATCACTGCCACGCTGCGCGACAGCGGCGGCACCCTTAATGGCGGCATTGATTTCGTCACCCAGACATTCACCATCACCACTCGCGCGGTGAACGATCCGCCGACTTTCACCGCACCGACCAAGCTCGTCGTAGGCGTGCGCCAAAGCTACGCCCAACCGTTCGCCACGAATGTGCTCGCAGGCCCGTCTGATGAAACCGGGCAGACGGTTGCGTTCCAGATATCCAACGACCATCCCGAGTTGTTCACCTTCGCGCCGTCCATTTTGTCCGATGGAAAGCTCGTCTTCACGGCAGGCTCCATCAGCGGCACAGCGACGCTTACCATCAAAGCGAAAGACAACGGTGGTGTGCTCGACGGCGGTGTGGACGAAAGCGCGCCGACGACCCTCACGCTCCGCATCTCCTCCGCGCTCGAAGCCATCGGCGATTACTACGCCCTTGTGGAGCCCAACACCGGCATCACCCGGACCAATGAGAACATCGGCTCCGTCAAACTCACCCTCGCGAAAGGCGGCTCGTTTTCCGGCGGAGTCGTCTTCGGCGGGCAAAAATTCGCGCTCAAAGGCAAGGTGAGCGACGTCGGCACCGTCACTTTCTCCGGCAGCGGCAACGACTCCACGGTGCTCGTGCGCAAGGTCGGATCCAACGTCATTCTCAAACTGCAAATCCAGATCGGCGAAACTCCTTCCTTCACCGCGATCATCCAGCCTGTGGGTGTTGCACTTTTATCCCGCTTCACAGCCACGCGACCGCTCTACGGCAAGACTGTGCCCGTCCCCAACGCCCTGCTAGACCCGCTCACCGACAAGGGCAAATACACCGTCGCACTCCTCGCCCTCATGGCTCCAAATAACGGGCGTACCGCAGCAGAGTACCCGCAGGGCGACGGCATCGGCAACCTCACCATTTCTAAAACGGGCAGCGTGATCCTCAAGGGCAAGCTCGCCGACGGCACGGGTTTTTCTGCGTCTTCCGCGCTTCTCGCGGGCGACACCATCCCGCTCTACGTCCCCCTTTACAGCGCGAAAGGCTCCCTCTCCGGCGTGGCCACCGCCCGCTCGCAGACAGACTCCGATGTGGACGGCGCAGGCTTCCACTGGTTCCGTCCGTTCGTCGTAAAACCCGCTCACCCCGGCTGGCCCACAGGCATCTCCGTTGACCTCATCGCCGCCAAGCTCCTTCCAAAAGCCGCGCCGCTTTTCCCCAGCCTGCTCGCCGTGGACGCAGACGGAAATGCCAGCGTGGACCTGACCGACGCTACGCTCGGCATCAAAGCCGTGAACGTTGATGCGAAGAACAAAGTCACCGTTGTCGCCCTCGCTGCCGACAAACTCAAGGTCACCACCTCCGCGGCCACTGGGAAGTTCGGCGGCTCATTCATCTCCCCGAACACCGGCAAAGCCGTGAAGTTCTCCGGCACACTCCTCCGCAAAGCAGGCTACGGCACCGGCTATTACCTCGATGGAATCCCCGGCGGAAGGGTGCGCCTTACTCCGACGCCGTGACCTTGCCGCGGGAGGTCAGCCGCATCGCCACGAAATAGAGGACGCACACAAGCACGATGGCGACGATGATCCACAGGGCCTCGTGTTTCACGGAGTGGATGAGTCCTGTCAAATCTGCGCCCTGCCCGGCTTTCAGCGCAGCGAGTTGAGCGGCAGGGAGTCCCTTGCCAACCTTCTCGCCGAGCACGGCCAGCACGGAGCACCAGATGGCAGAGCCGATGATTGTGAGCACGCTAAACTTGAGGAAGCCCATCCGAATGATCCCGGCGGGAATAGAAATCAGGTGGCGGATGACGGGAAGCAGCCGGGCGAAGAAAATGCCGCCGCCTTCGTAGCGGTGCATGAAGCGCTCGGCGCGTTCGACTTTGTCCGGAGGCATCAGGAAATACCGGCCATAGCGCATAATGACGGGCCGCCCGACCCACAGCGAAATCCAGTACGTGATCGCAGAGCCGAGCCACGAGCCGAAAGTGCCCGCGAGGATGACGCCGAGGATCGTCATCTCACCGCCTTGCGACGCCAAGATGGCTGCGGGCGGGACGACGAGTTCGCTGGGCACCGGGAAGATGGAAGACTCCATCGCCATCAAAATGATGACGCCCCAATAGCCCCAGTCATGGACCCAGTGAAACCAAGTTTCGATCAGTGATTGTAACATGGCCGCGCGGTCTATCAGCGATTTTCAAAGCAGCAAGGACGGAGTGGAATGACGACTGACGAACTCGGCGAACTTCGTCATTCGTCATTCGTCATTTCCCAATCACCCGCCGCAACTCGCGCGCCTCCCACTGGCCGGGGGCGTTGGGGGCGTCGAGGTAGCCGTAGTTTAGGCAAGAGCCTGCCTCGGCGAGGGCGATGCGCGAGGCTTTGCCAAAGCGGGCCATGCCCATGATGGAGTGGGCGCCTTTTGCCGGGCGTTGCGCGAAATCGAGCAGCCTTGCGAGGTCGCGTGCGGTGTGCGTGGCGCAGGCGACTTTGAAAATGTCCGCGCCTGCTGCGAAGGCGCGCTTTTGGCGGGCGATGAGCTGTGCGATCGGTGGTGTTTTTTTGAAGTCGTGGTTGGAAACAACGACGACACATCCCGTCTGCCGGGCCTCTTCCACGAGGTCGGGAAACCCTGGGAGCGAGCGCAGCTCGATGTCCACGAACGTAGCCAACGGGAGGAAGCGGCGGTAGAGTTCCTTGCGCTGTTTCTTGTTAAGATTACCCGCGCCGCCTTCGCCCGGATGTCGGACGGTGAGGAGCACGGGGAAGCGCGTGGAGCGCATCGCCCTCTCGGCGGCATCGAGCTGGTCTAGGAGCGAATCGATGCGGAACTCCAGCACGTCCACAACGCCGGGCTTGAGCGTCGCGGCGAGGCGCAGGCTGCCGGGAGAATGCACGGTGCCGACGACGAGCGGGCCGCTGGCGAGAAGTTGTTGTGCGGGCTTTCTCAAACTCAGAAGTCGAACCCGTCGATGTTCTCTTTGGTGAAGACGAACGGCTTGCCGAGCAGGATGTCGGTGCCTTGAATCTCCATGTCGCCGAGCTTCCCAGCCTTGAATGTTTTGTCGCCCGCTTTGAGCGTCCCCTTTGCTGCGGCGACTGCGGCGTGGATGGTGGCGTAGCCGAGGTCCGCGACCTTCCAGAGGATCACGGCCTGTGTGACGCCGTCTTTTACATACTGCTTGTTCTCGCTGGGTAGGCCGAGGCCGAGCACTTTGATCGCGCCGACTTTGCCCGCTTGCTTCACGGCTTCGGCGGCTCCGGGGACGGCGGGCGAGCAGATGGCCATGACGCATTTGAGGTTCGGGTAGGCGCTGATGAGGTTCGTGGTTTCCTGCTGCGCTTTGTCCTTCTGGTCGTCGCACGGCTTGGTATCCACGAGCTTCATCTTCGGGTATTTGGCCGCGAGGCGCGCTTCGATGTGCTTGCGCCATTCGTTCATATTCGCGGCGGAAGTGGTGGCGGTGATGATGGCAAATTCGCCTTCCTCGCCGCAGAGCTTCGCGGCGGTATCCATGAGGATTTCGCCGATGCCCTGCGCGGTCGCTTGGTTCACGAAAAAGCTGCGTGCATCGGGCTGCACATCGCTGTCGTAGGTGACGACTTTAATGCCCTTGGCCTGCGCCTTTTTCAGCACAGAGCTGAGGCCGTCGCGGTTCTCGGCGGCGGCGGCGATGACGTTCACTTCCTGCGTGATCCAGTTTTCCACGATCTCGTTTTGTTTGGTCGCGTCCGTATTCGTCGGGCCGTCGAAGAGCACCTGCACACCCAGCTCCGCAGCGGCGACGTTTGCGCCTTTCTCGACGGTGGCGAAATACTGGTTGCCCTTACTCTTCGGGAGCAGGCCGATAACGAGCTTGTCGGATTTCTTATCGCACGCAGCGAGGAAGGCGATGCTGGCGGCGAGAAGTGTGGAGACGAGTGGTTTCATAATAGTGTGGCTTTGGAAAAGAGCGCGCAGCTTTCCCGCCCGGCTTGCTAGGTGCAAGTCTGGCGTTTTCGTGCGGGGATGAAATTCATCCTTCCGTCGCCATCCGTATTCACGGTAGAAAATGCCCATGCTCGAATTCATGCAAAAGGGCGGGCCGATCATGTGGCTGATTCTTGGTTGCAGCATCTTGGCCAGCGCCGTGTTTCTGGAACGTGTGCTCTACTTTCACCGCATCAGCGTGAAAGTGGGCGAGTTCATGCGCGGACTGGCCGTGCTCATCCGTGGGCGCAACTTCGGCGAGGCTCAAATGGAGGCCGCTGCGACGAATGGCCCGGTGCAACGGGTGGTCCACGCCGCCATCATCCACCACAACGCGCCGCGCGAAGAACTAAAGGAGATCGTCCAAGAGGCCGGGCAGCTCGAAGTGCCGAAGTTGGAGCGCCGTCTCGGGATGATTTCCACGCTGGCATTTGTCACGCCAATGCTCGGGCTGCTCGGGACGATTGCCGGGTTGATCGAGGCATTTTCTACGATGAGCGCAGCGAGCGGGCTGGCGAGCTCGGCAGAGATTTCAAACGGCATCTACCAAGCACTTCTCACGACGGCGGCGGGCATCGCGGTTTCCATCCCGACTGCCATCTGCTACGCCTACGTGAGCTCCCGCGTGAACAGCACGATGCACGAAATGGAGCGCGCAGGGATCGAGGTGGTTTCGCTCATCATGGAGAGCCGCAAGCCTTCGGACATTATCGAGTTTGACGAAGCGCGGAAAGCCGCCACCAAGCGGTAAATCGCGAGTGTCCCACCAGCGATGAAACTCCGGCGCACCTTCAATTTTTCTCCCGCGCTCTTTGGCTTTCTGCCGCTGTTGAACGTCCTGTTTCTCGTGCTCGTCTTTTGGGTCACGGGCTCGAAGTTCATCCTCCAGCCCGGCGTGCAAGTGACGCTCCCTGCGACCTCGTTTGCCCTCGGGCCGCAGCGCAACGCGGAGATTGTCACCGTCACCTCTGGGCTCGTTCCGGCAATCTATCATCGGGAGAGAAAAGTGACCTTCAACGAACTGGCCGCGCAGTTTGCGCTGAATCGGGAGCCAGACCGCACCGTCATCGTGAAGGCGGATAAAGACGCGCCTTCCGGTGTGCTGCACGACATCATGCACGAGGCCCAGCGACGCGGCTTTTCGGTGATTTTGGCCGGGGCGTTTTCGCAGCCATGAACGGCCAGACGACGTTCGACTGGTCCGGGAGCCATCGCAGCTCGTGGACGTTGGCGCTGCTGATCTTCCTCTCCGTCGTGCTGCACGGCGGGGCGTTCTTTTTTGTCCACATCAGCACCTCGGAGCGACAGCTCATCCCGCAGACGGCGCAGCCCGTCCAGCTCCTCACGCGATTCGCGCCGGACGGCTCGATCTCGCCGGAAAACGAGGCCGTCTTGCGCTGGCTCGAAGCGGAAGATCCGGCCATCTTCGCCCGCATCGCCAATGTGGAGCCCGCGGGCATTCTCGATGTGGCGTATCGGCCCTCGTATGCGACTTCGCGGACGCAGCCGCGCAGCATCCCCTCCGAGCCAGCGATCATCCAGTATCCGCCCGCGCGGGACTCGTTGGAGTTCATCATGAGCGCGGATGAAAAGCCCGCCGCCGCCGTGCCAGAAGCTCCCACGCGGAAGACGGAGATCGCCTTTCACGCTGCGCTGAAATCGCGCGCACCCGCCGAGACTGCTGTCACGCTGGAAGCACGCTCCGCGCTATCACTCAGCACCGCGATCCTACTCGTCGGGGTGAATGCGCAAGGCGAAGTGCGTTTTGCTTTTGTCCAGACCAGTTCGGGAGCGCCGGAGATGGACGCCGAGGCGCTGCGGCTCGTCTCCAGCATCCGCCTCGCACCAGCGCCAGCGCCCATCACCTGGGCGACAGTATCGATTCGTTGGGGGAACGACGCCGTCGCGCCATGATCCGATTTCAGCTCCACGAACTCCTCCTCGCCTACGTCGCGGTGTTCATCATCGCCATCTTCATCGCCTGGTGGCTCCACAGCATCATTCGCAGCAGCCGCGAGCGGCGGGCGCTCAAAAATGTCGTCCGCTGCGGATTTTGCGCCCATGAGTTTCGCGACGAGACAGGCACCCCGCTCCCGCGCTGCCCATCGTGCCACGGCCTCGTCGAGCGCAAGCTCCTCTCGCGGCTCTGAAAATGATCGTTCCATCCGGGACGATTCCCGATATTCCGCACCGTCCCGCGTTTTATGCAGGCTGAAGCTTTCTATCTCTACCATCTCGGCGAACAGCGCGGGCCTTACACGGTCCGGCAGGTGAACCACCTGCACAAATGTGAGTTCATCGACGACGACACACTCTACTGGCGCGAGGGAATGGAGCAGTGGGCTCCCGTCACCCAGATCGTCCTTCGCCGCCGCAAACGCCGCCGCCTTCTCGGCTGGACGCTGACCATCGCCGTCCTCACGGGCATCGCCGTCCTCGTCTCATTTTTCGGCCCCGTGACTGCTGACGCTTGGCGGGAGATGACCAGCGGAGGATTCACCGAGCACGACGCCTACTGGCGCTCGCGGGCGATGATCCGGCAGTCGCTCGGCAAGTCCGCCACCGTCACCTTCGATCCCGTCGAGCAGGCCAAAATCCTCCTCCAGCCGCCCGCCGGAGCGTCCGTCGTATTAAAGGGAACCGTCCGCGACTCCACCGGCACCCGCGATGCAGCGTGGCGCGTGCGACTGCTCCACGTCGCCGAGCAGCAGCAGTGGTATCCCGCACCGCCCGCACGATGAAAAAGCTCACCCTATTTGCAGCCACAGTTCTCCTCGGCGCATGTGGCGAAAAAAAGCCCGCGCCCAAAGCGCCCGAACTCATCAGCGCCGCCGACCTCAAGCTGCCGGAGAACGTCCCGCCGCCCGTAGAGACGCAGCCTTTTGAAGACGGCTTCGCCACGGGCAACACAGCGGGGGAAAAAGCCGGACACATCCGCGTCGCCCGCAAGCCGCCCAAGACCCCGTCCGAGGCCGACCTCGAAGTGCTCGCGCTCGAAGCCGCAGGCGTGAACCCCGACCGCGGGGCCAAATGGCAACGCGGATTCATCACCGGCTACCGCGATGGATTTGAGCGCATCGCGAGGGGACTCCGGTAAGGGCAAAAGATTTTGTTCGGAATGCCGCCGACAAAACCCGATGGTGCCCGTGTGAACACACTGCTGACCAACGCCGAGAAGCGCGTACTCAAAGCCAAAGCCCAACATCTCGAGCCCGTCGTAAAACTCGGCCACGCCGGGGTGAGCGACGCCTTTATCCAAAGCCTCAACGACGCCCTCACGCGCCACCAGCTCGTGAAAATGAAGTTCACCGACTTCAAAGAACAGAAGCACGAACTCGCCCCGCAAATCGCCGAAAAAACCGCCAGCACCATCATCATGCAAGTCGGCAACGTCGCCGTCTTCTACCGCGCCAAACCCGAGCCCGTGGAGGAATAAACTTTTGACGTTTCTTTAAAGCAACGTCGGCTGGTTGGGCATTGCGGCCATTGCTTTGGCTGCGGCTTTTTTGCCTCGGGGTTTGCCGAATTTTGGGGAGGCGGGGGCTTCGGCTAATGTCGGTTGTCCGTCGGCGGTGAGTTCGTGGCGCTCTAGGTTGCTGAGGATGTCTTTGGCTCGGGCGATGACTTTTGCGGGCAAGCCAGCGAGGCGGGCGACTTGGATGCCGTAGCTTTTGTCCGCGCCGCCGGGGATGATTTTGCGCAGGAAGATGATTTGGTCGTTCCACTCGCGCACGGCGACGTGGAAGTTTTTCACGCCGCCTCGGGTGATGGCGAGTTCCGTCAGCTCGTGGTAGTGGGTGGCGAAGAGGGTGCGGCACTTGGGGTCGTCGTGGAGGTATTCGGCAACGCTCCAGGCGATGCTGAGGCCGTCGAACGTGGAGGTGCCACGGCCAATTTCGTCGAGGATGACGAGGCTGCGGGCGGTGGCGTTGTTGCAGATGTTGGCGGTTTCGTTCATCTCCACCATGAACGTGCTTTGGCCACGTGAGAGGTCGTCGCTCGCGCCGACCCTTGTGAAGATGCGGTCTGCGAGGCCGATCTCGGCTTCTTTGGCGGGCACCCAACTGCCGATTTGCGCCATGAGCACGAGCAGCGCGACTTGGCGGATGTAGGTGCTTTTTCCCGCCATGTTGGGGCCGGTGATGATGATGATGCGGTTGGTTGTGTCATCGAGGGCGATGTCGTTGGGGACGAATTTTTCCTCCACGAGCGACTGGTCGAGCACGGGGTGGCGTCCGTCGGTGATGCGGATGCGCAGGTCGTCGGCGAGGGCGGGTTTGCAGTAGCCGAAAAGGCGGGCGGTTTCGGAAAGGCCGGCGAGCACGTCGATGGTGGCGACGGCGGCGGCGGTTTCTTGCAGCGGCAAAAGTTCGCGCAGGACTTCGTCACGGAGCTGGATGAAAAGCTCGTATTCGAGCGCCTGGGAACGCTCGTCTGCGCCGAGGATTTTGTTTTCCACTTCCTTCAGCTCGGGCGTGATGTAGCGCTCGCCGGTGGCGACGGTTTGCTTGCGGTGCCACGTCGGCGGGACGAGGTGGATGTTGGATTTTGTGACCTCGAAAAAGTAGCCGAAGACGCCGGTGTAGCGGACTTTGAGGTTCTTAATTCCGGTCTCGGCGATTGCCTTTTCTTGGAGCTGGGCGATCCACTCTTTTCCGGCGGTGGAGGCGTTGCGCAGCTCGTCGAGCGGGGCGTGGTAGCCCTCACGGAAAATGCCGCCTTCTTTGGTGAAAGCGGGCGGCTCATCCACGAGGGCGCGGGTGAGCAGTTCGACGATGTGGGGCAGCGGGTGGAGTTGGGGCAGGAGCAACGCGGCGAGGGAGCGCGTGATTGGTGACTGGTGAGTTGTGATTTGTGGCGCAAGCGCGGGGTCGGAGCTTGTACTCGCGAAAAGCGGTGTGGCGTTTTCTTTGCGCAGCAGGGCGGTGAGGTCTTCGCGGAGCTGGGGGACTTGCTCTAGCGAGGTGCGGAGAACTTGCAGGTCGCGGGCGTTTCCGGCGATTTGGGTGAGGCGGCCCACGGTGCGTTCGAGGTCGCGGATGCCTTTCAGCGTTTCGCGGATGTTGCCGAGCAAGAAAGGTTCGCTGAGGAAATCGCCGATGAGGTTTTGCCGCTCGCGGAGCGTGGCGAGATCGCAGATGGGGTGAAGTATCCAATCGCGCAATTTGCGTGCGCCCATCGGCGTGAGGGTCCGGTCGAGGCAGCCGAGGAGCGAGGTGTCGCGCCCGCCGCCGCGAGCGGTGACGAGTTCGAGATTCGCCTGCGTCGCGGCGTCGATGACCATGAACTGGCTGTTGCGGTAAACGGAGAGCCGGTTGACGTGCGCCAGCGAGCGGCGCAGTTCTTTGAGGTACTGCAAGATGGCCCCAGCAGCGGCGATGGCCGACGGCATTTCGGCACATCCGAACCCATCGAGGCTCTGCACTTTGAAATGCTCGCGGAGGATGAAGAACGCTTGCTCGGGGAGGAAGGTGTAGCCGTCGCGAGGCACTACGCGCTGCATGTCACGGTACCGCTCCGCGCTTTCCTCGGCGATGAGCAATTCGGCGGGCTGCACGCGGGCGAGTTCGTCCGCGAGCGCCTGATCGTCGGCGAGTTCGGTGAGGCGGAAATCGCCCGTCGTGAGATCCAGAAATGCGAAGCCGTGCCCGCCCTTCGCGCTGGGGTGCAGGGCGGCGAGGAAGTTGTTCCGTTTCGCATCGAGCATGTTCACGTCGCCGATGGTGCCGGGGCTGACGATGTGGGTGACTTCGCGCTGCACGATCTGGCCGGGGCGCGGCTCGCTGACTTGGTCGCAAATGGCGACACGCTTGCCCGCTTTAATGAGCCGCCGGACGTATCCATCGAGCGCGTGGTGCGGCACTCCGGCCATCGGCGTGCCGTTGCGTTTCGTGAGCGCGATATTGAGGATGCGCGAGGCTTCCGCGGCGTCCTCCGCGAACATCTCGTAGAAGTCTCCGAGCCGGAAAAGCAGCAACGTATCCGGCGGTAAAGTGCGCCGGATGCCGTGGTATTGCTGCATCATCGGAGTGAGCGTTTCAGTCATCGTCGG
>CAMDQC010000106.1 GCA_945905735.1 Prosthecobacter debontii | reverse complement strand
ACCCGCTGTGGGAAATCTTCGGCCTCAACATCCCCGCCAGCCCGAACCCGCCGCTCGGCGTCAGCGCCCTCACCATCACCGCCGCCGGAGCAGGCCGCGAGCTACTCTCCTGGCTCTACGCCGTGCGCGCAGAATACTACCGCGTCTTCCTAAAGCGCGTGGGCATCGACGCCGAGTTCATCAACGTGGACGACCCGAAAGACCTCGAATACATCGCGAAAAACCTCGTGCCCGGCAGCACCATCGAAGCCTACGTAGTCCCCATGAACGACGGCGGCGCAGGCCCGGCCTCGCCGACGGTGAGTAAGGTCGTGGGGGTGTAGGCATTCGCCGAACAAATTGATGCTAAAATCTATCCATGAACTACATCTCGCACAAAGTTTCAGGCCAGCCATACACCGCGACCAAAATCCTCGGTAACGTCGCCGGTTTGAAAATCTGGACTGACGCCATCATCGCTCAGACATCTCATCTTCCGCTCGTCACTGAAGCCTGTATTTTTCGTGTGACCTTTCTTTTGCCTGCCAACCGTTTCCCAAGCAATTACCCTTACGGCCCAGACCTAGACAACCTACTCAAGCTGTTTCTCGACGCGCTCAACCAAACCGTGTTCCGCGCCGCACCTGGAAAGGACTCCTGCATCGTCGCCCTCGAAGCTATGAAGACCTGTGTTCCCGACGAGCAAGCGGGCGCGCAGTTTGAGATACTCCCCATCAACCTCACCAAGCCCCAAAAGATCGCCGTTACGCCAGCCACGAATTCGCAACTGCCTCTCAAATAACGTAAATGCGGTGATAGCGGCAACGGTGCTTAGGAAAGCCCCGCTCCTTGTGAAAGATGGGCTTACTTCACCAAGTCTTCCAGCTCCAGATACGTCGTCTTGCGCACTCCGCCGGGGCCGACGATTTCCATCGTCTTGAGGTACCAGAAGCCGTCGCGCTTCATCGCGCTGCGGGCGGTGAACTTGCGCACGGATTTGCCTGCGGCGTCGTAGGCTTCCATCTTCATCATCGCGTTGTCGGCTTTTGAAAACCATGCGTTGACCCGGCTGTATTGCGTGGCGGTGCCGGCGGGCGGGTGGATTTCTACCTCCCACGAATCGCGGGTGAGGATGGCGTCGGAGTCCACGACTTTCGCATCGGGCCAATAGAGGAAGCGCATCGCCAAGTCTTCATACGTGATGCTCGTGTCGCGCACGGCGTCGTCGAACTTCGCGGCGGTGATGCGCTCGGTTTTGCCGCCGGTGGTCTGTTCGAGCTTCGAGTCTTTTTCCCCGAGGCGGAGGGTGATGGTGTCTTTCGTATCCTGAAACTCGTAGCGCACGACGCCGTTTGAAATGGTGAGGATGAAGGGGATTTTCTTCGACCCCGCGCCGACGCGGAGGTGGCCGGTGAACTTCCAGTCCACATTCCCTTGGGCGACACGCGCTTCCTTGAGAAGTTCGCGCGCGTCGGGCTTGTCGGCGGCGTGCGTGGCGCTGGAAATGAAGATCACGGCGAGTGCGGCGAGTCGGCTCTTTACACGAATGGAAGTGCTCATAGGCTGGCGCACAGTCGGCCAAGCACGGATGGATCAAAAGCTCCTTTTTCTCATTAATCGCGAATGGACCAGCCCTGTGCTGGACAAGCTCATGACGCTCGCATCGTCCGTGGCGTTTTGGGGCGTGCCGCTCGTCCTCGGGGCGGTGTGGCTGGTGTGGCGCGGCGGGTTTCGCGGGCGGGTATTTGTCGCCGTGGCGGTGCTGGCGTTTGGCATCACGGACGGCGTCGTGGGGCGCAGTGTAAAGCACAGCGTCTCCCGCCTCCGCCCGCACCAGAGCGAGCCGGGCGTGCGGCAGCTCGACCTCCAGCGCCCTGCATGGAAGGGGCTCTTCCTGCCGGTGAAAACGAAAGTCTCGCTCGGCAATTTCACCGAACAGCAAGGCCGTTCGTTTCCCTCGAACCACTCCGCGAACACCGCCGCCGTCGCCATCATCGCGGCGATGATCTTTCGCCTCGGCTGGCTCGCCTTTTTCCCCGCGCTCATCGTGAGCTACTCCCGCATCTACACCGGCGCGCATTGGCCCAGCGATGTCGCGGCGGGCATCTGCATCGGCGTGGGCGTCGGCCTCGTGGCGCTGGCGCTCGCCGAGTGGAGCTGGCGACGATTTGGGGAAAGGTTTGCACCACGCGCTTTCGCCCGCCATCCGTCTCTCCTGTCCGCACAATGAACTTTCGCAACCTGATCATCGCACTCCTTATCCTCACCGGCCTGCGGCTCGCCTACATCGGCCAGATCGAGCTTTCGCCCGACGAGGCCTACTACCACGAATGGAGCCAGCGCCTCGATACGTGCTACTTCAGCAAAGGCCCCGGCATCGCCCTCACGATGCGCGCAAGCACGGCGATCTTCGGCCACAGCGAATTTGGCGTGCGCTTCTTCGCCCCCATCTTGGCCCTCGGCACCAGCCTCCTTCTTTACTGGCTGGCCCGCCGCATTTTCGACGCCCGTGTGGCCTTCTGGACCGTCGTCCTCCTGAATGCGACGCCCATCTTCAACGCCTGTGGCCTCATCATGACGATTGATCCCCTCTCGATTTTCTTTTGGACGGCGACGCTCTGCACCGCGTGGCTGGCCTTGGAGAAAAGGGACACGTTTTCGCTCTGGTGGCCTGCCACTGGGCTCCTCATCGGCCTCGGGTTCCTCTGCAAATTCACCAACGCCATGCAGCTCCTCAGCATCTTCCTCCTCCTCGCCCTCACTCCCGGCTACCGGCGCGAACTACTCCGGCCCGGCTTCTGGACGACCGTCATCATCCCGCTGCTCTTCGCGTGGCCCATCTACCGCTGGAATGAACTGCACGGCTCCCCCACCACCCATCACCTCGCCGCGCGCGGCGGACTGGCCACGGCGTGGTGGCAGCTCAATCTTCCCGACTTCGGGCAATTCGTCGGCCTGCATTTCCTCGTGTATGGGCCGCTCATTTTCGCCGCGCTGCTGTGGACGTTCATCGTCTTTAGCAAAGACAGCCTCGCCCGCTGGACGAGCGCCCTCGCATGGTCGCTCCCCGCACTCCCCGGCAGCTTGCGGAGGCGCACCGTCGCTTGGATCGCCGCAGCCAGCACACTCCTCGGGCTCTACTTTTTCGGCAACGCGCTAGAGCGCCCCGAGCTTCACACCCTCGCCCTCGCCCTCGCTCTCGGAGCCGGTTTCGTCGCCGTGGCCACCCTCAAGGATGAGCCCAATATCCACTGGAAGCCCCGCTTTCTCATCGCCTTCGCCTTCCCCCTCGTCGCCCTCTACCTCTGGATCACCCTGCACCACGACGCCGAGGTGAACTGGACCGCCCCCGCCTCCCTCTCCCTCGCCATCCTCACCGTCAGCTACTTCGCCGAGCGCGTCGCCAGCAGCGGAGTGTGGAAAAAGACCGCCATCGCCGCCATCGCGCTCTCCGCCGCGATCACGCTCATCGCCCTCAGCACTCCCAGCGTCCGCGTCCGCCTCACCGGCTGGGCAAGCACCGCAAAAGTCGTCCAAGACTTCCGCGACCGCATCGAGCAGCAGACCGGCAAGCGCGTCTTCCTCATCGCCGACGACTACGGCACCGCCGCCTCCCTCTGCTACTACCTCCCAGAGAAACGCATCGAAGCCCCCGGCCACCCGCCCGTCTATGTCCCCGAGAGCCCCGAGGCCCAAAACCAATTCCACTTCTGGCCCCGCTACGACGAATACGAAGCCCGCAACCCCGCCGTCCCCCTCAACGAAGACGAAGACTCCCGCGAATACGGCATCAACAAATTCGCAGGCCGCACCGCGCTCTACATCACTGACCGCGAAGAAAACGAACCCGCCAGCGTCCTTCTCCCCTCCTTCTTCACCCGCACCGAGGGAGAAACCCGCTGGGGCAAACAAAAGAGCGCCCCTTGGCGGCAGTTCACCGAATTTGAGATCAAACAAGGCGACCGCACCCTGCGCAAACTCCGCATCTTTATCCTCCCCCACTACCAGCCGGGAAAAGTGCTCGACTAGCCCCGAAGAGCGCATCCCCAATTCGATTTTCAAACCGACCATGAAAGACGCCGACGCAAAAAAAGAACTGACGCCCAAACAGCGCGAAGAACTTCTCAGCGTGCTGGAGGCGCGGTTTGAGGGAAACATGGGCCGCCACAAAGGCATCAAGTGGGCTCACGTAAAAACAAGGCTGGAGGCGAATCCCGGCAAACTGTGGTCGCTCAAAGAAATGGAGAAAACGGACGGCGAGCCGGATGTAGTCGGCCAAGACAAAAAGACGGGCGAACTCCTCTTTTTCGATTGTTCAGCGGCAACTCCGAAAAGCCGAGTCAGTGTTTGCTACGACCGCGAAGGGCTGGAATCGAGGAAGGAGCATCAACCCGCAAACACCGCCGTGGATATGGCGACGGCGATGGGCATTGAGCTTTTGACGGAGGAGCAATACCGCGACCTCCAGAACCTCGGAGAGTTCGACTTGAAGACATCGAGCTGGGTGAAAACCCCGGCTGAGGTCCGAAAACTCGGCGGCGCGCTCTACGGCGAGCGCCGCTATGGCCGCGTCTTCGTAGGGCACAACGGCGCGCAGTCTTATTATAGCGCCAGAGGGTTCCGGGGGGCGCTGAGGATTTGA
Organism: Prosthecobacter debontii; assembly: GCA_945905735.1. Lineage (GTDB taxonomy): Bacteria > Verrucomicrobiota > Verrucomicrobiia > Chthoniobacterales > Chthoniobacteraceae > SXWH01. The sequence goes on along the minus strand of CAMDQC010000106.1, from coordinate 13,612 downwards.
ACATGGACTGGACGAACTGGACACCGCGCATCATCGCCAATCTGTGCTTCATCGTGAAGGACGGGCTGGTGCTGCTCATCCGCAAAAAGCGCGGGCTCGGTGCGGGGAAAATCAACGGCCCCGGCGGGAAGCTCGACCCCGGCGAAACCGCGCACGACTCCGCTGTGCGCGAGGTCCAGGAGGAGCTGGGCGTCACTCCGCTGGCGCTGGAAAATCGGGGCGTGCTGTACTTTCAATTCGTGGATGGGCTCAGTTTGCACGTCACGGTTTTCATCGCGGATGGGCTCATGGGCGAGCCCGTGGAGACGGCAGAGGCGATCCCGCTGTGGTTCCCCATCGGTGCGGTGCCGTACGGGGAAATGTGGGAGGACGACCAGCATTGGCTGCCGCAAGTGCTGGCGGGAAAATCGTTCGATGGATGGTTCGAGTTTGACGGCGACAAAATGCTGTCCAAGCGCGTTGAGTTTCGCTGAGGGGTCTGCTAGAGAGTCGCGCATATGTTCAAGACAAAGGTTTGTTTATGAGAGTGATCATCGCTGGCTGCGGGTATCTGGGTGTCGCACTTGCGCGGATTTTGCACGCGGCGCAGTGGGAGGTCATCGGCCTCACGCACAGCGAGGAGTCCGCAGCCGCGCTTGCAGGAGAGCCGTTCCTCGTGCTTCCGTGTGATATTTCGCAGCGCGAAAATGTGGAGCGATTCGCCGAGGATATGGGCTGCGAGCCAGCGGCAATCATTCACTGCGCCAGCTCGGGAAAAGGCGGGGCTGTGAAATACGGCGAAGTGTATCTGGATGGCACGGTGAACCTCATCGAGCATCTGCGACCCAAGCGCTTTGTCTTTTGCGGAAGCACCAGTGTCTATGCGCAGACGGACGGCGATTGGGTGACGGAGTCGAGCCCCGCAGAGCCCACGCGCAACACGAGCTTGATCCTTCGCGAGACGGAGGAGTTTGTGCTCAAGCACTCGGGCGTCGTGGCGCGGCTGGCAGGCATCTACGGGCCGGGGCGCTCGGTCCTTTTGGAGAAGTTCTTTTCCGGCGAAGCTGTCATCGAAGGCGATGGGCGGCGATGGGTGAATCAGATTCACCGCGACGACGCCGCCAGCGCGCTGGCGCTGCTGGTGGAGAACGCGGGGTCCGGCATTTACAACGTGTCGGACGGGCGTCCTTCGCCGCAGTTTGAAATCTACGATTGGCTGGCAAAGAAATTCAAACTCCCCCGCCCGCCCTTCGGCCCAGTGGATGAAGGGCGCAAGCGCGGCGTGACGAATAAGTGCGTGTCGAACGCCAAACTGCGCGGGCTCGGCTGGCGACCCAAATACGACTCCTTTCTCGACGCCGTAGAGGAAGACGTAGCGATGGTAAAGCAGGCGCGCGGCTGACGAAGGGATGCTCCACGCGATCCACCCGGAAACACACGGCCCCCTCGGAAAGCCGATGGCCGCAGCCGTGCAAGCGTGCGTGCATTGCGGGTTCTGCCTCGCCGCGTGCCCTACGTATAAAGAACTCGGGCAGGAGATGGATTCGCCGCGCGGTCGCATCGTGCTGATGAAGCAAGTGCTCGAAGGCACACTTCCCGTCGCCGATGCGCTGCCGCATGTCGATGCCTGTCTCGGCTGCCTCGCCTGCGAGCCCGTGTGCCCGAGCGGCGTGCAGTATCGGGACCTCATCTCGCCCTTCCGTGCGATTACGGAAAAGGACCGCCGACGCCCGCTGCTAGAGCGTCTGCGCCGATGGATGATCTCCAGCACGCTGCCGTATCCCGCGCGCTTCCGAGTGGCCGCGTGGCTGGGGAAAGTGGGCAAGGCGTTCGCCCCGCTGATGCCGCGCTCGATGCGACCGATGCTCGAATTACTTCCCGCAAACTTGCCTCCCGCACAGCCGCTCCAGCCGTTCTACCCCGCCATCGGCCAGCGCCGTGGCCGCGTCGCGCTGCTCGCAGGCTGCGCGCAGCAAGTGCTAGAGCCGGACATCAACGCCGCCACCATCGCCGTGCTCTGCCGCAACGGCATCGAAGTCCTCGTCCCGCCCGAGCAAGGCTGCTGCGGTGCGCTGGCTTGGCACATCGGCGACCTCGGCAGCGCGCGGAAGTTCGCACGGCAAAACTTGCGCGCTTTCCCGGCGGACGTAGATGCCATCGTCACCAACGCCGCCGGGTGCGGCAGCGGGCTACACGAGTATCACCTCATGCTCGCCGGCGAGCCCGAGGCCGAGCGCGCAGAGAGCTTTCGCCATCGAGTGAAAGACGTGTCCGCTTTCCTCGCCAACATCGGTCTAGTCGCGGAGTTTCCTGCTGGGGAAAAATGCCGCGTCGCCTACCAAGACGCCTGCCATCTCGCCAACGCCCAAGGCGTCCGCGACGCCCCTCGCGAACTCCTCCTCGCAGTGCCGGGGCTAGAACTCCTCGAACTCGCAGACCCGCATCTTTGCTGCGGCAGCGCCGGGACCTACAACATAGACCAGCCCGCCATCGCCGCCCGTCTCGGCGCAGCCAAAGCGCAAGCCGTCCTCGACTCCGGCGCAGAACTCGTCGCCACGGGCAACATCGGCTGCATGACGCAGCTCCGCGCCCACCTCGCCGGACGAGTCGCCGTGCGGCACACGATGCAAGTGCTGCGAGATGCCTACGGCAAATAACGCGTCCTCACTTCCAAAGCCGCTTGCGGGGGCCAAAGAGCGCCCTTTTTTCGGTCTCGGGCTGCTTCGGTGCGGGCGTTGCAGGGGCTAATTCTGCGGGCTTGCCAGCTTTCTCCAAGTAGGGCTTGGCGAGCGGTGGGGGCTGCGTGACTTTCTCCCAGAGTTTGCGCTCATCGACGGTGTCTTCGTAAACCACGCCGAGCTGGTCGAGCACGGTGCCGGTGGCCAGCCAGAGCTCGGTAATGGCTTTGTTCAGCGAGGCTTGGTAGGCGAGTTCAGCGGAGCGTGCTTCGTAAAGGCGGCGCTGCTGATCAATCAGCTCAAAGCTCGAAAGCTGCCCAGCCTCCATGCGAACAAGGCCGACGTGAACGAGTTCCTTCGCCGCGTCGCTCGTCGCTTTTCCAGCCGCGAGTGCTTGCTGGGCGTTGCGAATAGTAGCGATAGAACGCTGAACGGAGAGGCCGATCTCAAGCTCGGATTGCTTGATGCGCGTGATGGCTTGCACTTTGCGGGCTTTCGCCGCTTCGATCTGCGCTTTGCCTTGGATGCCACCGAGCGGGACGGAGCCGTTGAACCCAATCGACCATGCGGGCGAGTCGCCCTCAAGGAGGCGGTCGGTAGCGTCGCTAAACGTCCTGTCCAAGCCCGAGTAGCCGTAACTGCCGACGACATCGAGCTGCGGCCACGCTTGGTTTTTCGCAAACTTAAGCCGCACATCCTCGCTCTCGGCAGAGATGATCAGCGCTTTGTAATCGGTCCTTTTCGAGAACGCGATGCGGAGCAAAGCGTCGGAATCGAGCGAGGGGACCGCGAGAGGCTGAATCACCTCCGGCAAAAATACACGGACATCGTCCGCCTTAAACTCCGGTAAAACCTGCCGCTTCAGCAAAATCTGGCGGTCGAGCAGGAAGGACTTCGAGCGGTAAAGATTCGCGCGATCCGCCATGAGTTGCACCTGCGCTTGGCCGACTTCATACGGCGAGAAAAATCCGAGTTGCTCGCGCCTTTGGCTGAAGGCGAGGAGCCTCAGGCCGGCGTTGATCGCGTCGCCTTTGTTCTCCAAGTCCCCGAACGCCTGCACCATGTCGTAGTAGTTCGCGACGACGCCTTGCAGGGCGACTTCGATGCGGAACTTCCAAGTGAGTTCCTGCGCCGCGCGGTTCTTCTGCGAGATGCGGATGTCGGCCATGTTCGCGTTCATGCCAGCGTCTTTGAGCAAGGGCTGGCGGAACTCTAGCGTGGCGCTGGCACCGTAGGTCGGCAGCACATCACGAGTGTCGCCGACAAACGAAAGGCGCGTCTTATTTCCCCGAGTGGTAATGCCGAAAATCGTCCCCAGCGGAGTCCGCGCGCGGATGCCCGCCTCGGCGGTATCCACGTCTTGGGTGAAGGTGACGATGTCGCTGGAGAACGTCGGCGGGACAATGGGCGCAGCGAACTGCGGCTGGAAGTTCAGCCGTGGTAAATTGAAGTTCAACACGCCTTGCTGGGAGATGGCTTGGATGCGCCCGTCTATCTCGGCGAGGAAGTTGGCGACGCCTTGCTGGGTGGAGTTAAAGGCCGCGATGCCGCCATTCACGACCTGCGTGGCGAGGGCAACATCTTGCAGGCGGAGGAGCGAATCGGCGTTGCGGATGTTGTCCGTGGAGTCGGGCGTCTTGAGCCGCTGGCGCTGGGCGCTGAAGCTGAAGACGGGATCAAATTCACCGTATGCGTTTTTGACGCGGGCATTCTCAATCGCGATGCCGATTTCCTCGATCTTCGCATCAAGGTTGTTCTTCAGCGCAGACTGAATGGCCTGCTGGAGCGTGATGACTTCGATCTTCGTGCCTTTGCCAAAGTAGTCCGTCGCGGAAGGTTTCTCCGGCGGCTTTTCGGTCATGGGTTTCGGCGGCGGCACAGCGGCATCCGCAGGCGACTCGGCAGGCACCGGCGGGTCGATTTGCGGGGCAAGCGGCGGCGGCGTGGCGCGAAGTTCGGGTGCGGGTTCGTCGGCAGCGAAAAGGGCGGGCGCTGCGATAGAGATGAGTGGAATACACCAACGGTGGAGAAGCATCAGAAGCGGTAGTCGAGGCTGATTAAGTCCACCATCCACTGCAAAACGATCTTCCCAAATGGGCGTTTGCCGGTCTCGATTTTTGCGCGCGCAGTCATGCCGTAGCGCAGCAGGTTATCGGGGTTTTGGACTTCGACGGTGACAACATAAGTGTGCTCCAGCAGCTTCTCGCGGCCCGTGCCATCGGGCGCAGTCGGCACATCGCCGCCGCGTTCTTTGCTGAAAGCGAGGGGGAAATTGTGCTCGTCGAGCTGGGTCGGGTCGCTCTTCACGACGCCCTCAAACTTCCGCCCTGGGAACGAATCCGCTAGGAGGGTGACGCGATGGCCAGCGCGGACTTCGCGGACTTCCTGCTCGCTGAGCGGGATTTTGATCTGCATCGGGTCGAGCTGCGCGATTTCACAGAAGGTGTCGTTTGGCGGGCGAAGAAGCTGGCCCAATCGTGATGCGAGGTCGCGATTGAGGACGACGCCCTCAGTCTTCGCACGGAGGGTGAGCTGCTCGACATCGCGGCGCGCTTTTTCCAGCCGAGCCTTGGCTCCGTCGCGCAGGGCTTCGATTTGCTTCATCTCACCCGCGCGCTCGACGCCGAGTGCGGCGCGGATGCGAAGTTCGTAGTCTTTGAGCGCGAGTTCCTGCTGGGCGAGTTCTTGGCGAAGGTCGCGATTTTCCAGCTCTGCGATGATTTGGCCGGGCTTTACGCGGTCGCCTTCTTTCACGAGCACGCTCTTAATGAAGCCGATGGTTTCAGGCCGAATAATCTCGGGGTTTGCAACCTCGACGGCGCTGTGGCGCAGCACCTCGGTAGTCACGGGTACAAAGCAGTATGCGCCAAATGCAATCAGCGGGATGCCAAATACTTTGGCGATGCGCCGCCAGCGCCCGCCGGGTTTTATGTCTTCTTTAGTCAGATGGAGTTGTTGCACGAAATGCCACAGTGGCACGACGACCCAGCCCGTCAAAGCAAGGAAAGCGAACCAATCGGAAAGACCCTCCAATCCCAGCGGTTGGAGATGCGGCTCCATGAAGAGAATGAGGCTGTAAATGACGTAGTATCCGTAAATCCACGAGAGCACCGCGTAAGTGTAAAAGAGCCAGAGCCGTTTTTTCGGCATCGGCATCCGCGAGAGGAGGTCTCCCTTGCCGGATGACCCGAAGAGCAGACTCGTGAGTTTGTTCTGCACGAGCGCGCGGCTTTTCTGCTGCAAGTTGGGCGTCTCGATGGCGTCGATCATGATGTAGTAGCCATCGAACCGCATGAGCGGATTGGCGTTGAAAATGAGCGTGCTGATGCTGGCAATGACGATGATGTTGAAGAGGAAATCCTTGAACCAGCCGGGCTGGACGACCGCCCACAGGAACGTGGCGAAAGCCGCAAACACAAGCTCCACGTATATGCCCGCAAAGGAGACGAGCATCCGGTGTCGGCGGTCCGGCATCGTCCAAGCATCCGACACGTTCACGAAAAAGTAGGGCGTGAAGACCATGCTCATAAAGCCGATCTCGTGGACCTCGCCGCCGAAGTGCTTACACGTCATCCCGTGGCCGAGTTCGTGGACGCTTTTTAGCACGATCGTGGTCACCCACATCAGCGCGAGGTTGTTCCAGTTAAAAAGATTCGCCAGCGCATGGTCGAGCCCCTCGGCGCTATAAAGGAAGACGGTAGCGCCCAGCGCGATGATGGCCCACGAGACCCAAAAGGTCGTCTTCGTCCAAATCCAGCCGACCGATTTCGCCATGCGGCCAAAGAGCACATCCGGGTCGTACATCGAGCGGCGGAAGAAGAAGATGTTGTTCGCCAGTGCGTAGAGTCCGCCCTTCTTTTTCTTCTGCTTCTTCGCGGCATCCATGCGCGCTTTCGTGCGCTGGCCTTGGATGGCGAGGAACTGAAGCAGCGCAAGGTCGTTGGCAAATTTAAGCACGCGCTCGTTCATCTCCTCCGGCGTGTATTCGAGCCGCAGGTGCGGGTGCGAGCGCACCCATCCGTCGCGGATCGCGCCAAAGGTGCGCTTGCCGTCGAAGAGGATGGCGAGGTCGTAGTCCTCGGCAGTGAGGCGGAAATACTGGAGCGAGATCGGGTCTTTTACGACGTAGTAGCTGCGGCCCTCAAAGAGTTGCTTGCTGATGACCAAGTCGGCACGGAGCTGCGGCAGGACAACGTTTTCCTGCTGCGGCGCGGGCTTGGCCAGCTCTGTTTCTTTGACGGCGACTGCGGCCATTTAGTCCTTTTCTTCCCACACTTCTGCGAGTCCCTTCATGCCCGCTTTGATGCGGTGGTCCTTGTTTTCGACCTTCACTTTCACCCGCACGAGGCTGCTGCCCGCGTCGTTGCGTGGGTCCACAAAGCTCACCTTCCCCTCCACCTGTGCATTGTCGAGTTCCTCGATCCTCATGCGGATCGTCTGCCCTTCTTCGACGGTCTTGCGAAATCCAGCCGAGAGAAAAAACGTCACATCCACGGTGTCTATATCTATGATTTCGAGCAGCGGGGTCTGCTGTGTGGCCATCTCGCCGGTCTGCTTATATTTTTTCACCACGATACCGTTGATCGGGGAATGGATGGTCTTTTCCTCCAGCGCGAGCTTCTTGGCCTCCATCTGAATCTTGGACAGCTCAAGGTCCGTCCGCGCCTCTAGTGCCTTCTCCTCGCTGCCCATCTTTTCACTAAAGAGCCGTTCGTGCCCGCGTGCGATGAACTGCTTTAGCTCGATGGCTTTCTCCGAGATGCGAACATCCATCTTCTCTCGGTCGTTGCGGAGTTGGACAATGACTTGGTCCTTCGTCACCTTCGTGCCTTCTTCGACGAGCATCTCCTTGATGATCTCCATCGGGACGGTGGAGCTGACTTGGACGGTCGCGTTTGGATAGATGATGCCAGACGGAATCCTGCGTTCCTTTTTAGCGACGCCCCCTACCTGGGCGAGCAGGAGGGAGCTGGATAAAATGAAGGCTGTGAGAGTGAGTTTCATGGAAAAATGAGGATGCGTAACGATTTGTCCCGAAGGGACAGCCAAAAATTAGCCGGTGGTGAAGCGAGGAACGAGCGAGAACCACCGGATGCGCGGTAAGTCGCCATGCGCCCCGGTAGGGGCGGAAGAAACGCACAGTCACCACGCCTCTGACACCCCTGCCGGGGTGTGCGCCGCAGGGTGGCGAACCGGGGGTGCCGCTCGTTCCTCGCTTTACCCCCGGCTAATCTCTGGCTGTCCCTCCGGGACAATGCTTGGTCGCTCCCGTTCACCATATCCATTTCAGCCGGACCCACTGCGTTATGTTTCGTGCCCAGATGAGTGCGAGCGGGTTGCGCCCTAAATGGATGCTCGCACGGCCTGTGAGTTCGGGGCGCATCGCACCACGGATTTGCTCGGGCAGTTCCACCTCGGGCAGCGTGAGGATGAACGCGTTTTCCTTCACCGCGCTCTCGCGCTCGTGCGGGTAGGCGAGCTGGCTGAGCTGGCTCCTGTCCTTAAACGGCGCGGAAATCTGGTATGTGTTGAAGCTGTATAAGATGAAGTTCACAGGCACCGTCGCTTTCTCCGTGTGGATGGCTTCGACCTTCCCGATTTGCTTTTCGTTCAAATGGACGAGCAAGTCCCACGAGTCCATCGTCCCAACCGTCGCAAACTCCGTTCCAGCTTCAATGAAGATGCCTTTCCGTAGCTCAATGTCCTTGGTCAAAATCACACCGTCCATCGGGCTGAGCAACGTCGCCGCCGCGATGTCGGCGAGCAGTTTTGCCTCCTGAATCCCGTATGCCTCTGCACGCTTCTCGGCGATTTGCCCCTCGGCCTCATGGCCGTTGGCGCGTTGGTTTTGCGCTTCGAGTGATGCGCTCAATTTCTGTTTGCGCACGCCTTCCAGCTCGGACTCGGCGATGTGCGTATCAATCCTCCCGAGTTTCTGCCCCGCCTTCACACGGTCGCCTTCTTTGACGAAAATCTGCTCCACGCGCCCGCGCACTTCGGGCACGACTTGCACGCGCTTGTGCGGCACCAGCGTGCAATCGCTCTCCACTTCCTCCATCCACGGGAAGACGAGTGTGCCCACGATCAGCCCCAGCCACATGATGAGTTTGAACGTTTTACGTGCCCGCTGAGTGCCGGTGAGCGAGCGCTTCACCTCCCGCAGACGCCGTGTAGCGAAAAGGCCCGGCAGCTCGGAATAGTCCAACGCTCCACGCATCGCGCGGCCCGTATTCGTCCCGAGCCATTCGCCGAGGCGGTGGCTTGGCGGGAGCTGCTTCGCGCCCGACTGCATATCGTAAGCCGCGTCCACCGTACTCTCCGCCAACAGCGCGCCAATCACGTTTTTGTCCGCGTCCAAAATCTGCACGATCAGCGCCGCCGCAACCTGACTGTTTTCAAAATATGCGGTGTCTGCAATCTCCGTCGGTCCACGCGGATGCACCACCAGCGCGCGCTCCGGCGCTGGCACAGTCCCCGGCTCGGCGAGCTCCAATAGCTCTTTGCGGCTCAGCGCGATCACCCACGGACCGAGCTGTGCAGGCTGTCCCTCGGGAACGACGACGGGCATCGGCTCACGCGGCGTGTGGGCATCTACGAAGGCCGTCATCGTCTTCACCATCGTGCTCCGCCGCTCCACGACTTCCTGCCCAGAAATCGCCATCATCTCCCAGCCCTTCCCGCGCAGCCGCAGCACCGCGCAACGCTCGCTACCGAGCAAGTCGCGCGCATAATTCACAGCCAGCCGCGAGATTTCCAGCGGGTCCAGCGAGCCCGCAAGGTCCGTGGAAAACTTCAGCAAATGCTGCAAACGCTGCGTCTCCACGACGAGATTGCCCACCTGCCGCGACTGGAGATGCGTCTCCACATGCGCCGCGAGCTGAGTGAGAAAAGTGGCGAACTCCGCGTAATTCTCCCGCGCCACATACGGCTGGAGCCACACTTGCAGCACGCCGAGAATCTGCTCCTTCAAAAAGAGCGGGACGTGGATAAAAGGATACGGCGTCTTGTTCGGCGAAGGCTGCTGCGACTGCTGCGACTGCCCGCCCATCTGCGAGAGTTGCGACTGGAGCGAGCCCGGCTTCTGCACGTCCTCCGCCCGCGAGTCTGCGGAAAGGACGAGCGCCTTTTTCGTCTGCACGACCTCGCCGACCGCCCGAAGGAGCACCCCGCGCTGCTGCTCGTCGGACTGGAAAAGCGACGAAGCAATCTCCACCTCGGCGGCCAACTGAAGCTCGTTCTTCCCGTCCGCCGTCTTTTGGCCCACCAGCCAGATCGCACCGCCTTTTCCATCGCACGCGGCCACGGCACGCTGGAGGAACTGCGCGTAAAACTCTTCGGACCGCATCTCCGACTTAGCGAGAGCCGAAATCTCATCTACCAAGCGCTGAATTCGCGCCCTTGCTGCTTCAATACTTTGCTGTTGGGACATTGCCGGGCGCAAAGTAGTCACCCGCGCCCCTAGTGCAAGGAACAAGGCTGCATTTCACAAATTTTACCATCGGCCCGGGACGTTAAGGCCGCGTGCTGAAATGAAGCCGTCCGACTTTTTCCGTCGATGAATCGGCTCGTTCATGCGACACCGTTTCGGGCTGGCGAATCACGAATACTATGAAACCTATCGACATGCACGTCCGCCTCGTGGGCAACGGAAAGGGCGGTTCTGGCTGCTGGGTGAAGCTTGGCGCGACTTGGTGGCAAAAGCCGATGGCCGCCTACATGCTCCGGCAGATCGGCCTCGGCGGAGTCTCGTTACAATCGCCGGAGTTCGATGATCTCTACGTCGCGCACCTACTGAAACTCGTGCGCGAGTCATCCCTCGGCGGCATCGTCTTACTCGCGCAAGACGAGGTCTATTCTCCGGACGGGAGGAAGCTCGATGCGGGCTCGTTTTACGTTCCGAACGACTACCTCCTCCGCCTCTGCAAACAGCACCCCGAGTTTATTCCCGCCGTCAGCATTCACCCCGCGCGGCCCGATGCGATGGATGAACTCGAACGCTGTCTGGCTGAGGGCGCTGCCGTTTTGAAGCTCCTGCCGAATTGCCACAATGTGGACTGCAACGACCGGCGCTACCGGCGCTTCTGGGAGCGCATGGCAGAGGCGAAGTTGCCGCTGCTCGCGCACACCGGCGGCGAGCATACGGTGCAAGTCATCGAGCCAAAATACTCCGACCCGGCGGTGCTCGTTCAGCCGCTGGAAATCGGAGTCACCTGCATCGCCGCGCACGCTGCGACGAAGAGCGGCCCATTCGACCCGGAATACTTCCACGCTTTCACAAAGATGCTCGACCGCTTCCCAAATCTCTACGGTGACACGAGCGCGTGGAACGTCCCGCTGCGAGGTCGCCACGCCGCGCGCGCCGTGGTGCCCGGCCTGTTGCGCGATAGACTGCTGCACGGCAGCGATTACCCCGTGCCTTGCTCGGGTCTATGGGCCGCGCTGCACGGGGTCGTCCCATGGGCCGAGTATCGCCGCTGGCAAGCGCACCCAAACATCTTGGAACGCGACTACCAGTTGAAGCGCGCGATGGGCTTCGAAGACGCACATTTCTCCCGGATGCACGGGCTGCTGCGGACGATTCCATAGAGCGCGATTGCGCGGCACGCCGCATGATGTATGGTCCGCCAACACCGATGGACGAAATTTTTACGCCGCCGTTTGAAGAGGAACCACAGGAGCCGCTGGGCCTAGTCGGAAGGATTGAAAAACTGGTCGCTCAGCTCGACCCCGGCCACCCAGTCCGCGCCGATCTACTCGACCTCTCGGCGGAACTCCGCGAGCGCGAGGACATCATGGATGAAGCCCGCGAAACCATCGAGAAACTCGAAGCCGTCGTGGCAAAAGTCACCGCCCCGGCCAATCGCATCGGCATCTTCATCACGGCGTATCCGCGATTTGAAAACGGACGCCCCACGATGCTGGCAAACATCGTCGTCGGCGGGCAGGAATACTACTGCAACGTGGACCCGCGCGTGGACATGCGCACGCTCCGACGCGGCACTCGTGTGCTGGTGAACGAGGCATTCGTCATCATCGGCGAGCTCGGCTACGACCGCGCCGGGCCCGTGGTGAAAGTGAGCGAGCTACTCGCAGGCGACCGCCTCCGCGTGGGCTCTGGCGTCGGCGACCAAGCCACCATCGTCTATCGCAGCGACCTCATCGCGAAGGAGAAACTCAAAGCAGGCGACGAAGTGCGCGTAGATGCAGGTTTCCGCGTCGCGCTGGAGGCGATCGCGCGCACGAAGCAAAACGACTACTTTCTCGACACCGTGCCCGAGCTCCCGTGGGAGAAAGTCGGCGGCCAACACGAAGCCATCAGCGCCATTCGCGAAGCCATCGAAGGCCCGCTCTTGCACCCCGACCTCTACGAAAAATTTCACCACGCCACACCCAAAGGCTTCCTCCTCTACGGCCCGCCGGGATGCGGCAAAACGCTCATCGGCAAAGCGACCGCGTGGAACCTCACTCAGCAACTTCGTGCGAAGACCGGCGAGGAGATGAAGGAGTTCTTCATGCACATCAAAGGCCCGGAAATTCTCAATATGTGGGTCGGCGAGAGCGAGCGGATGGTGCGCGAGATTTTCGCCACCGCCCGCGAAAAACGCCGCGAAGGCTTCCTGCCGTTCATCTTCATTGATGAAGCCGAGAGCATCCTCGGCACCCGGCGCGGCGGGCGCTTCAGCAGCATCCTCAGCACGCTCGTCCCGATGTTTTGCACGGAGATGGATGGGCTGGAGTCGCTGCACGACGCCGTCATCATCATCGCCAGCAACCGCGCCGACCTCATTGATCCCGCTATTTTACGGCCCGGACGCATCGACCGGAAAATCAAAGTCGCCCGCCCATCAAAAGACGGCGCACGGGAAATCTACAGCCTCTACCTCACGCCCGACCTCCCCTACGACCCCGCGCTGCTCGCGGAAAAAGGCGGCGCGCAAGCCGTCGTCGAGCACCTCGTCAGCAAAGTCATCGAGACGCAATTCGCCCACCGCGACGAAAACCGCTTCCTCAACATCACGCTCCGCAGCGGGCGCAAAGAAGTGCTCTACCGGGGCGACCTCGTCAGCGGCGCAATCATCGCCAGCATCGTCGAGCGGGCGAAAAGCCACGCCATCCGCCGTGCATTGGCGACCGGAGGCGACGAAGGAATCAGCGAGAACGACCTGCTCGTTTCCCTCGAAGCCGAGTATCAGGAAAACGACATTTTCCCGCCGACGGACATCACCGAAGACTGGCTGCACCTCATAGACCACGACGCAGAAAACGTCGTGAAAGTCTCGCCCTTCCGTTCTGGCGACAACGCGCCGAAAGCCGCGCCAGCAGTGATTTAGCCCGGAGCCTTCGCCGTGGACCTCCATCCTTGGCTACCAGCACCCGGCGGGTTCTTTGTGTTTGTCGGAGCGGTCCACGCGCTGTGCGGTGCGAAAGCAAATGTTGTTGTTCGTATCGGCGCGGTAAAGCGCAGCACGGATTACTGGCTATCCGCGCCGGGATGCAGCGCCACCTGCCCCGGCGCGGTGCCAAACGCGGTCGTCGCCCCGTTGTTCTTCTCAAAGACTGAGCCGTTGCTCGAATGCCGCGCATCCACATCCCCGCTGTAGTGCAGGATGAATTGATCGTGCAGCACCAGCGAAGAGCCGAGCGTTTTCGTGTAGCCTTGGCTCCATGCTCCGTTCGGGTTTGGGTTGCTCACGCCGGAGAACTCCGCCGCAGCGTTGAAGAACGCGGCGACTGCGGTGGAGCGGGTCATTTGTCGCAAAGAGGTCCGCCACCACTACGGCGCGGCGTGCAGGCGGAGGAAGCGCTGCGGACCTATCAGAAAGTTTGTGTGGCCAGGCAAAAGAGAGGACACAAACGAGTGAGAAAACCAAAAAGCAAAGAAGAAGAGAAAACGAACAAAGCATTGGATGAACTGATAGCGGTGCACGGGCACACGCCGGAGGCGATCTTCGGAG
>CAMDQC010000105.1 GCA_945905735.1 Prosthecobacter debontii | reverse complement strand
GTGCCGTCGAGCGTTCGGACGTCGAGTGTAGCGGCGAATGGGGTCGCTTTTCCAAAGACCACAAACGTTGCTCCCAACCCGTCTGCCTGCGCCTCGCTCACGAGGAGGTCCGCGCGTCCGTCGCCATTCACATCCCCCGCCTTGCTCACGGTGAGGCCGAGCGAAGCTGAATTGGTTGTGTCGTCGATTCGGAAGCCGTTGGTCCCGTCGAGGCTGGCGAGCGAGAAGTTGCTCGGGAAGCCGCTGAAATTCCCAAAGACGACGTAAGCCCGGCCTGCGCCGCCGTTCGCTCCGATGATGAAGTCATCGATCGTGTCGCCATTGATGTCGCCCGCGCCGCTCACGCTTTGCCCGGTGCGATCGCCGTCCGCTTCCCCGTAAATGGTGAAGCCCTTTGTCCCGTCGAGATCGGCCAGTTTGACCGTCCCTCCCGGAGGAGCCGCGATGGCGAGGAGTTGCACATCATTCCCGTCTCCACCGACGTAGGTGATGTTGAAATGGATCTTTCCCATCACGATGAGCGCGCCTTCCGCGAGGCCTGCAAAGGTGCCAGTCACCGGAGTGACACCCGGCACATCGAGGATCGTGAGTGGTGCTGTAGGCACACCGCTCAGCGAGTTCGTGAGCGCGAGCGTCCCATTCGTCAGATCCACAGTTGCCTGACTTCCGAAGACACCGACGGCCCCAAACACCGGCGTGCTCGACGACCCGTCGAGGAGGTAAGAAAGCCCGCCACCCGGCGCGAACGTCAATTCCGTGGTGAACAGCGAGAGATCTTTCGCAGAGGAAATCGGGGCGGTAATGGTGATCGCTCCCGTGTTGGCATCGCCAATCTGTGTCGTCGCGGCGATGATTTGGTCCAGTTCCGCATCGGTGAGCCCGAGGGTCCCCGCGCTGTCTGCACCGCCGAGATTTACCGATGTGCTGTTTAACACCTGCCGAAGGCCCACGATGTTCGTGGTTCGGATGACGGCATCGGCGATACTCATCGAATCGGCATAGATGACGATATTTCCCGAGTAGGTGTTCGTGCCATTAAAGCCGACGCGGTTCGTGCCCACGGTGGTGGCAAACGCAGTCGAGTTACTCGCATTCGTAGAGGCTAAAATGGTGATGTCGCTGGAGCCGGGGCTCGTCACGTTCCCGCCGTTGTAGAGAATGACACCGTAATTATCCGTCGCTGCGCCCGAGGACCCGCCCGCGCCAGTGACGTTGATCCCGCCACCGCCGGAGGTGATGGTGGCATTTTGCCCTACATATACGCCCACGGCGTTTGTCCCCGCACCGCCGGCTCCATTCACGAATACCCCGCCCGCCCCGCCGGATGTGACCTGACCGTTGATCGCCACATACACGCCGATGGAGTTCGAGCCGATACCCGTTCCCGTCACTGACACCATTCCCGCTCCGCCCGATGTGATTGTCCCATCGCTGATCACCATGACTCCGTATTCGCCGAGCCCGGTGATATTCACATCCGCACCGGCAGACGTGATCGAGGAGCCTACCTCATCGACAACGACTCCCATGCTCGTAGCAGCACCGCCGATCGCGCCGCCCGTTCCCTCAACCGTCACCACAGCACTCGCGCCGCCGATGATGGTTCCGCCAAATGCGATTTGCACACCGTGCTGAGCGCCAGTCGCACTATCGCCGCCCGTAGCGTGGACCGTGATCCCGCCCGCGCCGGTCGTTTGAATCAGACCATTATTCGAGTAGAGTCCTATGAATTCGCCCACCGTCGGCGTGAGTTGCTGGTTGGCGCTCAGGGAGATGTTGCCATCCTCCGTCGTGATGCTCGCCCCGCTGCCCATCGTGATATTCCACTCCGTGGTGAGCGAAATCGCACCCACACCTGTGGTGGCTAGATCGGACGCGCTATTGGTGAGCTCAATCGCCTTCACCGCGCTGATCGTCAGGTTTTTGTCCGCACCCATCGTCAGGGCCGCGTCCAAGGTCACTTTGTCGCTCGTAGTGATCGAAAGGTGGCTCGTAAACGAGAGCGCTTGGCTAACGGTGATCCCGCCAGTAAACGCATTGCCTATTTGCAGCGTGCCTGCAGTGATTCGATCGAGTTCGGCGCCGGTGAAGCCGAGCGACTCAGCATGGCTGGTCGCCAAATTTCCTCCGGAGAGTCCGAACTGCGTTCCTTGGCTCAACACATCTTCGCTGCCTAGCTCGATCTCAAAGCCTGAGGTCGTCGTGTAGAATGCCGTCGTTCCCGTGCCGCTGGAAATCGTGGCCGAACCGCCGATGTTCGCGCTATCGACGTTGATCGTAATCGCGTTATTATTCCCGGTGGTGATTCGCCCTGCACCATCGGTGCCGACGACGAGCGCAAAGCCTTGCGAAAAGTAGCCCTTAAACGCAGTGATCGTGGTTGCCCCGTTGGCCGCACCGATCCGTGCGAGGTTCGAGTTAAAGCCTTGGCCGGAGATGAACACCCCTTGGGCCGACGTGGCAGTTCCATCTCCACCATCACCGGTCACCGTCACGGTTCCACTTCCTCCTGCCGTGATCAGGCCATCGCCGAAAACCCGGACGCCACTCCCTTCACCCAACACCAAACTCGAAGCATTACCCGCAGTTCCCGTGACCTGCACGTTCCCGCCAGATGAGGAGATCGATGACGTGAACCGGACGTCAACGCCAAGGTTCACGTAGGCAACACTCGGGGCCCCCGTATCCTCATCATCCATTTCCCCCGTGCCAACAACCGTGACCGTTCCCGTTCCTCCGGCACTTACGCTACCATCTGCAAGATAAACTCCGACCGTAGCCCCTCCTACAAACGTCCGTCCGCTAAACCCGGTAACGCTGACGTTTCCGCCGTCGGAGGTGATGCTCGCCGTTTGGACGTTCACGCCGAAGTTATCCGAGCCGTAGTTCCCAGCGCCGCGCCCCACCACGCTGACCGAACCATTTCCGCCTGCCGTCAAAACACCATCGTCGGCAACGATGACGCCGTGGCCCTGTACGGCGGCACCTGCGCCACCGCCCGTGCCAGACACGCTCACATTTCCGCCAGAAGAGGTAATCATGGAACCCGCCACTGAAACCGCGCTGATGGCGACGCCGACGTTGCCGTTCCCAGTCGTCATCCCGCCTGTGCCCTCCACGATGACTGTGCCATTACTGCCCGCAGTGATGACGCCGCCATTAATCACGAAAACCCCGATATTCGACGCCGAAGAGCCTGCCCCGCCGCCTAAACCAGCGACAAAGACATCTGCTCCATTGCTTGTGATCGATGAGCCCGCGTCTGAAACAGATACACCGAAATTGCCCGCGCCGGCACTCGCTCCGCCAATGCCGCCCACACTGACTCCACTAGGACTTCCTCCTACACCAATCGTACCATTTCCAGCCAACTCCCCAAAGCCGCCAAGGATGTCGCCACCGTTGCTCACACGCACGCCGATCTGATTGCCCCCCGCACCATCGCCACCCCGCCCCATTAGCGTGATGGCACCGGCGCCGGTGGCCCGGACGACGGAAGCATTAATATCGATGCCGATGAAATTGCCGGTGGTCGCCGTGGTCTGTTGGTTCGCGGAGAGCGCGATCGCGCCATTGGCCGTCACGATGCTCGCTCCGCTTGAAATAACGATGTCGCGCGCCGTCGTGAGCGTGACGGACCCCGTCCCACTCGTCGCGATGTCTGCACTGGAGTTTGCGAAGGAGATCGTGCCGATCACGTCCGCGCTCAGGCTACGATGCGCCGCAAGCGTCAACGCTCCAGCGAAGGTGACCGCGCCAAACGGATTTGCGACAGAGCCGATGGTCAGGCCCGCGTCGAAGTCCGGCAATGCGTTCACCGTCAGCGTATCCGTCTCGTCGCCGCGATTGATGGTGAGCGAGCCGCTTGGGTTTGCGAAGTTCGTCAGCTCAAACGTCGCACCACTCAGGCGCGAGAGGCCGTTGCCGACGGTGCCGTCGTCGCTAAACGTGACGGTGTTTGGCCCAGCAGGGAGATTGAAGACCACATCCGTCGCCGTGCCCGTGAACGAGATGGCGTCGCTGAAATTACCGCCGCTGAAATTCACCGTCACCGTATCGTCGCCCGCCAGCGTGTTGAACTGAATGTTCCCCGTAATCGAGGCCAGCGGCACATCCACCGTGTAATCATCCACCTGCGTCGCACCCGCGCCCGCTCCGAGCAAGTTGTTCGGGTCGTTCACGCGCACGTTTGTCCCGTTGATCGAAATCGTGAGCGTGTCGTTCGTCGTGCCGCCGTTGATGTCCGTGACGACGAGGTTGCCGCCAGAGAGCGAAACGTCGGTTTCGGGTCCCGACAGGAGCACCACATCGTTGCCCGTGCCGCCCGTGTAAGAGATCGTGTAGTTCTGCCCGTTGATCGCGACGGTCGCACCCTGCGAGAGTCCGTTGAACGTGCCGCTCACCGCATCGGCTCCGTCGTTATTGATCAAAATAATCGGCCCACCGCCAGCGGTGGTGCCCGACGTATTCAGCGTCGCATTTCCCAGCGTGACCGTGCCCGTCACATTGAGCTGATCATACAGCGAGCCCGCCGTCGCGCCGTTCACCTCGGCGGTAAAAGTCGAGCCGCTCGTGAACGTCACACTGCCCGTATTCAAAATGCCGGGGCTAACGCCGGGCGCGAGCGTGCCGCCACTGCTCACCGCCACCGAGCCATTCACCGAGCCCGTGCCGCCCAGCGTGCCCCCGCTGGCCACCGTGACCGCGCTGCCGCTGGCCAGCGACCCGTTCACGAGCAGCGTGCCCGCGTTGATCGTCGTCGCGCCGACATAATTGCTCGCGCCGGAAAGCGTGAGCGTGCCAGTGCCGACTTTGGTGAAATTGCCGACGCCTTCATCGACGCTGATCGGGCCGCTGAAGGTCGAGCTGCCGCCATTCACGCCCGCGGTGAACGAGACGTAACCCGCGCCGTTATAGCCGGTGGTCAGCGTGCCGCTGCCCGTGAGTTTGTCGATGCGGACGTTTGCCTCGGTGCCTATGAACGTGGCCCCGGAGGCGATGTTCAGGTCGGAGAGGTTGCTCGTCCAAACATCCTGACTGAAGTAGCCGCCGCGCAGTTCGCCGCCCTGCACGTCGATGAGCGCCCCGGCGCCGAGCTCCCAGTTGACGGTCCCGGCGCTGCCGAAATTGATCCGGCTGCTCCCAGTCTTGAGCAGCGTGCCGGTGCCGGTGAACGTGATGCCGGCCTGCGTGATCATGCCGCTGCTGATCGCGTACTCGAGCGTGGCGCCGCTGGCGATCGAGGCGGCCGTCGAGGAGATGGTGCGGTTGGAAAAAGTAAGGACGCCCGCGCTGACGGTCGTCGCGCCCGTGTAGGTGTTCGCGCCGGAGAGGGTCAGCGTGCCCGTGCCGAGTTTCGTCAGCGCGCCGTTCGTGCCGCTGATGACGGTCGTGATGCTCGTATTCGCCGCGCCCGCATTGTGCGTCAGCGTGTTCGCATTGAGATTGATGTTGCCCGCCACGCTGATCGCCGCACCCGCCGGGACGCCGCCCGCGTTCGTCGTATCGAGCGACACGCTCGCTCCGAGGACCACCGCATTCGAGAACGTCAATGGTCCGCCCGCCGTCGTGAAGTTCGCGTTCAGATTGATGTTCAACCCAGTCCCCGCCGTCAGCGTGATCGCGTTCGTATTCGTGTGCGAAATCGCCGCGCTCACCGTCACTGCGCCGCTGCTTGCGTTGCCGATTTGCAGCGTGCCTGCGGTGATGAGGTCGAGTTCCGCATCCGTGAGCCCGAGGGTGAGCGGGCTGCCGGTCAGCACGTCTGCGCCGCCGAGGTTGATCAAAGTTCCCGCTGTCCGCGTGTTGATCGTCGTCGTTGAAGTGCCGCTGTTGATGGTGCCAGACGCTCCTACTGCGATGCTGTCCGCGTTGATGATGATCGCGTTGTTTCCGCCGGGCAAAATCCGCCCAGTGTTGTTCGCGCCCACTTCGAGTGCATGGCTCAGCGTATTGCCGGATATGGCCGTGACGGTCGTCGTCCCGTTCCCTGCGCCGATTCTCGCGAGGTTCGCTTCAAGGCTGTATCCATTCACAACGACACCCTGATGCTGATCATTCGCGCCCGCGCCGCCGGTTCCTGTCACCGTCAAATTTCCGGTGCCTCCAGCCGAGATCAGCCCGTTTGCGATTACTCGCACGCCAGAGCCCGCGCCGAATGTTCCGATGGAACTGATGCCACCAGTCGCAGTCACGCTCACATCGCCGCCCGCTGAAGTGATCGTCGCAGAAAAGCGAACATCCACGCCAACGTTCACATTCACCGTTGCCGCGCTCGCCGTGCCCACGACCGTGACGCTCCCCGATCCACCCGCTGTGATCGTCGCGGTATCGAGATAAATGCCGCCCGTCTGCGCCGTGGCATTCCCGCTTCCAGCGATGCCGGTGACGCTCACGTTCCCGCCGCCAGACGTAATCGTGCCCCCGGTTCGAGGAACCAAGCCATAGTTGCCACTGGCCGCAGTGCCACCACCCGTGCCATGCACCGTCACCGCGCCCGTGCCGCCGGCAGAGACGAGCGCCGATTCATCAATACCGATTCCCCAATTTATCGCCGAAGCACCCGAACCGCCGCCAACGCCCGTCAACGAAACTGCCGAGCCATTGCTGGTGATCGACGATCCCGCGCCATTGACCCGAATACCCACATTGCCATCGCCGCTGGCCGCGCCGCCTGTGCCGCTAATCAGCGTGGTCCCAGTCGTCCCGCCGATAATGTCGCCCCCGAGATACACGCCGACGCCCCAGTTACCCGCGCCAGTATTTCCACCGCGCCCGGTCACCGACACCACGCCAGTCCCCGTCGCCTGCACAAGCCCGCCCGCAATATTCACTCCGACGAAGTTCCCGGAAGTCGTCCCAGCCGCGTTCGCGGAAAGCGTGAGGTTCCCGTCCACCGTGGAAAGACTCGATCCACTCCCCATTTGAATATCCCGCGTCGTCATGAGCGAGATTGCGCCTGTGCCGCTTGCCGTCAAATCACTCGTCGCATTCGGCAGGCTAATCGTCCCGTTGCTCGTGCCGAGTGCGCTGACCGTGAAGTTCTTGTTCACCGCCATCGTCACCGCGTTGTCGAAAGTCACACCCGCCCCGGTGGTGAGCGAGAGGTTGTTCGCGTGCGAAATCGCCGCGCTCACCGTGATTGCCCCGCTGTTGCTGTTGCCGATTTGCAGCGTGCCTGCGGTGATGAGGTCGAGTTCCGCGTCGGTCAAGCCAAGCGTGCCTGCGCTATCAGCGGCACCGAGATTGATCAGCGTGCCATTCGTAAGCTGCCGGAGAGTGACAGTGTTCGCGCCGCCGTTCACCGTCGCGTTCGTCGTATCAATCGTAATGCTGTCACCAACGAGGTTCACCGCTCCGCTGCCGGACGACGTCACGGCCACTGCGCCAAACGTACCGAGCTGGACTCCCGACGCGATCGTCGCCGCCGAAGCGGTGCCTTGAAGAGTTATCGTGCCGGTCCCGGACGACGTCACCGATGAGGCGGCGCCTCCCATGGAGATGCCATAATGTTCGGTGGTTCCCGTTCCCGCCGTTCCCACGATCTGGATATTGCCCGACCCCGTGGATGAGATTACCGAATCAGAATTCCGCACGCCCGAATCGTACAGTCCAGTCGCGGTTCCACCGGTGCCGGTGATTTGGAGATTGCCGTCCACAACGCTGATCACCGAGCCGCTCAGTGCGACCCCTTCGATGAAATTAGCCCCGGACCCGCCTCTGCCGGTCACCACGATGCCACCGGTGCCACTGCTCGTAATCGCCGCACCAGTGAGGTTGATGCCAGAGCCAAAACCCACGCCGCTTCCCGCCACATTCGCGGAGAGCGTAATATTTCCATCCGCCGTCGAAATGCTCGATCCGCTCCCCGTCAGAATATCCCGCGTCGTCGTCAGCGAGATCGCACCTGTGCCGCTCGTCGCCAAATCACTTGCCGCACTCGGGAGGCTGATCGTGCTTCCTGCGTTTGCGGTGATACTGCCGCCACCGGTAACTGTCACTGCGCCGCCAAAGGTGATGCCGCTCGTGGTTGTCGTGAGGTTCAGACCTCCGGCCCCGATCGTCATCGCGGGGAGCGTGGCGAGGGTTTCGGTGTTCGTCGTCAGTGCGCTGAGCGACGAGAGCGAGGTGAGCGTGAGGCTGTCGTTTGCGGCGTCGCCGAAGATCGAGAGTGCGCCGGTGAAGCCCGAATCCATCGAGGTGATGGTGATGGTGTCGTCGCCACTTCCGGCGTTGATGGTGATGGAGTTCGTCGGGTTTGCAAACGTCACGCTTTCCGCCAGCGACGAATCAATCGTCATCGTCGCTCCCGTTGCATCGACGAGCGAGATGCTCTCGGTGCCGCCGGTGAAGTCGAACACCCGGTCCGTCGCCGCGAGGTTGTCGGTAATGGGTTCGAGGCCGGTGTAGGTGATGGTGCCTGCGAGTGCACCGGCGAGCGTCACGCTGCCGTCGTTCGCGTTTGTAAAGCTGTGCGTTACCGTGCCAGTCGTGCCGCCGGTGATGACCATGGAGTCGTTACCTGCCGCGCCGCCATTGTAGACGATGCCGCTAGCTGGGATCGGATTCCCGCCGGTAAAGTCCACGGTCAACACATCGTTTCCACCGAGGCCGTTAAACGTCAGCCCGGCCGTGATGGTTTCAAATAGCACGTCCACTGTGTTCGCATTCACCTGCGTCGCGCCAAAACCTGCAGTCAGGGTATGGCCTGGGTCATTGATACGAATGTTGCCGCCGACGCGGGAGAACGTGATTGTGTCGTTGCTCGTTCCACCGTTTGCGTCGGTGATTAGGAGATTTCCTCCGGATAGAGCCACTTCTGTTTCAGACATGACAGCCGAGCCAGTATCACCACTAATGCTCCACGAAATGAGTGGGGTGGAGTCGTTTTGGACAACTGTGTCGTGTGGTATCAGAGACCAGAGCCCATCGAGAGGAAGTCCATCGAACGCGCTGAGTAGGCCTGGATTCGACTTAAATGTCCCCGAAACCGTTCCGTTAGTAGGAGGAAGCGATGCCGCCTCGTCGTCAAAAGTCGCGTCGATAAATGAACTAAAGTTGTCTCCTGCTCCATCGTAAATCTGCACCGTAACACCACCGTGGGATAAAAATATATCAATGTTGTCGGCATAGGGTGTGCCGATATTTACGGTTAGATTTAGGTCGGCGATCGTTTCAGCCGAGACAACAGTAAATGATGTCTTAGTGGAGGGATCGGTGTCCACTTTACTCGCACCCGGACCCGAAAAGCTAAACGCGGCTGGCGCGATACGGCCTTCCAGCGCCTCGGGCTGCATCGTGAATCTTTTCCCCAACGGTAGTGCGGCGACCTCGCGTTTTTTGAGCGATTGGAGGAATTTCCGCCAGCGGGTCGAAGAGTTGATATTCATAAAAGGTCGTTACTAAAGTTTGGCGAAAAGGTGGTCGGGTTGGATTGAAAAAAATTTACAGGGCGAGATTGATGCTGGATGTAGCGCTTTCCACGCCCGGTCCGGCTTCATTTGCGGCTTCGCAGAATACTTCCAAAATGCCCGCCGTCGGTTGGTCGGGGAATTCTTTGAGCGGGTCGTTCGTGCGGCCTCCGAAGCGGAACTCCGTGTCCACGCCGATGAGCTTGGAGAACCAACGGTAGTAGGTCGCCAGCGACACCGCGCTGCACTGCGCGAGCACGGCGGCTTGGCCCGCGAGCTTGGCCAACGTGAGGCCCTCGGGCTTGCCGGGCTTCACGGTTGCGCCGGGGCGGTTAAAGCCGAAGAGGTCCCAACGCGGGTCCATCGGGCCGATGAGGTCGGGGAGGATGTCTCCGAGGCCGCGCATGGATTTGCGCAGGTCGGCTTCTTCGACTTTGCGGCCGTCGCGGGCGTTGCCGAGCAAGACTTTGCCCGCACGGAACGCGGAGTCCGCCGCGTTGTAGTCGTTTTTGAGGACGACGTAGAGCGAGGCGTTAAAATTAATCTTCGACGAGGCGACTTGGTACTCGGGTTTCGCTATGAGGAATTTGGCGACGGCACCGCAGAGGGTTTCGAGTTCACCGGCGTTTTGCGGCACCTCGGTCGTATGATCCGTCCACCCAGCGGCCACCCATTGCTCGCTCCAGTCCTTGCCAAATGTAATGGCGAGGAGCGTGCGTGCGAGCAGGCAGCCCTTGCGCATATCCGCGATGCGTAGGATGCGCGTGGCGGAGAGCTCGGCGACCGAGGCACGCTGGCCGTTAAACACGTCTTGCTTGGCCTGCAAATCGGCAACTTTCGGGGTGTAGTTTGCGACGGTGTATTGCAAGAGCCCGATGGCCGAGCCGCACGCGGCGATGCCGGAGATGTTCAAATTGCCGAGGTCGAGCAGTTCGGCGATGGAGTGCGGCAGGATATTAGTGGCCATAAACGGGTGTGGTTACGGGTTCGGGTGTCAGTTTTTGTGAAAGTGGGCAAAAATCGCCAAAAAGAGCCTCTTGTTGAGAATACCAGAGGCTCCGAGTCTCAAAGTAGTCGCTCGGCGTAGGCCCGGAGCGCAAAACTTCCCGCCCGAGCCGTTCGGCGGAGGCCCGGAGTGCAAAACTCGCTCGCCGAGCCGTTCGCGAGAGGCCCGGAGGACAAAACCTGACCGCCGAGCCGTTCGGCAGAGGCCCGGAGTGCAAAACCCGCCCGCCGAGCCGTCCGCGAAAGCCCCGGAGTGCGAAACCCGCGAGCAATGTGTCTGCTGAGAGCCATATTGCGCGCGAACCCCGTTTGGAGTTCCGCCTTTAGGCGCCCCCCCCGCCCGCGTAAAACGCAGACGCAGCCGCCTAAAGGCGGAACTCCAAACGCCGCACCGCGAGACATCCCGGCAAGGGGACGCGCAGGGGCAGCGATATCGCGTGTGGTATTCATTTAGTGAGCGGTGAGCGGTGAGTTTCGGGCGTGGTTGCGGATGTCGGCCTTTATGAAGGCGTCCGACTCTGGAAAGTCAACAGGATTTTCCCGGCTGACGCCCACAATCGGAGCCAATTATTAAAAAACTGAAATGTAGGGTGTGGAGTTTTCTCGGGAATGCAAATGGTATTTCGGTGACTATTTGGGAAGATTTCGGTGGTCAGTGGTCGGTGGTCAGTGGTCGGTGGTCAGTGGTCGGTGGTCAGTCGTCAGTAATCAGTGATCAGTAATCAGTGACGCCTTCTGATCACTGATCACTGCTTACTGAATACTTTCAATCACACCCGCCGGGGATGGCGCGCTACTCCTCCAGGGTGATCGTCCTGCGAATCTCGTCGGTTTTCAGGCCGAGGGCGCTGGGCATCGTCACGCCGGGGAGGATGGCGACATCGTAGATTTCGCGGACGATTCCTTCGATGGTGATGGAGTGGACGACGTCCCCGGTGCGTAGGTCCACGACGAGGACGCCGCAGCGGGGGGTGACGTTCTTTTTCTCCAGCGCGGCGTCGAGCGGGAGGCCGCTGAAGGTGCGGTTTTCGCGGCAGGTGGAGAGGCCGATGACGGCAAAATTTCCCACGAGCGATAGGCCGCGGGCGTAGCCGGGGCAGAAGGCGATGGGCTCGAATTTGCCGGTGGCGAGATCGACGCGCCCAAACTCGCCAGCGCCGCTATTGAGCACGTAGAGCTGCCCATTATGCCAGCGCGGGGAGTGGGGCATGGAGAGGCCGCGGGCGACGATTTCGTTGCTCTGCACGTCGCAGACGACGCCGCCGGATTGCCGGTGTTCGCGCCAGCCTTCATGCACGTCGGTGGTGCTGACGGCGGTGATGAATGCGGGTTTCCCGTCGCGCATGGCGAGGCCGTTCATGTGGCAGCGGTCCTCGGCGGCGAGGCGGGAAATCCACGGCGGTCGCCACAGCGGGCGGAAGCTGTGCGTCTCGCTCGGCGCGGCAAGGCAGGAGAAAAGCGTGGCGACGAAAACGGGGCTGCCGTCGGCATCGAGGGCGACATCATGCGCATCGACATCGCCGGTGGTGGTGGCGAGCTGGGGGACGTAAAACGCATCGTATCCACCGGGCGCGGACTCGCCGCGCGGCAGTGCATTTTCAAAACGCCAGAGCTGGTAAAGAGTGGACATCCAGAGCGTCTGAGTGCCGGAGACGGCGAGGCCCATGCAACGCTCGAAGGTGCGCTCAAAGATACTGAGCTTGCCGTCGGGCCGGACGCCGAGGAGGAAGAGCTTGCCTGTCTGGTACGTGGTAAAGGCCAGCGAGAGGCGCATCTCGCGCATCCATGAGACGAATTGGCGGGAGGCGTTAAGCTCGAGTTGAGGTGTGGACATTCGGCGGGAAGCTACGGGGCGAACGGCGGGGATGGCGAGGCGTTTTGCCAAAAGCGATTTGCGTTTTCCTTGCTCGGTGCCAAGCGAGCGACTACCTGCCAGCGCATGGATTTGTTGAACGCGCTCCGCACTCACTTTGGTCACGATTCTTTCCGGCCCGGCCAGGAGGCTGTGGTGCGTGCGCTGCTTGCGGGCGAGTCGGCGCTGGCGCTGTTCCCGACGGGGGCGGGGAAGTCTATTTGCTACCAGCTCCCGGCGGTGATGATGGAGGGGACGGCGCTGATTATTTCGCCGCTGATTGCGCTGATGAAGGACCAAGTGGATGCGCTGCGGAAGCGCGGGGTGGCGGCGGCGCGGCTGGACTCCAGCCTCACGGCGCAGGAGACGATGCAGGTGTATTCGGACCTCCGCGAGGGGAAGCTGAAGCTGCTCTACGTGGCCCCGGAGCGGCTCTCGGGCGAGACGTTTCTTGAGCGGCTGCGGCGGGTGAAAATCTCGCTGCTGGCCATTGATGAAGCGCACTGCATTTCGGAGTGGGGGCACAATTTCCGCCCGGAATATCTGCGCCTTGCACGGGTGGCGGAGGAGTTGCAATTGCGGCCTGTGCTCACGCTCACGGCTACGGCGACGCCGGACGTGGCGCGGGATATTTGCAAGGCGTTCCACATCGCAGACGAGCGGCATGTGCAGACTTCGTTTCGGCGAAAGAACCTGCACCTCCGCATCACTCCGACTTCCGCCGAGGCGCGGTTCGACGTGCTGGCGAAGCGTCTCGCCAGCGCGAAAGTGCGCCCGGCAGTGGTGTATGTCACTTTCCAGAAAACTGCGGAGGACGTCGCGGCGTATCTCGCCCGCACAGGGCTCTCGGCGCGGGCTTACCATGCGGGGATGGACTCGGCGGATCGCGATGCGGTGCAGGATGCGTTCATGCGCGGGGCGTGCGAAATCATCGTGGCGACTATCGCGTTTGGCATGGGCATTGATAAGGCGGACATCCGCAGTGTCATCCACTTCAACCTGCCGAAAACGCTGGAGAATTATCAGCAAGAAATCGGGCGCGCGGGGCGCGATGGGCAACCTGCGCTGTGTGAATTGCTGGCGTGTGCGGACGATGCGGTGCCGCTGGAAAACTTCACGCTCGGCGATACGCCGACGCCCGAGGCTGTGGAGTCGCTCGTTCGCAAGATGCTGCGCTCGGGTGAGTCGTTCGACGTGAGCCGCTATGACTTGAGCCAGGAGACGGACATCCGTCCGCTCGTGGTGGAGACGGTGATCACGTATCTGGAACTCGATGGTCTTTTGCGCCCGACGCACACTTTCTACGAGAGCACGCAGGTGGAGTTTCAGCGCCCAGAATCCGCGATTCTCAGCGGGCACACGGAGGACCGGCGGCGCTTTCTCGCGGGGCTTTTTTCCGCCGGACGGCGAGGGCCGAAGTATCTCACCATCACGCTGGAAGCCGCTGCCCAACAGCTCGGCGAGCCACGCGAGCGAATCGTGAAGGCGCTCACTTGGCTGGAGGAAACGGGGGCCATCACACAGAAGCCCGCTGGGCTGCGGCACGGCTTCCGGCTGTGTGGCGATGCGGCCCACCGCGACCCGGCGACGGTGGCTGCGCAGCTCGCCGACCTATTTGCCCAGCGCGAAGCTCGTGAGACGCAACGGCTGAACCAAATCCTCGATTTTGCCATCCAGCCGGGCTGCATCACGCGGCGGCTGCTCGGCTATTTCGGCGAGGCACTGGCGGATGAAAATTGCGGACACTGCCACTTCTGCCGCACCGGCACGCCGACGATGGCGGTGGGGCTCCCAGCGACGCCGATCCCGCCTTTCACCGATGAGGATGCGGAGGAAGTGCAGGCGCTCATTTTCGAGGAACTGCCGCAACTCGGCACGCCGCGCCAGCTCACGCGCTTCCTGTGCGGACTCTCGAGCCCGGCGACGAGCCGGGCAAAGCTGACAAAACGCCCCGAGTTCGGGCGCTACACGGCGACGCCGTTCCGGCTGGTGCTTGGCTTTGTCGAGCGGTGCTGGAGCGAGGTGGAGTAAACATTAGAGCGGCAAGGATGGAGATGAGCAGCTTCATGCGATAGCCGTTCGGGTCAGATTCAGGTGGATTATCCTAAACCTGAACGCCGCGATTGACTCGGAAGACAGAGGAGCCAAAGGAGCGGCGCAAGCCGCAGTCGTAGCTCACGCGGCGCTTCGCGTGAGAAGATTCACGCGGAGGGCCGCGTGTGCTACGACACGCAATCGCGGCGTTCGGGCTAAATGCGGCAATGAGTGATCAACTAAAGGCGCTAAAAGACGCTAAATGAGGTCTTTCTGAAACTGGACTCACACAGGGTGAAATATCCGCTGATCCCAAACTCGTTTCTAGGATGATGCTGAGCGTTCGAGCTTCTGCTTCAAGTCGCGCAGTTTTGGTCGGAGCTGCACGTAGTCGATTTGTTGCACTGGCAGGTTTGCTTTCACCGCCATGGAGGCCGCGACACCGGCGGATTCGCCGAGAATCATCCACACCGGTTCCATCCGGATGGAAGTCATCGCGATGTGGCTCGCGGAAACGCAGACGGGGACGAGGAGATTGGTGCATTCCTCCTGCCTCGGTGTGATGGCGCGATACGGGATCTTGTAGATGCCCTCGTGCGCCTCTTCGAGGTAGAGCATCGAGTAGTAGCCGCCTTGCAGCGCGACTTTGCCGCCGACTGCGTGCGTGGCGTAGGGCCATTCATCCACGCCGTACGATGCGAGCCCGACAGAGTCCTCGGGGTTCGTTTCGCCGGCCATGTCCTTTTGCGTGACGACATACGCGGACTTCATCCGGCGCGCCTCCCGCACGTAGAGCTGATGGGGCCAGCCTTGCGTGTCGTCGAAGATGCCGGGCTCAAACCCGATGCTCAGCGCGAGTTCCTTCAGCTTCGCAGGCACGCTCGGGTCGGTGCGGAGAAAATGGGTCATGCCCGACATGAATCGTTGCTCGTTTTTCCAGATGCGCGCACGCGTCGCGTAGTCGCCATCGGGATAGCCAGCATTTGCACCGTAGTTTGTCGGCGCGAGCAATGCGCGGGCGAGATTCCCCTGACCCACCGAGTGAATCCGCCCGCCGGCCTCTTCAAATTCACCGAGCTTCTTCATGCGACGACCGACATCGATCTTCGCCTTGTTTTGAAAACCGCGACGATACAGCTCGAACGTGCGCGGATCGTAATCCTCCGGCGCCTCCAGCGGGATGCGTTTCTCGCCGGTCACAAATTTCCATCGAAAGCCGTAGCCCATCGTCAGTTTGTCCGCGCCACCTTCGGGTGACATCGCGATGTCCTGCAGCATCGGCAGCAGCCCGCTCTTCGGATCGCCGGGCTTCACATACGGATCGATGTCATAAACCGCGAGACTCGGCTGCGTGCCCGCGAGCGATTCCCCATAGGTGTCCCTCGCCTCGCGACCGAAGGTGTAAGACACCCCTGCGCGCGCCATCAGGTCGCCTTCGTACGAGCAATCAATGAACACTCGCGCCGTGATGCGACGCGCATCGCGAGTCTTGGCCTCCGCCACCGGACAGCCCACGCGATCCGGCGGCGCATGATCGAGCGTGATGCCTTTGATCACCGCGCCCTCGCGCTGCACCGAAGACACGCGGTGCTCGAAAATCACCGGGATCGCATGTTCCTTCAGCATCGCCGTAAATGCCTCGCGATACTGGGCATCGTTGTAGTCCTTCTTGAGGATCCCGCGCGCCGTCCCCGCCACCGCCTTCTCGCGTCCCCAATCAATGTGCATCAGCCCGCCGCCCGTCATCCCACCGAGCCACCGCGAAGGCTCGACGATCAGCACGCTCGCACCCTCACGCTTCGCCGCGACCGCCGCCATGATGCCGCTCGCCGTCGCGCCATAGACGCACACTTCCACGGCCTCGAAGTTTTCAGCACGGGCAAACTCCGCGAGCGTGCTCCCGATGATGACACCCCCGGTGAGGCGGATGAAATTCCTGCGTGTGGTCTTTCTATGGCGTGTCATACGGATTTGGAATGTGGATGTGTCTGTCCCAAGCTACGAGATGTGCGTATCAAACCGCCCGCTCTGCATTCCAAGAATATGCTACCTTCCCCATCACATCGCGGTGCTCGAAAATGATGCGGCTCTTCGCGCCCTCGCGTTTCAGCGTGACGGCGAGGAAGCCGCCCTGCACGCGGTGGAACTTGTGAAACTTCGGATCGTAGCCGGGCGAGCCGCTCGCATGCTCGTCGCTCGCGGGGCCGGCGCTAAATTCCTGCACGCCCGTCTCGGGATGCACGGAGTGGTATTGCCAGTGGCGGTCGCCGCAGATGACGAAGAAATTGTCGGGCACGTTCGCTTTCAACCACGCGCGGATTTCGTCGCCCTCGTGCTGGAAGCCCTCGTTGGAATGATTGTCCCGCTTGTTCTTCCGGTCCGGTCCGACGAGCGGTGTGGGCGAGACGAGCACCTTCCACGTCGCATCGCTCTCCTTCACCGTGCGCTTGAACCACGCCTTCTGCTCCGCGCCCCAAATCGTTTTCTCCGCGCTGTCCTGCGACTTGTTTTTCGAGCGGAAATCGCGCCCTTCCGTGAACCACACCTGCAAGTCTCGCCCCCAACGCACGGTGCGATAGCTCGGCCCGTCGTCATTCATCGGCGCCTGCTGGCGGAAAATCTTCTGCCCCTGAGCGAACGTGAGTTCGCCCATGGTCGCACCCGGCCCCGAGTCGTTGCTGAGCGTGTCGTGATCGTCCTTCAGCCAGTAGGTCGAGTGGTTGCTGTTGAACTCCACGAGCCGCGGCAGGCTGAACATCCGTTCCCAGTGATACCGCGCGAGCCGCTCCGTCACCGCATCCGGATCGCCGCTGTCGTAGTAAACGAGATCGCCGGTGAGGCAGGTGAACTGCGGCTTCAGCGCCTGCATCGCCGGATAAATGTGATGCCCGTCTGCATGGCCGCGATCACGATAGCCCTGGCAGGTCATCACACAGAAACACAAATTCCCCGGCGCATCCGCCGCGGGTGCTGTCTCGAACTTCCCGCGAAACGCCGCCTCCTTCTGCGCGCCGGGAATCTCGCTCGCGTAATGATAAACCGTCCCCGGCTTCAGCCCGCTGAGTTTGAACTCGCAGATGAAATCATTCTCCGCCGCCGCCATCGCAACATCGGTCACCTTCCCATCGCTCAAATCCTCGCGCGTCCCGTAGCGCAACTGCACGCGCCCCGGCGCACCGGGACACGCGCCTTCGAGCTGCTCGACCGGCACGGCGACCTTCGACTCCGACTTGCCCCGCTTCTTCTCTTCCTTCGCGCGCTTGGGAATGATCACGCCTCCATCATTGCGCTTCGGCGCAGCCGTGAGCCGCGTCCACACGATCGCCGTCGTGTCGGTCACTTCGCCCGCGCGCGTGCCCATCGCCTGAAACGGC
This sequence comes from Prosthecobacter debontii, assembly GCA_945905735.1. Lineage (GTDB taxonomy): Bacteria > Verrucomicrobiota > Verrucomicrobiia > Chthoniobacterales > Chthoniobacteraceae > SXWH01. The sequence continues at coordinate 657 of CAMDQC010000105.1, read as the reverse complement.
CCTGCGGCTTCTGCGGCGTCGATGGAGTGACGTGCGATAATCGTGCCGGCCACGGCAGCCGACGAACTGGCGACAAACGCGCGGCGGGTGATGAGTGGTTGAGTGTGTTTCATGATGATTCTTTCGGGTTCGGAGATAACGCGATGGGCTTCGGTTGAATATGCGGAACAGCGTGTCCCGCGATTTTTGTGATATCCCGTCGGCTCTATTGTTCATCTAGGCCGTGTAGGCGGCAGAGTCGTGGTTGGAGTCGATCCGGCGAGGTGCACGCGTTTCATCGCTCCACTTTCCGTTTCGGTGTAAGCGTCACGCATAGCGCCGTGTGAGTTCGGTGGTCGTAAATTGCGTAGGTCATACATTACGCAATCTATGGAACCGAAAAATGAGCGAGTGCTGAAGGTCGATGAAGCGGGGCGAGTGTGGACGCCGCGTGAGTTGCGCGATGGTGTGTTGGATGAATTTGAGCGGAGCGGGATGCCTGCGACGCAGTTTGCCAAGCGGCTGGGGATGAAGTATCCGACGTTCGCTTCGTGGGTGCAAAGGCGTAGGCGCGAGCGCGGCGCGGACGATAAATTGCGGTGGGTGGAGGCCACGGTTGCAGCGCCGAAGGTGCCGCCGAGGAAGGCGTTCACGGTGCATTTTCCGGGCGGGGCGCGG
>CAMDQC010000104.1 GCA_945905735.1 Prosthecobacter debontii | reverse complement strand
GTCAAGCGCCGCCTGCTCGCCCTCACGGCTTGACCGTGCCCGCATCGCACCAAAACGGGGCAAAAACAGCAATTTCTCGATGACTTTCCGCCTCAGAACCCCACTCACTACCACCCTGCCTCGCGCTTCTCTGCTCAACTCGCTTTATTCAGCGTTTCCTAAGTGGTCAGGAAGCGATTAAGTAAGCGATTGTCGTCAACAACTAGGAAGTTCATCGGTATGGGCGTTTAGTTTTCGCTTACAATAGCAACGCTTGTGCCACCGACTCCCAAGTTTTCCACGACGGGATTTAGAAAATGAAAAAGCCCAGCGCGACCGCAGCGATCGAAGCCCCGGAAAACCGTACCAGCGGTGTGCGAGTTGTGCCGAGCGCGAACCCCGCCGTGTGGAGCGCGGCGCTGGAAATTACCATCCCGACTCCATAGAGCGCACCCATCGCATCCGCAGGAATCTCAGCTCCGTGTGCTGCTCCGTGAAAGAGTCCACATACCGCCGCAAAGCTCGCCGCGACTGGCAGCGAGAGGCGCAGCGCAAGGGCGAGGACGGTCCCCAGCAGCAGCACACTCAGCGCGACGCCGTGCTCCACTCCGGGGATTGCAGGCCCGACAAAACCTACTGCCAACGCACCCACAAATGCCGCAGGCACCGCCCAGCGGGCGCGCCCTCCGAGTTGAGCGCCGAGCAGCCCGACTGCCAGCATTGCGAGGAGGTGGTCCGCACCGAGGAACGGATGCACCGCTCCGGCAGAAAGGTCCACGATTCCGTGCCCAGGATGCGCTTGCACGGTGGCGGGAATTGCGAGTGCGATAATGGGCAGCGCCCGGCGGATGAAGTGTGTTGTCATAGTTGGAGTAGAGTCTGAAATGTCGGGGTAACGCAACTTCTTGATGTGGACGTTCGTTCGTCTGGAGTTCACCGCATCGCGGCTTCGATCTCGTCGGCTTCGAGGGGGATTTTGCCCATGAGGTTTACAGGGCCTTTTTCGGTGACGAGGACGGTGTCTTCGAGACGCACGGCCATCTCCTCCTTGGGTATGTAGATGCCGGGCTCCACCGTCATCACCCAGCCTGCCTGCATGGGTTTTGTCGTGTCACCAACATCATGCACATCGAGGCCGATGGGGTGGCCGAGGCCGTGCATGAAATACTTCTTCACCGCTGGATTGTCCTCGTTTTGTTTCTTCACGTCCTTGGGTTTCAAAAGGCCGAGCTTCAGAAGCTCTTCCGTCATCTGCGCTTCGGCAGCTTTTTGCCAATCCTTCGGCAGTACGCCGGGCGCGAGCCGCTGAGTGCTGGCGCGGAGGACTCGGAGGACGGCGTCGTAGATGGACCGTTGGCGTTTGGAAAATTTGCCGTTCACCGGGATGGTGCGCGTCATGTCGCTTGCGTAGTTCGCGTAGCCGGAGCCCACATCGAGGAGAAGAAGCTGCCCGTCCTTGAGCGGCGCGACGTTTTCCTGATAGTGGAGGCAGCAGGCGTTTTTGCCCGCCGCCACGATGGGCTCGTAGGCAAAGCGGGCGCGGTTGCGGATGAACTCATGCGCAAACTCGGCCTCTACATCCGTCTCGGTTTTTCCGGGCTTCGTGAACTTGAGCACGCGCTTGAACGCTTTGCCCGTAAGGTCGCACGCGCGCTGGATGACTGCGATCTCCGCCGCGCTTTTGACCACCCGGCACTCGTGAAGCAGCGGCGCGAGGCGGCGGTAGGTATGCAGCGGATAACGGCGTTGCACTTCGCGGATAAACCGCTCGTCGCGCGTCTCCACTTCGCAGGATGAGCGCTTGTGTTCGTTGCTGTTGATGAAGACGTGATCGGCCTCGCAAATCATCCGCCGCAACATTCCCCAAAAGTCCGCCGACCATTTGATCTGCGTGATGCCCGTGAGCTTCTGTGCCTCCTCCTTGCCGAGCTTGTGGCCTTCCCACAGCTCGTTGTGCTCATTCCCCTCGCGGAGAAAAAGCACCTCCCTCATCTTCTCACAATCCGCATCTGGGAAGAGGACGAGGATGCTCTCCTCCTGCTCCACGCCCGTGAGGTAAAAGAGGTCGCTGTTGGGGCGCATGAGGATCGAGCCATCCGCGTTCGTGGGCAAAATGTCGTTTGCATTCACGATCGCGACGCTGCGCGGCGGCAGTAATTTCGCGAGGCGTGCGCGGTTTTCGGTAAAAAGAGAAGGCGGTAGTGGATCGTGTCGCATCCGCCGATACATGCAGGGACCGTGCGCCGTTGTCCAGCCGTGCGGCGGAAAAACGAACTCCTGTGCCAGCGCCGCCCATTATTTGAAAGCCCATACGATTCCGCTTGTAGCGATGGGCGCTAGGACGATGCTTTGCGTCGCCAAAGTCGCGTCTCTTCCACAAGGCGCGACACGGGGGACCCAATTGAGGGTGCGCAGGTCCAAACTGCCACCAGGGGCGCAGGTAGCCAGCCAAATGGCTGCCCGGTGACTTCCTTCACCGAGCCCGTCAGCTAACTCCGTCGGTATAGGGAAGGTGTCCTAGGGGCACCGTCCGCAGCACTCGCTGCGTACGGGGTCAACCGATGCCTGCAACATCATATTGCTTACTGGCATCGGCGGAAAAACACGTCGGCGGTGTCCGTTCGCGCACAGACACATCAAATACAGAAAATGAGACACCATCATCGCGGCCTGCTTTCCGCAGGCATCATCATCGCCGCATCCGTAGCCGACACCGTTTGGCTGGCATGGGCACAACCGAAAATCGCTACCCGCCTCGCGCTGGAGCAAGTCAACGGAGGCGCGCCGGAGTGGCGCGAATTGCTCGCGTGGCAAGCCACCCACCAGTGGCCGCACTTTGTCGCGCAAGTGGTCGTCGCCGCCACGATTGCGTGGTGGGTTTGGCCCTTCGTGGTCGCCTTTCTACGTGCAAAAGGTGCGAGAAAAACGCTACTCCCGCTACTCCTCGCAGCGAGCACGCTCACGGGCTGCGTGAGGTCCTACGACAAGCCGGAATATGTCGAGATTGATACCAGCGAGACGGGCTTCCTCATCCCGCTCGAAGGCAACACCGCCGACCAAGCCAAGTTCGAGAGCGTGGACTATCTCCAAGCTCGGAAAGTCGCCACGAAGCGTGTGCAAATCGTCCATCGCTGGAACCAAGAAGGCCGCCTCTCCAGCACGGGCCGCTGGTTCCCCACCGTGCGCCTCGTGAAAGTGAACCGCTCGCCCATCACCCGCGAGTGGACTGCTGAGGGCAAACACGTCACTGGCGACAAAGCCATTTGGATCGAAAGCGCGGACAGTGTCGGCTTCAGCATGGGCTTCACCTGCACCGCGTTCATTGATGAAAAAGACGCTGCCACTTTCCTCTACTGGTACCCGAGTGGCAGCCTTGCGACCGTGATGGACGGCGAGGTACGTGGCCGCATCCAGCAAGGCGCCGCCGAAGTCGCCGCACGCTACCCGCTCGACGGGCTGCGCGCCAAAAAGCAGGAGATCGTGGACGCTGTGAAGCTAGACCTCACCATGTTCTTCACCACACGCGGTATCACCATCACCACCGTCGGCATGTTCGGCGGAATGACCTACGAGAACCCGGCCATACAGAAGTCCATCGATGAGACATTCATCGCGCAGCAGCTTAAAGTCGTCTCCGCCGCGAAGTTTGAGGCGCAGCAAAAAGAGAACGAAATCATCGAACTCGCCGCCAAAGCGAATGCCGAAAAAGCACGCCTCGAAGCGAAGGGCAAAGCCGACGCCCGGCTCGAAGAAGCCAAGGCGGAAGCCGAAGCCATCACCCTCGTCAACAAAGCCGTCGCTAACAGCGGCCCCATGCTCATGCAAATCCGCCAGCTCGAAGTCGAAAAAGCGCGCGTAGAAAAATGGGACGGCCAATTCCCACACACGATGTTCGGCACGAATCCGAACATCCTCTTCGCTCCTTCCCAGACTTCTGCGAAGTAACGGACTCGCTCGATCCGCTGCCGGTCGGAAGGCCGGCGCAAACCAATGCGCCGGCCTTATCCCCATCGTGTGTGCTCCGCGCTATGGTTCGCTTTCTATTGCGGACGAAGTGACCGCTACTGAGTGACGGAGATCGTGTGCTTCACCGCCACGAGCGCCTTACGCGAATCGGCTTCGAGCTGCGCCTGCTTCTTGCCGAGATACGTCTTCACCGTGGTGAGCGCAGCGCCAAACTCCGGCGCTTCCTTTGCCTCGGCGTCGTAGTTGCGGAACTTGGTGACGAAGTCTTTGATCATTCCCGTCTCGTAGCTCTGCTTTTTGCCGACGGCGCTCATGTAGTTCTTGAACGGCCCATCGAACGGCGTGGCGGCAAACTCCGCCGCGAGGTTCACGCCCGCTGCGAGTTGTTCGCGGGTGAACTCTTTCGTCTCCGCGCCCCACGTGACCTTCGCTTTTTCGCCCGTCAGGTTTTTCACCTTCAGCGTGAAGCGGTTCAGCTCGTCGTTGAATGGGAGGAACGCCGTGATGCTGCGCGTGCCGCCGGAGGACTTCGCATCGCCGTCGAAGCAGAACGGGTAACGCTCGCTCTCCAGCTCCACGGTTCCCGCTGCGCTCGTGAGGACTTTGTGCCCGTCGCTCGCGGTCGCCGCGCCTTTCATATCCACGGAAATCTCGCCGATTCTTCCATCGCAGCCGAGGCCCTTGAGAAATGCGTAGGCCATGATGAGCTGGCCGTTCGCGCCGGGATGCACGCCGTCGCCGCCGCACACATCGTAGTTCTCGCCGAGCGCCGCTTTGCCCTTCGCCATCGCATCGATCATCGGCTGATGCACGTCGGCGAATGCTTTGCCAAACTCGGTCGCCAGCTTTTTCCCGATGCCGCCGAGCTGGGCGAGGCTGTTGTTGTAGCCGTCCGCCGCGTTCAGCTTCGCGCCCTCGCCGCCGAAGTTCGGGCGGACGAAAAACTTCGTGTCCACCGCGCCCGGTGTGCCGACGACGACGTTCTTCACACCGACGGTGTTGAGCTTCGTGACGATGCTGCGCATGGCGTCTTCGTAGCGTTTGCCGATGGTGGCCTCGAAGGGCCGGTAGCTGCCGTCGTTCATGCCGTAGCAGAGCGTCGCGGTGGTCGGGTTGAAAACGGACAAATCATTCTCCAGCCGCGATGCAAACCCTCCCGCCGTCTCCCCGCTCCAGCCAAACTGAAACACCCGGATGTCCCGCCGCCCCGCGCACGCCACGAGATACGTCTCCATGAATTTGGAATACATCTTCTGCTCCGTGATCGAGTCGCCGACGATGGCGAGCCGACCATTCGGCGGGAGTTGCGCTTCACCAGCGGCGAAGGCGAAAGGGCTGAGGACGAGTGCGGCGAGAATAGCGATTTTTTGCATAGCGGCGGGATGACCGCACCGACTGCGGGACATTAGTGGAGGAATGACGAATGACGAACCCAGCGAATTTCGTCATTCGTCATTCGTCATTTCCATCGCCCCCTACCCGTGCCACGCTCGCCTCATGATACCCGGACCCGACATCATCCTTGCCTGCCCGCACTGCGACGCGCTCGCCAAGCTACCGACCTTCGACGCCATTGACCCGACGGGCGCGCTATCGTGGACGGACGGCTTCCAAGAACTGCCCGACTGCCCGCGCCAGCCCAACGTCGTGCGCTGCCAAGCCTGCGCAAAGCTCTACTGGCTGGCCGTCGCGCCGCAGCTCGGCTTTCTCATGCCCGGCGAGGTGGGGGAAGGGGAACGCGCTGCGTGGAACGGCGTCCCAGCCGTGGTCTCGACGGACGAAGCGGGCTTCCTCGAAGCCATCCGCGATGGGATGGCCGCGTTCCCCGAGCAAGAGCTGGAGCTGCGCGTCTTCGCGTGGTGGCGTGGCAACGACAAGCATCGCTATTCTAAAGAGCCCGGTCGTTTCCCGAGCTCGCCGGAGGCCGTGGCAAATGCCGAACGGCTCATCGTACTCGCAGCCGACGGCGACCATGAACTCGTGCTCTTTCGCGCGGAGGCGCTGCGTCAGCTTGGGCGATTTAAGGAAGCGACCGAATCGCTCTACGGTCTCTGCAGCGACTACACGTTGGCCCGCGAGCGCCAGCGCGAACTCATCGCCGCAGGCTCGCGCGACCTTGAAGTGCTCTTCTCCGAGGAGACGCTCCATCGCCTCGCCGCCGAGCAGGAAGCAGCGGAAAACGCGTAGCTTCCCTACAGCGCGCTCGTCAGCTCCACCGCCAGCTTTTGCGCCGCAATGCGGAGTGCTTCGCGGTAAAGCTTCGTGTTTTTCACGAACGTATCCAGCGGGTGCAGTTCGCCCGAAGTCGCTGATCTAGTGAGGCGGAGCAGTTGCTTGTTATCGAGACCCACGACGCGAACGTCGGCCTCGATGGTGGGCGCGTAGAGCCCGTCGCCCACGCGAGTCACGCCGTGGCGGATGGCGTCGAAAATCACCGTGGCATCGGCCCCGCTGTCCGAGCCCCGCTGGAACCGCTGAAACTGCCCAATCGAATCGAGAGTGTTCGTCCGCACCGCCTGCTCTACGAACGCCGTTTCGCGCTCGGCAGCAGCAGCAAACTCCGTCTCTTTGGACGGAGCGAGGAGGGTGGTCGGCTTCGTCGAACTCGCCGACACGTTGAGCGTCTGTATTTTCGTGGAAAGGCCGGAGCTGGAGCAGCCGACGAAGAGAAGTGAGGCGGAGATGGAAAGCAGCGTGCTGAGTTTCATTGCATCTCCACTATTCCCCAGCCCGCGTCGTGGCGAGTGGGAAAATACCTGACGCTAATCGCGCTCAATCGTTTTTTGTTCGCCCGAGGGACGCGCCGCCTTTTGCGCCGCCTGGATCGTCTCGCCCCAATACTGGAAAAAGAACTTCTTTTCCTTCGGCAACAGCGCGTCTGCGCTGCCCACGATGGGGCGGATCGCCGTCATCATTTGGAGGGACACGAAAACGAAAATCGCCGTCCAGCATTGAAAGGTGCCGTCCGTCCGTGCGCCGAGCCGGGTCATCCCGGTGTGGACGAACCGGGTGCCGAAGTAGGTGGCGATAGTCCAAAAGATCATGTGCAGCCCAGCTATCCAAGCGACCGACTCCGTGGACTGCGAAAAGACCCACGCCACCGGCGCAAAGCTGACGAGCAGCAGCGTGGTGAGCGCCAGCAGCCCCGCGACGATCCCCGCGACATCGCGGAGCTTCGCCTGCGTGCCTGCGAGACACGCGAAGACGTAGAGACTCGGCAAGCAGATGCCGCCGCAGAAAAGCAGGCCCAGCGTGATTTTCAGCGGCGCAGCCCAGAGCTGTGCTCCGCCGGAAAACGTGCCCACGATCACGCCATATAACGCAGCAGCGACAATCGCGATGATGAGCTGCGGAGCGATGAGCCTCGCGCCCCCGTCCACGTGGAGAAAGTGAAGCACGGCGCGTGGTCGGCGGAGCAGCGCGTCGAGCACGCCGCCGATTCCTTCGACCGGTGCGGCTTCGACAATATCGGGCTCTGGTGTGTGAGGGGCTGGCGGTGTGATAGGCAGATTTGGCATAGATTTTTAGCGGATGAAAAGAGAGCGAATGACCCCGAATAGACCTTCGATGAAGTTCCCTTGAAAGGCCCCGGCGCGGAGGAACTGCACGGGCAGATCCGGGTTGCCGAAGAACGGGCGGAGAATCCAAGTGAGCTGCATCCCGAGCAGTAGATTGCCAGCGAGCCACGCGATGAGGACTTTCAGCGCCAGCGCCTTTCCGCCGCTCAGTTTTTGCAGGAGCTGCAGCAGCCGCACGTTCGCCGCGATCCCGGCAAACGCGATGATCGCGACCTGCGAAACGAGTAGCAGCCCGTAAGCAGTTCCGTTGTGATAATCGGGCGAGAGCGGCGGCAAATTGAGCACCGCAAAATAAACAATCGGGCTGAACGCCCCGAGGATGGCCGCCGTGATCGCGAAGCTCATGAGGATCGCCAGCGACACCTGCCGGAACGAGGCTCCCAGCCCGATGAGCTGCGCCAACATTCCATTGAGCAGCGCATTCCCCAGCGCAGTGAGCAGCAAAATGAGCGGGAACTTTGTCGCCACAAAAAGCGCCATCAACGGCGAGCGCCACGAGCCAATCGCCGCGCCATACAGCCCCGCGCCGACCGCGATCACTACGGAGTAAAGCGCGACCCGCGCGGCCAGCGGCGGCGTCAGCCAGTCACGGAGTTTCTCCGCATCGCCTCGCAGCAATACGGGAACCTCCCGCAGTTGAGAAATGGTCGGCACGCAGCGTCAGACCAATGTCCCGGCGGATTGTTCAAATGACGAATGACGAACTCGGCGAACTTCGTCATTCGTCATTCGTCATTTCCACCCCGCCTCCACTCTGCTTCCCTCCGCCGCACTATGGCAAAATCACCTGTTGTTCTTATCATCCGTGACGGTTGGGGCGTGAATCCTGGAGGCCGCGAACTGGCCGTCGAAAATGGCGACGCGACCCTCCTCTCACAGACCCCGTTCCACGACTACCTCTACGCCACCTACCCGCAGGCCCGCCTCTCCGCCAGCGGCATGGACGTCGGCCTGCCCGATGGACAGATGGGCAACAGCGAAGTCGGCCACCTCAACCTCGGCGCGGGCCGCATCGTCTATCAAGACCTCACCCGCATCAACAAAGCCATCCTAGACGGCGAGTTCGACACCAGCCCCGTCCTCATCGAAGCCTTCGCCAAAGCCAAAGCCAAAGGCTCCCGCCTCCACCTCATCGGCCTCGTCAGCGACGGCGGCGTCCATTCGCATCAGGACCACCTCATCGCCCTCTGCAAATCCGCCACCGCAGCCGGCGTCAAAGACATCGCCATCCACGCCATCACCGACGGACGCGACACCTCGCCCACCGGCGGCGCGACCTTCCTCTCCATCGTCGAACGCGGCATCGCCAGCACCAACGCCCGCATCGCCACCGTCATCGGGCGCTACTACGCCATGGACCGCGACAAACGCTGGGAGCGCAACAAACTCGCATGGGACGCCATCGTCTTCGGGCGCGGCCCGTTGAGCCTTCAAAAGCCCAGCGTCGCCGTCGCCGCCGCCTACCCCTCCGACCCGCGCGGCGACGAATTCCTCCAGCCCATCATCTTCAGCGAAGCGAACGAACAACGCATCCGCGATGGCGACGTCATCCTGTGGTTCAACTTCCGCAGCGACCGCGCCCGCCAGCTCTCCGACGCATTCCTCATCCCCCACTTCGCCGGGTTCGATCGCGAAGTGCAGCCCAAAGTCCACTACGTCACCCTCACGAGCTACGACAAAAGCTACGACTGCCCCGTCGTCTTCGGCCCGCAATCCCTCGCCATGATCCTCGGCGAAACCGTCAGCAAAGCCGGCAAGAACCAGCTCCGCGCCGCCGAAACCGAGAAATACCCCCACGTCACCTTCTTCTTCAACGGCGGCATCGAAGACCCCTACCCCGGCGAAGACCGCTACCTCGCCATCAGCCCCAAAGAAGTCCCCACCTACGACAAAAAGCCCCAAATGAGCGGCCCCGACCTCGCCTTCGAAGTCTATCGCCGCCTCGAACAATACGACCTCGTCATCGTGAACTTCGCCAACCCCGACATGGTCGGCCACACCGGCGTCGTCGAAGCCGGCATCCACGCCTGCGAAACCATCGACCTCGCCGTGCGCCTGCTCGTGGAAAAGACCCTCGCCCTCGGCGGCAAACTCCTCATCACCGCCGACCACGGCAACTGCGAACAAATGCGCAACCACGACGGCACCCCCAACACCGCCCACACCACCAACCTCGTCCACCTGCTCTACGTAGCCGCCGACGCCCCCACCGTGAAACTCGACAGCGGCATCCTCGCAGATGTAGCGCCCACGCTGCTCGCGCTGCTGGGCATCGCCCAGCCCCCGGAGATGACGGGGCGGAGTTTGGTGGGGAGGAGGTAAAAACATGAAAGAGAGCGTCATAGTCCTGAATTGGTACGGCCCCTACGATTCCGAGTGCCTTAACGAGAATGATGAGACACGCGTGATCTACCTCGCAACGGGTAGAACCAAATACCAGCGCAACGATCAGATTCAATATTGCGGGATAACTGAGCGCCGGGCTGCCGTTCGCAAAAAAGGCCACAAGAAACTCTGTTTAATCACGAATAACCGCAAGTTTTGGGTCGCTAAAATCGTTCACCCACGCAGAGCCACTCGTTCTGACCTTGAAGCTGCGGAGTCAGTGATCGTTTATCTTTGGCAGCCACCACTCAATGTAAGAAAGACCGCACATCCTCCGCGAAATAAATATATTGTCGTTTCACATTGGTTTTACACAGACGGACGCCCTCGCCAGCGAAAGCAAAAGATGCTCCGAGAACTCTACGATGTGATGTGCTGGGATGGAGAATTTTGGCGGACTTCCAATCTGAGGCGGTGGTCCAACTGGTTAGACTGATAATCGAAGCTCGTAAGCCAAAGCAGTTCGCGAGCGTCGAACGGCGAGAGTAGTCCACGACTTTAGTCGGCGCGGCGCGGCAAGCAGAGAGCGCGTTGAAACTCGCGGTTGGCGACTTTCTGCGAAGCGTGCGTGCGTTCTTTTTACGACGGTTCTGCCGACTAAAGTCGTGGACTACTTTCGCATCCTGCGATACTCGCACGTCATGCCGTTCAAGCCGTTTAATCCCGAGGCCGAAGTCTATGGGCACGAAAAAGGCAAGCTGCCCCACTGGCGACAATGGGGCTGCACTTACTTCGTCACATCGCGCCTCGCCGATTCGATTCCCCCTCTACTGCGTGCAGAATGGCGGTCGAAGCGCGACGCATGGCTGGCAGCGCGCGGCGTCAACGACCCCGAATCGCTGCCCGAGGCAGAACGCCGCGAATACCATCGCGAGTTCACCTCCGCCTTTCACGCGCTGCTCGATTCCGGCTACGGCGAATGCTTGCTGGCTCGCGCCGAGTGCGCTGAGATTCTCGCCGCCCGCCTAGTTGCCGGGCATGACCATGCCTATCGCCTCGACGCATGGGTCATCATGCCCAACCACATCCACGCCCTCATCGAGCCCGATAAAGAAACGACGCTCGGCGAAATCCTCAAAAGCTGGAAAGGCGGCAGCGCCCGAGAAATCAACGTGCTGCTCGGTAGGCAAGGCACGCTCTGGCAGCGCGAGCCGTTTGATCACATCGTCCGTAGCGGCGAGCAACTGGAGCACCTCCGTCGCTACATCGCGCAGAATCCGATCAAGGCAGGTCTGCACAGCGGCTACACGCTCGGCATCGGCGCTTGCGCAAAGTAGTCCACGACTTCAGTCGGCGCGGTGCGACAAGCAGAGTGCGCGTCGAAGCTCGCGGGCAGCGTCTTTCTCTGCGAAGCGTGCGCGTCTTCTCTTTGCGGCGGTTCTGCCGACTGAAGTCGTGGGCTACCTTCGCCCCTCGCGAGCTTGGCGGCGGCTGTCTTACTCTGGTCAACCCGCCGTTCCTCTGTATCCAATGCGAAATATAGCGAGTTGGAGGCTGTGCCCACGTAAGGTTTACGCTGTCATACGCACTGTATGTTCTATCGTAGCAACTTAACATGGCATCGGACGCACTGGTTGTGTCATTGTATAAACTTTATACTCATTGTATTGAACCATATGCTGTATCTTCAGATGTTTGTCTTGCGTCGTGCGCACTGTTTATTCTATCGTGGGCACGATATTCGGTGCATTTTTGCCTGTTTGCTGGCTCGGATGAACTGAGTGGGCGCTCATTTTTCCTATGAATCCTCATATTTCTTCTGTGTCCGCTCCTCCTGCAACAAGTGTTGCCTCTACTGCTGCCCAGTGGGCTCCTGTGGCGGGGTTGACGTTGGCTAAACTGGCTTCGGTCCTCTTTGATGAGTCCCGGTGGCGCATTCTCGGCGAGTTAGCAAAGGGGGAGGCGCTGCCGGTGCAGGAACTCGTGCGCCGCACGCGGAGAACCCGCAATAGTGTGCAGAAAAATATGGCGATTTTGAAGGATGCAAAGCTCGTGGTTCAGGCTTACGGCCACTTGTATCGCCTCGCTCCAGAGTTCGCCGTAACGGATGCCGGGACGCGGCTGGACCTTGGCTTTTGCGTGTTGTGTCTCGACCGCTTGCAACTTGGGCACTGAATTATCACGCCGCCTGTCGTTGCAAGCGCACGCGTCTTCCTCTTCGCCACAGTTTTGCCGATACCGAACTGTGATGGTCTTCACCAGACGACTGGAGGAGCCCGCTGGGAGGTCCGGCGAAAGCGTGTAGCTTCCCGGTCGGGTGATGTGGCTGTCCGGCGGATGTAAAATAGACCCATCCAAGAGTGGCTTGAGCTGCGAACCCATCAGGTGCCACCAGCCGAAAAACCGCGCCTCGCGATCCTGAAAAAGTTCTTCACCCTCGCCGCTGCATTCTTCAACGGGGGGGCGAAGCGGCAGGCCCGGCTGTGGCTTGCGGCTCTGCTCGGGCTGTGTGTGGGCGTGGGCGTCGTGCAAGTCTTTCTCAGCTACGCCATGCGCGATTTCGTCACCGCGCTGGCGCAGCGCGACCATGATGCTTGGGTGCGCGGGATTTGGAAATTCATCGCCGTGTGTTTCATCTCCGTGCCCATCGGTGTGTATTACCGTTATTCGCAAGAGCGGCTGTCGCTGGCGTGGCGACGGTGGCTCACGCAGCTCCTTATCAAGCGGTATTTTTTCAACCGCGCCTACTACCGCATCCGCGCCTCGGAGAGCGTGGACAACCCGGACCAGCGTATCGCGGAAGACGTGAAACTCTTCACCACGGGCGTGTTGAACTTCTTCCTCGTCATCGTGAACTCGGTGGTGACGCTCGTGGGCTTCCTCGGTGTGCTGTGGGTCGTCTCGGGGAAATTGGTCGGCGTCCTATTTCTCTACGCCGCCATCGGCACCGTCGTCTCCATGCTCTTCGGGCGGCGGCTCGTAGGGCTGTATTTTAACCAGTATCAAAAGGAGGCGACGTTCCGTTACGGCCTCGTCCGAGTGCGCGACAACGCGGAGTCCATCGCCTTCTTTCGTGGAGAAAAGCGTGAGCATCGCGACCTTATCGAGCGGCTGAACGACACGCTGGAAAACTCCTTCTGGATCATCGGCTGGACGCGCAATCTCGGCTTTTTCGCAAATGGCTACAACTACCTCGCGCTCATCATCCCCGGCCTCATCGTCGGGCCGATGTTCATGCGCGGCACCGTCGAGTTTGGCGTCGTCACGCAGGCAGAAGGCGCGTTCGCCGCAGTGCTTGCGGCGCTCTCGATCATCATCGCGCAAATCGAAGGGCTCAGCTCTTTCACCGCAGGCATCCGGCGGCTCGGCGACTTGTGGGATAACCTCGATGAGTTCGACGCGGAAGACGCCCGCGAGGCCGCAGAAGCGAAGAGCGAAGTCCACGAAGAAGCACTCCAGCTCAAGCTCGACGACGTATCCGTGCAAACTCCCGGCGGCAGCAAAACACTCACGCAACACCTCAGCCTCCAGCTCCCACGGCGCGGCAGCCTGCTCATCATGGGCGAGAGCGGCTCGGGGAAAAGCTCGCTCCTCCGCACCATCGCCGGGCTGTGGCAATCCGGCACCGGAGTCATCGACCGCCCCGCGCACAAGCACCTCATTTTCCTCCCACAAAAACCTTACATGGTCCCAGGCAGTCTCCGCGCCCAGCTCATGTATCCGCTCGGCGAAGAGGACGCGAAAGACGACGCCATCACCGCCATTTTAGAGCAAGTGAATCTCCGCGACATCTTCGCCCGAGTTGGTGGCAATCTCGGCAAAGTCGTGGACTGGACCAACGTCCTCTCCCTCGGCGAACAGCAGCGTGTCGCGTTCGCGCGGCTCTTTCTGAAGAAGCCCGTCATCGCCTTCCTCGACGAAGCCACGAGCGCACTCGACGAAGAGAACGAGCGCTTCCTCTACGAAAAGCTCCGTGCCTTCGGCATCGCATACGTGAGCGTCGGCCACCGCTCCACGCTAAAGGCATTCCACGACACACTGCTGCTTTTGAAAAACGACGGGTCGAGCGAGAGCACGGTGATCGCGAGGGAGTGAGCTTTACCCTATAAACGGCAATTGAGACCCCAAAAGGGCGGCCACTTTGACGCATTCCATGTAGCCGGCTTTATCTGCGAGTGGGTATCCCGGTAATCCCCATCCTCACGCCAAAACCAGCGCACCCCGAACGCACCTACTCCGCATCCCCCGCCGCGCGGCGCAGGCGGGAGGTGGCTAGGAAGGCCAAGATGAACATCAGCACGAGCGTCATCCCGAGGGCGGAGCCGAAGGGCCAATCTCGCCCGGCGGAGAATTGGCCGGAGATGACGTCGCCGATCATTTGCGTCTTGCCGCCGCCCATGAGGCTGCTGATTGCGAACATGCCGACGGCGGGGACGAAGACGAGCATGATGCCTGCGACAATGCCGGGGCGCGTGAGGGGTAAAATGACGCGCTGAAACGCTCGCACCGGCCCAGCCCCGAGGTCGAACGCGGCTTCTACGAGTGAGTTGTCCAATTTTTCCACGCTGCCGTAGATGGGGAGAATCATGAAGGGCAGGTAGTTATAGACGAGGCCGAGCATGACGGCTCCGGGCGTGTAGAGGAGCTGGAAGGGCTGGGTGATCATATTGGAATACTGGAGCATCCCGTTCAGCAGACCTTCCTCGGCGAGGATGGCGATCCACGCATACGTGCGGATCAAAAAGCTCGTCCAAAACGGAATCATCACCGCCATGAGCAGCAGGTTGCGCGTGTTCTCCTTTGCCCGCCCAATGAACCACGCGACGGGGTAGCCGATGATGACGCAGAGCACGGTGGCGACGCCCGCGTAGAGCACCGAGTAGCCGAAGACGCGCAGATACGGCGCGGCAAAGCGGGTGACCTTTTGCGTGCCGACGATTTGCTCTTCGCTGTTCACCAGGTCTTCTTCCTCCGTGGTGAGGAGCTTGCCTTCGTCGTCCACGACGATGCGCTTGTAGTTGTCCGTGGTGAACGTGCGTTTTTCGTAAATGGGGAACCCGGTGTCCTCATTCGCCCCGGTGAAGCTGGCCACGAGCAGGATGCACGTCGGCGCGACGACAAACGCGAGCAGCCACAAGACCATCGGGGCGAGAAGCAGCCAGCCGATGCCGCCGGGCTTTTTCCCCGTGCTCGTGCGGGCTTTCGCGGTAGTCGGCGGCTGCATTTTATTTCGCCAAGTGGCCGAGCAGCGCTTGCGCGCAGGCGGCGGCGAATTCGGGCGCGTTGATCTCGCAGTCCACTTCCACGAGCGGGATGCCGGGCCGCAGATGCTGGCGAATCGCCCCGAACAGCGCCGCGTCTGCCTCCGGCAAATAGAACGGCTGGCCCGGCGCGCTGATGACACTGATGGCTCGCAGCGGGAGCAAAACGCTCACCGGCCCGCGATACGCGTTCACTTTCTCCGCGAGGATGCGGCCCAGCTCGGCGCACTCGGCGGCGTTCGTCCGCATGAGCGTGACCTGCGGGTTGTGCTGGTAAAAGACACGCCCATCGAACTTCGCAGGCACGGAATCCCGAGCGCCGAAGTTCACCATATCGAGACAGCCCGGCGTGACGATGGCGGGCGTCGCCGTCTTCCCCGCCGCGTCCAGCCGCGTGTGGCCTGCGCCGAGGACTCCGCCTACGAGTTCGTCCGCCCATTCCGTCGTCGTGATGTCGAGCACGCCCGCCGTCATGCCTGCTTCCACCAGCGATTCCATCGCGCGACCGCCCGTGCCGGTGGCGTGAAAGACGAGCACTTCAAAGCCCGCTTCTTCGAGCGTGGACTTCGCCATTTGCACGCACTGCGTCGTATTCCCAAACATGCTGGCGACGATGATCGGGCGATCCTCCCCAGCGGGAATCTCCGTCTCCACCATCCCGCAAATCGCCCCCGCCGCGCGCCCGAGGATCGTCCGGGAAATCCGGTTCAGCCCCGCGACATCCACGATGGCGGGCATCATCACGATGTCCTTCACTCCCACGTATTGCGCCGTGTTGCCGCTCGCCAGCGTGGACACCATCACCTTCGGGAAGCCCAGCGGCAGAGCCCGCATCGCCGTCGTGCAGATGGAAGTCCCGCCGCCGCCGCCTAGCGAAATGACGCCGTCAATCTTCCCCGCCGCCTGCAACTGCGCCAGCACCACCGCCGCCGCCTGTCCCATCGCCGCCACGCATTCCCCGCGATCCCGCCGAGCCATCAGCCCCGCCAAATCGAGCCCGCCAATCTGCGCCACTTCCTCGCGCGAAATCGCAGGCTCCAGCCGAGGCGGCTGGTCCGTGCCCACATCGATCACCAGCGTCTGGTGCCCGCGAGCGCGGATGAGTTGCGCGACGTACCCATGTTCGTCGCCTTTCGTGTCCATGGTCCCAAGGATTGCGATAATTGCCATGCCTCGTGGCTAAGCGAGCCCGCGCCGGATGACACGAAAAATGTGGGGCTGACCGAGGTGTTCAGCGCAGGATGATGAAATCGCCCGCGTCATCGGCGAAGACGCTTGGGAAGCTCCAGGTGGGGATGCCGGGCGCACTTCCGCGTTGTGCAGTGGGCCTGCCGTCCGCGCCGAGACCGGTCCACTCCAGCGTGCCGCCGCGATTCCAGCCGGTGCCGACGGCCCAGACGATGAGCGTCTCGCCGCGCATATTCGTAGCAAGGGAAGGGTGTTTTCCTTTGCCCAGCGCGAGCGGTTCACTGCCCGGCATCGCGGTGGAAATCTGCGCGTCTGTCTCCCACGCCATACGAGTCCCGGTGGTCGTGGGCAGGAGCGAGGCGCTGCTCATGGGGCAGGTGTTTCCTTTCCACAAGCCGACGGGCTGGGCGCGGAATGTCGCGCCGCCATCGTGCGAGGAAAGAAGCGTCATGTCTCGCTGGGTGACGGTGTGCGCGGCGCGATAAAAAACGGTGAGTCCATCCGCCGTGGCAAGCGCACGGAGCGAGCAGCAGGCGCAGACGCCGGGTTCGCCCGCGACGGTCGGCGGGGCGAAGGTCGCACCGTGGTCGGTGGACTTGCGGACGCGGACGACGCGCTCGGGCTCGCCGGGAGTTGCGCCTGCTCCGTGCCAGACGGCATAGACCGCGCCCTTCGCATCGGCGGCAATGGATGCACCGCCGTCGAGCCCGGCACCGTCCATCAAGTCGCGCTGCGGCTCGAATTTGTTCGTACCGGGAAGCAGGCGCGTGTAAAAGAGACCGGCTGTTTTGCCATTGCCGTTCCACACGACGTGCAGCCGTCCGTCGGCCCCCACAGCGGCCTGCGCGCCGCGAATCGTGCCCATTGCGATTGCGCTGGCGGGCTGGCTGTTCACGGCGATGGGCGCGCTCCAGTCCTTCGCGCCTTTTGCACGGCTGACGTAGCGCACATCGCTCGCGCTGGGTGCTCCACGGAGATAGACGAGGTGCGTAGTGCCACCGGCGATGATGGCTTGCGGCTGGACGCCGTTTTCCGGCACGGACTCGACGCGGACTTCCGCCTGCGCGGCGATGGTGAGGGCGATTAGCGAGATGAGCGTTTTCATAGCAGCAGCCCGCTCGGTTCTAGCCGACGGTTTCTTCCTCCACAGGATTGCGCAGCACGCCGATGCGCTCGATTTCCACCTCGGCGATGTCGCCGGGCTGCAGCCAGCGCTGCGGGGTGCGCGCCATGCCGACGCCGTGCGGCGTGCCGGTGATGATGACGGCTCCGGCGGGTAGCGTGGTGCTGGCGCTGAGAAACTCGATGAGCGTCGCAACGTCAAAAATCATGTCGTCCGTGCTCCAGTCTTGGAGCGTCTCGCCGTTCACCCGCGTGGCGATGCGCAGGGCGTTGGGGTTCGGGATTTCGTCCGCAGTCACGAGCGCGGGGCCGAGCGGGAGGAAGGTATCGAACGTCTTGCCGCGGCACCATTGGCCACCGCCGCCGTCCTTTTGCCAATCGCGGGCGGAGACATCGTTGGCGCAAGTGTAGCCGAGGACGTAGCTGAGAGCATCGGCCCGCGAGACGTTCTTCGCGGCGCGTCCGATGACGACGGCCAGCTCGCACTCGTAGTCCACTTTATCGCTCCGCAGCGCACGCGGGAGCAGGATGGGGCCGCCGGGATGCTGGAGCGCGGCGGGGGATTTCATAAAGAGGACGGGGTATTTCGGAATCTCGGCCTTCGTTTCCTCAGCGTGGCGGCGGTAGTTGAGCCCGACGCAAAAGACGACCGTCGGCTCCAGCGGTGCGAGCAACGCGCCTTCTACGCGCCGCCCCGTATCCCGAAGCTCGGAGAAAAGCTGCCCGTCCAACGCTGTGAACCCGCCATCCGCGTGCTCGCAAGCAAGCGTCGGGCGGCCATCGATTAAAAGTCTGACAATACGCATCGTGCGGCGAAAGAAGACGGACGCCCGCGGAAGGGCAAGCTCGCTTCGCGGAAACATTTGGCTTTCCCGAACAGCAGGCGAGCCCTACGGAGTCTGGGTCCACTTTTTCCAACAATCTATCGCCCACTTTTACCATGGCCAAACCCACCGAAACTGAATCCGAAAGCAAAGTCATCGCAGCCCGCAACAAGAACCTCGAAGCGGTCCTACAGACTATCGTCAAAGAGTATGGCGACGGCGCAATCATGCGACTCGGAGCCTCGCAGCAAATGGATGTCGAAGTCATCCCGACCGGCAACATTCTCATCGACCGCGCGCTCGGCGCAGGTGGCTTCCCACGGGGCCGCATCGTGGAAGTTTTCGGCCCAGAATCCTCGGGCAAAACGACCCTCACACTCACGCTTATCGCGCAGGCACAGAAGCGCGGCGGGCTTGCGGCGTTCATTGATGTAGAGCACGCGCTCGACCCGCAATACGCCAAAAAACTCGGCGTGAACCTCGACGACTTGCTCGTCTCCCAGCCCAGCAGCGGCGAGGAAGCACTGCGCATCTGCGAGACGCTGATCCGCTCCAACGCGCTCGACGTCATCGTCCTCGATTCCGTCGCCGCATTGGTGACGAAGCAGGAGCTCGAAGGCGAAATC